>CAKOMI010000030.1 GCA_934096605.1 uncultured Bacilli bacterium
GAAAATAGGAAGTTGCCAATTTTTTTATGTGTTAATATACCTTCTAAGCCTTTATTTTAGAAGGTTTTTTTATGCTTATAAATTATTATGAAAATTAAATGCAAAAAGCACTTGATTTTTTATGTGAAATAACATATAATTAAAAAGCACCTCAAGAGAAATGATGAATTATTTCTCTTAAGTAGTGCAACTGTTTGCTTAAAAAAATCAGGTGAATTTATGTCTGATAATTAGGAAATACTGTTTTCTCAATTTAATAAAATTGATTACCTCAAAATCATTTAAAATGATCATTCTATTACTACTTACTACAATACCTAATTAATGTCATAAAAACCTATATTTTAAGTGTAATAAGGTACAATAAGTTTGCCAATATTTACACGCATAAGAAGACACTTTCATAAAGTCAAGTAAGTTGGCTTCACAACTCTTCTTAAACAAATAATATATTGTTTTTAGTCTTTTTATGCCACATCTGAAGATTTAAGCAAAGCAAACATATGACTTTATTTAAACTAAAGTCTTTTTTTATTAATTTTTTGTCAAATGAAGTTATAGTTATTGCAAAAAAATATTTACTATATTAAAATCATAATAGGTGATACATTATGAATTATAAATACACATCAAAAGATGAAAAAGATACGCTTTTAATAGCACAAAATTTAGAAAGTGAAAAATTTCCCAATATGGTCATTTGTTTAAATGGGGAACTTGGCAGTGGCAAAACTGTATTCGTTAAAGGATTCGCTGGTGCCTTAGGAATTGACGAAACAATAACCTCACCAACTTTTAATCTAGTAAAAGAATACCCTAATGGCGAACTTCCTTTATACCATATGGACGTTTATCGCTTAGAAGATAATAAAGAAAACATAGGTCTTACTGACTACTTTTATAAAGGCGGTGTAACAATCATTGAATGGGCTGACTTAATTAAAGATGAGCTACCAGATGAAAGACTTGAAATAGATTTTAAAGTAACAAGTGAAAATACGCGCGTATTAATCTTTAAACCATATGGTAAAGATTATGAAGATTTATGTGATTCAGTCCTATAATTTAGGGCTTTTTATTTGACAAAAACATGATTAATAGTTATACTACAAACGTAATAAAGGGAGTGTGTTTAAAATGATAACTTTATTAATAGATACTCATGGTAATGAAATAAATTTAAGACTATATAAAGATCAAAAATTAATCGATTTTATTATAAAAGGCGAAAACCAAAATCATAGCGAAATAACTATGCCAGCCCTAAAAGAACTACTAGAAAGAAACGCATTAACACCAAAAGAAATTAATAAAATTATAGTTGTTAATGGCCCAGGTTCATTTACGGGCGAAAGACTAGGCGTTACGATTTCCAAAACTATGGCCTATGCTCTAAATATTAAAATATGTTCAATTACTAGCCTAGAACTTTATAGTAAAGAAAATTTACCAAATGGTACATACTTTATTAAAGAAAAAAATGGTTACTACGCTGCTGATTTAAATGATACCAACTATTCTAACTATCGTTACTTAACTAAAAATGAATTTCTAAAAAACAATGAAACTAAAAATTGGCATGAATTAAAAGAGGAAATAAATGACGATTATATAATCCAGAAATATTTTAATAAAGAACTAGAAAATCCTCATGCTGTAAATCCTTTTTATGTCAAAAAAATAGAGGCTCTAAAATGATAAGAGAAGCAAATCCCTTAGATTACTTAGAAATTTATCAGCTAGGTACAATGTTGCATCCGAATTTCGTTAATACATATAATTTAGAACAATTACACAAAAAAGAATACTTTCATATTTTAGTCTATGAAGAAAACCATAAAATCGTAGGTTTTCTTATTTATCAAGAATTAGCGGATGAAGTAAACATTGATGATTTGTTTGTCTTAAAAGAATTTCGTCAAAAACATGTTGCCACCAATCTTTTAGATAGGTTAATTACCAATATTAAAGTTAATACACCCATATTTTTAGAAGTTCGTGAAGATAATCAAAATGCCATTGACCTATATAAAAAATTTGGTTTTAACATAATCCGTACTCGTAAAAATTATTACTCTAATTGTGATGCGTATATTATGGAAAGGAAAATAGAAAATGAATGATGTATATATTTTAGCAATTGAATCATCTTGTGATGAAACATCCATGGCTATTGTCAAAAATGGTAAGGATATTGAGTCTCTTACTATCTTAACCCAAATGGATACTCATGCCAATTTTGGTGGGGTCGTCCCTGAGATAGCAAGTCGTATGCACGCGGAAAACATAACGATGGTTTTAGATGAAACATTAAAAAAATCCCACGTTACTATGGATGACATAAATGCTATAGCCGTAACTTATGCACCAGGTCTTTTAGGCAGTCTTTTAGTAGGTGTTGAATGTGCTAAAACTCTTGCCTATGTCTATAATAAACCATTAATAGCCGTTAATCATACACTTGGTCATATATACGCGAATAATATCGAACATGATATAACATACCCCACTCTTGCTCTTATTGTAAGTGGGGGTCATACCGATTTATTAGTCCTTAAAAGCGAAAAAGAAATGGAAGTTTTAGGTAGTACTATTGATGATTCAATAGGTGAGGTCTTCGATAAAGTAGCAAGAATACTAGGAATGAAGTACCCTGGTGGGCCAAATATTGAAGCAGCAGCCCAAAAAGGACATGATACATACTCCTTACCAAAGCCCATGCAAGATGACACCTATAATTTTAGTTACAGTGGCCTAAAAAGTTATATCATAAATTTAGTTCATAATGAAACGCAAAGAAATAACCCTATCAGAAAAGAAGACTTAGCTTGTTCATTTCAAACCGTAGCCGTTGATGAATTAACAAGAAAAGTAAGTCTTGCTCTAGAAAATACTAAAATAAAAAATATGATTTTAGCCGGTGGGGTCTCTGCTAATAAATACTTAAGAAATGAAATGCAAAAAACATGTGCTAAATATGGTGTAACATTTCACGTACCTAACATCTTATATTGTACTGATAATGCTGCTATGATTGGTTGTGCAGCATACCCTTTATATAAATCCCACATATTCTCTGACTTGAACCTAAATGCTATGAGTAGTGAAAATATTAAAAACTACATAAAAAAAAGGGATAACACCCCTTAAACCATATACATATTCCCATCCGTATCATATGTATCTTTTGTATAAAATGAAGAACCTTCCAATTTATTTAACCTAGCATCTAACCTATTAATTGCGCGTTCTAACTTAGAGATTCTTGCCTCTATCTCATCTAGTGAACTACTATTAACACTGTTCATACCCATATTACTAGGCATCTGTCCAGGTATATTATTAGCCGCATAAAAACTAGATGATGCAGCGTTTATATTAGGAATACCTGTATTAGGCATCATTTGTTGCATATATGGTAACATATTGTCCATTCCACTAGCATTCATATTAAAATTTGTACTTCCAAAAAACGAATTACGATCCTTTTTCATTTTGTACCTCCTCTAAAATAAATATATGTAAAAATAGAAAGAAAGTGATAACATGCGCTTAAGAAAAGTTAAAAATGCTAAAGAAACATTAGAAAAAAGTCCTTACTACATTAAGGATAAAGATAAATATCGTGGTCATTATGAAGAACTATTTCAAAACAAAAATCCTATTCACTTAGAAATAGGCATGGGTAAAGGAACCTTCCTAATAGAAATGGCTAAAACCTATCCCGATATCAATTTTATTGGTGTCGAAAAAGAAGAAAGCGTCCTAGTAAGAGCAATTGAAAAAATGACTAATATTGAATTAAATAACATTAGATTCATTTGTTGTGATGCTAAAGAACTAAATCAAGTTTTTGCTAAAGAAATTGCCACAATATACTTAAACTTTTCAGATCCATGGCCTAAAAATCGCCATAGTGAACGAAGATTAACTTCAAAATCTTTCCTAGAAATATATGACCAAATCTTTGCCGGGGACCACCATATAATAGAAAAAACTGATAATATAGTTTTATTTGCCTATAGTCTTGAAAGTCTAAGTAAATATGGTTATTACTTTGAAAAAGTAACCCTTGATCTTGCTAGTCAGAGTATTTTTAATATTAAAACTGAATACGAAGAAAAATTTAGCAATCTTGGTTTTAAAATCAATTACTTAGAAGCCATTAAAAGACGTTAAATCCGTTTTACTTTTTATTTAAAATTTGCTATACTTATTAAGCAATAGGAGAGCTTATGAAAAAGAAAATAATTAGTATATTTATAATAATATTATTAACAACTGGCTGTACAACTATTGAAAATAATAGTTACGATGAGATTTTAACTGAGACAACTAACACCATAGTAAACACCACTAATATAAATCGGGTGGGGTATAAATATTACTTACCAAAAGGTATGCGTCTTCTTAGTTATGAAGGATCTAACGAAATAATATCCCATGATGAAAATATTTATTACCTATATGTTGACTATGTTAGTTATTACAACAAAATACCTTCTTCATATACTGAGTCCAAAACCGCAGTCTATAGCAAAAATATATTAAAAGATAAAAAATTTGGTTACATTGAAATAAAAAATACAGAAAACGACAAATATTTTATTGAAATCATGTATAATTATGCTAAAATAGAAGTGATAGTAGATAAAGAGGCTACCAAAGAAACAATTGCCTATGCCATGAGCATATTATCTTCTATAACGTATCAAGACACTGTATTAACTAGTCTGATGGGGGAAGATGTCCTAAAAACTAATGAGGTTGAACATAACATTTTTGCGCCAGCTGATACAGAATCCGAATATCTGGAAATTGTAGAAGAATACGGAACTTATGAAGATGATAGCGATAAAGTAGATCCAGATTTTATTCGTAGATAAGAAAGTAGGGAAACATATGGGTTTATTAAATAAATTAAAAAACGTTTTGTTTGAAGAAGAAGAAATAGAGGTTCCAATTGAAGAACCAAAAAAGAAAGTTGAACAAGAGGCAAAAAAACCTTTAGAACGTAAAAGAAATGTTTATGAAAGTGAAATAAAAGATGATACACCAATCGTAAGTGATAGAGACCTTTTTTCATCTGAAAAAACATTTGACTTTCCTATCTTTGATGATCAAGAATTTGAAAGTATGAAATCCCCTAAAAAAGAAGCTCCAGAAGAAAAAAAGAGCATGGGAATCAACCTTTTTGATTATGAAAAACCAAAGATAAAAAGAGATACTAAAGAAAGAACACCTGAGATAAAAGGCCGTGCCTACGATATTAAAAAGCCATCTGGTCCTAATACTAAAAAATTTCAACCATCACCAGTAATATCACCAGTATATGGTGTTCTAGACAAAAACTATAAAAAAGAAGACGTCGTCGTTGTTAAAGAAGAAAAAAGAACAATTGATGTTGATGATGTTCGAAAAAAAGCCTTTGGAACCCTAGAGGAAGATATCGAAAAAACACTATCTGAAACAAGAAAAATAGAAGTACCTTCCATACCAGAAACTAAGGAAGAAAAAAGTGTTGATGAATTACTAGAAGATGTCTCTTTCCAAACCATCGATGTTCCAGAGACTAAAGAAGAGGTAAAAGAAATCATACCTGAAGAGCTAGAAATAAAAGAAGAGCCAAAAAAAGGTGCAGACTTAGAAAATGATACATTAGAAAATGATTTATTTGATTTAATTGATTCAATGTACGAAGATAGAAAAGAGGAAGAATAATATGAATTTTTTACTAGAATTTTTACCAATAATTATCTATGTTTTATTAATAATCGTTTTACTAATTGGCATAGTATTAGCTATTAAATGCCTAATAACATTAGACAAGGTTGAAAAAGTAGTTGATAATGTTAACGATAAGATTAGATCATTAGATGGTGTTTTTAACATAATTGATGGAGCAACTGATAGAATTGTTTTAATAACTGATAAAGTTGTTGAAGGTTTAACTACTTTAATTGCTAGTATCTTTAAATCAAAAAAAGAAAAAGAGAAAGCCCAAAAAGTAGAGAATGCTACAGTAAAAAAGGTGAAAAAAAATGAGTCAAAATAAATTTGGCCGTTTTTTAAGTGGTGTTTTAGTAGGCATAGGCCTAGGCATATTGGTTGCCCCTAATAAAGGTGAAAACACTAGATTAGAACTTAGAAAGTCTTTTGATAAACTAATAAATACTATAAAAGATATTGACATTGAAAGTACCAAAGCTGCTCTTATAAATAAATTAGCCGAAATAGAAAGTGACTTAACAGATTTAGATACTGCAAAAAAAACAGATATAGTAAAAGAAAAAACAGAGTTAATAAATCAAAAATGTGATGAGTTAATAAGTGTTGCTAATGATACAGATGCAAACATGTTAAATGACGTTATAAAAGATGTTAAGAAAAACACAACTAAACTTGCAAGTACTGTTTTAAACTCACTAGAAGAACCTGAAAAAACACCATCTAAAACAAAAAAAACTACTAAAAAAAGTCAAGCCAAAAAGCCTAGAAAGAAAAGTCAAAAAAACTAGGCTTTTTTCTTATCTAGAAATATTTAATAAACATATCTTACTAACGAGAGGAGAATGTTTATGTATACATATTATAAACCATATAATTACAATAGTATGAATGGGGATCGCCAATTTGTTTTTCCTTATTTAGTAGGTGCTTTAACAGGTGGAGCTGCGGTAGGGTTAACTAGACCAAGACCAATTTACAACGTTGCTCCAAACTATGGTATGGCAATGCCTCCATATATGGGTGGCCCTTATGGTAGTTATTCATACAACTATTATTATCCCTATTAAAAAAATATGAGCATTTACTCATATTTATAACAATTGGTCAATATACTTTTTAAGTTGTTTAGCATCACTGCCGAAAATAATTTTCAATTGATTATCAATTTCAACTATCCCTTTAGCCCCCATCTTAGTAATGGCATCTTTGTCAACTAAGCTCATATCCTTAAGGATTACTTTAAACCGGGACATGTTACACTCGGCATTAATAATGTTTTCTTTGCCACCAAGACAAACTAAAAGCTTATTGGCCTCCAAATTAAAGTCTTTTCTCATTAATTTCATTACAATTAACGAAATAAAAAGTAAAACAACAATAATAATTAAATAAACAAAAATTCGTTCCATATTTATCTACCTCATAAAAATTATACTATAAAATAGATAAATTTGCACTAATTTTAAAATTTCACATAAATTAATAATGAGAATATAGGAAAGGGGAATAGGTATGAACAGTAATAGTACATCTTCAAGTTGCATCAATGAAATTTTAAATGTTATCTTAGTTCTTCAACAAAACGCTTGTCCAGATAGTTGTTTGGATTCATGCGATAGACCTGTCTTGGGTGGTGGACCTAACTGCTTAATTTGTAATACAAGACCAATCGAGCTTTACACTTGTGGTTCTAATGGTGTAGCACTTAGCATGCCAACTAGCAAAGACCCAGTTACAGGTGGGACTACCTCACAAGTATTCCGTGTGGAAAAAGTAGACAAAAATTGTTGTACTTGTCGTGTTTTAGAGGATAATCCTGATACGACAAGCTTAAACCCATATGTAGCAACTAATTCATTTTTCACTATTGATTTAGGCTGTGTATGTTGCATTCGTTGTTTATCAGATACATACGTTGAATGTGTATAGAAGTGAATTTCACTTCTTTTTTTATGCATTTTTCTAAAATATATGCTAAAATATTTATATAGAAAGTAGTGTGTGTTTTATGCAAAAGAAAAAAATTGTTATTATAAGTGTAGTAGTCTTATTAATTATTTTAGTTGGTGGCTATTTTGGTTACAAAAAGTTCTATAAAAGTCCTGATGCTATCCTAACTGATTATATTAATGCTGTATTTGATGAAAGTAAAAAAGTAATAAATGATAAAATTCTTAATAATCTAGATAATACTGATAATGATATTTTAGTAAATGGTAGTCTATCATTCGATACTAATGCTTCCTTAGATGATTATGAAGAATTAAAAGATTATAGCCTTCTCTTTAACATGGGCTTATCTCCTAAATCTAAGTTACTAAATTTAAAGTTAGACTTATTAAAAGAAAGTAAAAGCTTCTTATCAGGTAGCTTAATTATGCAAAACAATCACTTATATGCTAAAGTACCTAGTATTTTAAGTAGAACTATTGACTTAGGAACAAATGAAATTGATGAAATGATGAATGTATCAAATGTAAGTTTTACAAAAGATGATATAAATACTGTTATAGATGGTACTAAAGAAGTAATACTAAATAGTATTAAAAAAGATGATGTTAAAAAAGAAAGTACTACAGTGCATGATGAAAAACTAAATCTTATAACTTATAACTTTAATAAAGAAAATCAAATTCTTCTATTAAATAATATGAAGAACTATATTGAAAATAATTCGGATTACGAAGAAAGTCTAAGTAAGTTAACTGGTAATAGTAAAAGTGAATTATTAGATAGTATCGAAGACCAAATAGATGATTATGACGGTGAAGATGCCACTATATCTCTTTATACTAAAGGTATTAATAATAGTTTCAAAGAACTTGATATAAAAAGTACAACAGAAAGTTTTATTAATATTACTTTTAATGATAATACTTATACATTTACAATGCCAAATCTAGTCATGACTATGAAAGATAATGTTATAAATGTAAAATATACTGATGAAGACACAAATGTCACTTATGAAATGAATCTTACAACTCTTGGTGACAATGAAAATAAAATTGATCTAGTCATCCCTTATGAAGATAATACTTATAATATTCACGTTACCTTAAAAGTAACTAACGAAGAACTAAAAAAAGAAAATATTAGTAATGCTTCTACAATTGATTCTTTAAGTGTAACAGAAATAGAAGATGCTTATCAAAAATTCTATGCCATAATTGAGGGCACAATATTTGAAAAACTAATCATTAATGCCTTTGCAGGCAATGTCTAAATAAGCCTTAAAAAAATTTCTGGAAAAAAGATAAAAAAACAATTGACAAACTATACTCTTTCGGTTAGTATAGTAACTACCAATTCACTTGAGAAGGCGAATTGGTGCTAGTATCACACTAGTCAACCCCTTTTTATTCTTTTATGGAAGAGTTAGCTCTTCCAATTTTTTTTGCTTATAAAACTATTTTTTGCTAAAATAAAAATGGAGGTAATCATGGATTTACAAGTAATTAAAGGATTAGGCCCTAAAACAATTAAAGCATTAAATGAATATGGTATTACATCACCGGAAGAATTAATTGAATTCTATCCCTATCGTTACGAATTAATAATGCCAAGTGTCTTAGATAATACCGATGAAAATACCACTTTAACCATCAATGCCACTGTAGTTACAACTGGTACTATTTCATATATAAAGAAAAACTTTAATGTATTAAGATTTAAAGCAACAACTTTTGGTAAAATAATTAATGTTTCTATATTTAACCGGGCTTACTTAAAAAGAAATTTAATAGTAGGAAAAGATATAACCATAATAGGTAAATATAATAATCGTTTAAATAGTTTTACAGCATCCAATATTTTCTTAAGTAAAGTAGAAAAAGAAGCTATAATCCCTATTTACCACAAAATAAATGGTTTAAACAATACCACTTTAAATAAAGAAATAAAAAGTGCTTTACAGGTGCTTCCTATTAAAGAAATAATTCCTAGTAAATATAATGACAAATACAATTTAATTACTAGAGTATCTGCCCTAGAAAAAATACATAATCCTTGTTCTAGTGAAGATATTACTATTGCTAAAAGAAAACTAATATATGATGAATTATTTATTTTTATGTTTAAGATTGCTTACTTAAAAAGTTTAAAAGAAAAAGAACATGGTCTTCCAAAAACTATTGATAATTCAAAAATAAAAGACTTTATTAATGATTTACCATTTACTTTAACTAGTGATCAATTATCTGTAATAAATGATTCCTTAAAAGATTTAGAGTCTCCTAAAAGAATGAATCGCCTTTTAATTGGTGATGTTGGTTCTGGTAAAACAATTGTCGCGACAACCCTTATTTATGCTTCTTACTTAGCAGGTTTTGCAAGTGCTTTTCTAGTACCAACAGAAATACTTGCTATCCAACATTACCAATCTATTACTAAATTATTTAAAAAGTATAATATTACAGTTGAACTCTTAATTGGTAATATGACTAAAAAAGAAAAGACAAGTGTTATAAAAAGAGTTAATAATGGCGAAATATCTGTCTTAATAGGGACGCATGCTATCTTAAATGAAGATTTAGCCTTTCCATCTCTAGGACTAGTTATAACTGATGAACAACATCGTTTTGGCGTTAATCAAAGAGAATTTTTAGGTTCTAAAAAAGAAAATGTTGATATGCTATTTATGAGTGCTACACCAATACCAAGAACTTATGCCCTAACAATATATGGTGATATTACGTGTAGTCTAATTAAAGAAAAACCAGCTGGTCGTAAAGAAATAATAACAAAAATATATAAAGAAAGTGCATTAAAAGAAGTTTTATTAAAAGTTTTAGAAGAAATAAAAGCAAGTCATCAAGTTTATGTAGTCTCACCCATGATTAATGAAATGGAAGAAAATGATTTAAAAGACGTTTATTTATTAGAAGAAAAATTTAATTTAGCTTTTCATGGTAAAGTACCAATAGGTGTTCTACATGGTAAGTTAAAGAAAAATGAAAAAGATAAAGTAATGCATGATTTTAAAAATGGTAATACAAAAATTCTAATTTCTACTACTGTTATTGAAGTCGGTGTCGATGTACCAATGGCAACCATGATGATTATCTTTAATGCTGAAAGATTTGGTCTAGCAACACTTCATCAATTAAGAGGTCGTGTAGGTCGTAGTGATTTACAAAGTTATTGTTATTTAATTTGTAATAAAGAAATTGCTAGATTAAAAGTACTAGAAGAAAGTAATGATGGTTTCTATATTAGTGAAAAAGACTTTGAATTTAGAGGTGAAGGAGATTTGTTTGGTAGTAAACAAAGTGGTGATATGACTTTCAAAATAGCTAATTTAAAAAGAGATTATAATATTTTACTAGCCGCTAAAAAAGATAGTTTAGAATATATTAAAAATAAAGAATATTTGAGTAATGAAATATTTTGTAAAATTTTAAAAGAAATTAACATTACTAATTGACAAAATATGATTTTCATAATATGCTTATTACAGCATAGCACATGTTGTTATGCAATATATACTCATGATTCTTAATGAGTATATAAAAACCCCCTGAAGAGAGACATTGTTCTCTCGTTTTTGTTTGCATTAAAGGATTTGAAGCCAATAAACTATTTTAGGTACTAAGCTAGGTACGTAAATTTAAAAAAAATACTAATTTTTATATAAATTATTAGTATTTTATTTTTATAATGATATTGACATTTATACTGATAAAACATAAAATAAAGGTGTAAAAGTCAAAAGGAGAATGTATATGGAAAAGATGACTATAAAAGAGTTTAAAGATCAAAGTAATATTGAGATAATACAAGAACTTATGAAGATTAATAATGGATACATTACATCTAAGCAATTAACTGAATTAGGTATTCATAGAATGTACCTTAATATTATGTTAGATAGAGGAATAATAGAAAAACTTGATAATGGAATATATCTTGATGTTAATAAATTTCCAGATGCTTATTATGTACTTAATTTGAATTTGCCAGGTATTATATATTCTCATATGACTGCATTATACTTTCATGGACTTTCTATAAAAGCTCCTGATAGTAAATATGATGTAACTATTAAGAAAAATTATAATAGTGTTAAGTTGAAAAATCATAATGTGTTTTATGTTTCTGATGATATATATGAATTAGGATTAACAGAAGTCAAAACACCATTTGGAAATATTGTTAGAGTGTATGATATTGAAAGATGTATATGTGATATTATAAGGTCTAAAAAAAGGATGGATAATGAACATATTAAATATAGTTTAAGAGAATATATTAAGAGAAAAGATAAAGATCTTGTTAAACTTTCTAAGTATGCAGATAAAATGGGTATTAAAAAAGAAGTAATGGATTTATTGGAGTGGTTTTATGAATAAGATAATAGTTAATAAAATTAAATGTAAAAAATGTAGAGATGTTATTGAATCTACTTATAGACATGATTTTAAATTTTGCAAATGTGGTGCAGTTGCAGTTGATGGTGGAAAAGATTATTTAAGAAGAATAGGATATGAAGAAGATTATGAAGAATTATCTGAAGTAGAGAAGGAGAATAAAAAAGATGAATGATAAATACGTATTTGAAACTGAAAGTTCTAGAGAAATGGAAATAGTGGCCTCTAGACATAAAATACTATCAGTTTTAGATGATATAAAGAACTGGCGTAGAGAATTGTATAAAGGATATGATAATAATGTAAGAATCTTATGTAATGGTAAATTATATACTTATACTGAGTTTGAAAAAACAAGAGATGAATTACCAAAAGATGAACATGGATTAATAAAAGATTGCAAGTATGTTTATTTAGATAATGATTTAATAGATAAAATAGATGATTTTCTTTCTGAAGTTAATTATTTATTAGATTACTAGATGGTACAAGCAGCTAAATAAAACATAAAAATTGCAAAAAAAACGCAAAAAAATAATAGTAATTGTCAAAAATATTGATTTTTATTCAAAAATATGCATATAATATATACAACAAGGAGATGATTTATATGTTAATAGAATTTAGCATTACAAATTTTTTATCATTTAAAGAAAAAAATACTTTTTCAATGATTGCATCTTCAGACAATACTTTGGAAGATAATTTTACAAGTATAGGAAATGAAAAGCTATTAAAGATGACTGCATTATATGGTGCAAACGCATCTGGTAAAAGTAATTTATTTAAAATATTAGCTTTAATAAGTAATATGATAAGACAATCAAATTTTATTAATCCAAATGTTTTGTTACCAATAATACCATTTAAGTTAGATAGAGAAACTATAAAGAAGCCAAGTGAGTTTGAAATAAAATTTTTAATTGATGGTGTAAGGTATATATATGGGTTTGAAGCAGATGCTAAAAATATTTATAAAGAATATTTAACATATTATCCAAATGGCAGACCAGTTAAAATATTTAATAGAGAAAATATCAATGAATATTCATTTAATGTAAGTGATGAAAAATTTTTAAATGATGTTAAAGAAAAGAATACTGCCAATAAGTTTTTTATAACAACGGCAACTAATTGGAATTTTGAAAAAACAAAACCAGCATTTGATTTTTTAACTGAGAAACTAGGCGTAGTAATGTCATATGAACAATTAAATAATTATTCTTATAATATGTATTATAATGATAATGATAAAACTTTAGAAAAATTTGCACTTAAATTTTTAGAAAAAGCAGATTTTAATATTAAAGGCTATAAGGTTATACAAGAAAAAATGACGGATGAATTAATTAGTACATTACCTGATATTATGAGACCATTTATACCAACAAATACACCTATGTTTAAAGTAAATACAACTCATATTGCAAATGGTGATAAATATGATTTTGATATTTCGGAAGAATCATTAGGTACACAAGTAATATTTTCATTTATACCAGTTATTAAAGATGTAATTGATAATGGTAAAGTATTATTAATTGATGAGTTTGATAAAAGCTTGCACCCATATATTGTCAAATATATAGTTGAATTATTTAATGATCCAGATTTGAACAAAAATAATGCTCAGTTAATATTTAATACACATGATACCAATTTATTAGATTTAGAGTTACTAAGAAGAGATCAAATATGGTTTACGGAAAAGAATCCAGAAAATGGAGAAAGTACATTATATGCTTTAGATGACTTCTCTATAAGAAAATCTGAAAATGTTGAGAAGGGTTATTTATTAGGAAGATATGGTGCTGTGCCATTCTTAGTAAGTAATTTCGATGACTTTAAAGAGTAAATATGAGCAGTAGAGATAGACAAAGAAATAGAAATGACCGTAGATCAAAAAGAGTAATATTAGTAGCTTATGAGGGTAAAAATAAAACTGAAAGAAATTATTTTGATAGCTTTAAAGGTATAGATAAAAATTATACAATTAAAGTAGTTCCTGGTAATGAAACAGATCCAGTAAATTTAGTTAAACAAACAATAGATAAAGCGAAAGAATTAAGATTAGTATTAGAAGATGATGATAGAGCATTTTGTATATTTGATACAGATGTTAATCCTAGTAAAAATACTCAAATAAAAGAAGCAATAAAATTAGCACAAAATAATAGTGTAGTCGTAATTACATCTTCACCTTGTATAGAAACGTGGTTTTTATTACATTATGAATATACGACTGCTAACATGAATAATGATGCAGTAATAAAAAGATTAAAAGAGCATTTTCCAAAATATACTAAGAATTGTAATATGTATCCAATTATTGTTGATAAAACTAAAGAAGCATATGATAATGCTAAAAAATTGGAAAAATATCAAAAAGAAAATAATAGAGATATTCAATCAGTTGAAGCTAATCCCCATTCAGATGTTTATCAAATAATAGATGAATTAGAAAAATAAAAAGAGACCTAGTCCTTTAATGGACTAGGTTATCTGATATATTAACTAATAAAACTAA
>CAKOMI010000031.1 GCA_934096605.1 uncultured Bacilli bacterium
AAATTATAGCAAAAAAAAAGAGTGATAACAAGCACTCATTTACTTTTGTATTGCAAGAATATTACAAACAAAAACTATGAAAATACCAAGATACATAGATAACTTAAAACGATACATTTCATGGGCTGCTACTGCTTTATCAACCATACTTACTAAAAAACTCTCTTTATAGCTTGGTAATTTCTTAGTTGCAGGAAACATGTGCTTTTCAATAATGTCTTTTTGTACCTCATCAATATCAAAATATTTACAAGCATTATTTAAGGCTATTTCTGGATGTTTTTTCAAGGTTTCTCTTGCATTATAAAGTGTTGTATCACTATTGGTATAAAAATCATGTAATAAAGCCGCTCTTGTAACACGTTCGGCATCTAGATGCAATTTTTTACATAAATTAAATGTTACAACAGAAACTCTTTTACTATGCTCAAACCTGCTTATTCCATGATGCAGTTCATGTTGTAATTTTAAAAATTCTTCATGGGTTAATATATCTTCCACAATTTTATTATATTCTAAAGTTTTTTGCAAACTCATAATATTCACCATCCAACTACTTCATTATATCATATTTCAAAATATTATCAATATGCGCAAAAAATCACTATAAAAATTTAATTGACAAAGAAGGAAGTCTATTATAAACTAATAAAGCACTTAAAAAGAAAGGCGGATTTTTATGAAAGAAATAACAATTCCTACAAATAAATCAATTATTAATATTAATGCTAATAACACTGAGGTTGCCATTACAGGTGAAGAGATAAATTATACTAAATTGTCTTTTAGTGATGATATAAAATATAACAGCTACTTAAACACTGCAGAAAATATGAATACTTTAGATTTATCCCAAGAATTACAACAAGCTAGTTTTGACTATCAATTTATAAAAAGCATGCTTCTTAAAGAAAAGAAAGCCATATTAGTTGATGAACTAGCCGAAAGAGTGACTATTAAAGAATATAGAAAAGATAGCCAAATTAAAATCACTTTACCAAAAGACTCAAGAAAAACAACCATTAACTTGATTGGCAAAAGCACTAATTTAACTATCAACAACTTACTTTATCAAAATATTTCAGTTCAAACTAAATCTGGTGAAATAATCATGCATGATATTGATGGTGAAAAAGCAAAAGCTTTAAGTAACCAAGGCGATATTCGGATGCAAATTGATGAATCAGCTTTAAACTATAATCTTAAATTAAATAACAAACTAGGCAATATCTACAAAGAAAGTCTAGAGAAAAAAGAGCCAGAAATTTTAAAAGACATCCATTCTACTATTGAAGCAGAATCTATTTCTGGGGATATAAATGTTTTATTCCTAGGTCGTACTAAACATTAAGATTTAGACAATTTTGACATCTTTTGTCGAAAGTGTTTAAATTTTTTTTATTTTGCTCTATATTAAAATAGGCAGGTGAAATTATGCTTTTGCTCAACAAAAGAATAGAAAATGATAGTCTTTATATAACTTTAAAAGGCAAGTTAACCGAAAAAGAAGTAAGAGATTTCAAATTTCATTTTCTTCCCTATTTACAAGATCAAGAGCTCAAGTTTGTTATTTGTAATTGTAAGGATTTAAAGAAAATTGATTATCTAGGCAAACTTGCATTATTAAAGTTAAAATTGAGTTTAAAAAGCGTTAAAAAAAAGCTAATTTTAAGTGATGTATCTAATGAATTAAAAGAAAGTTTCATGGGATATCGTATGCGCATACTCTAACAAGGAGGAAAAGTGACAACTGATCATTTTATCGATGAGTATTTACCATTAATTAAACATATTGCTAAAGGTTTTTATCAAGTTCCATATGAAGATTTATTACAAGCTGGTGCAGTAGGCCTACTAAAAGCTTATAAAAACTATCGGAGTAATGGAACTACTAAATTCTCTAGTTATGCTTACGAATATATCTTTGGAGAGATGTATGACTTAGTAAACAAAAATAGAGAAATAAAAGTTAGTAAAGATGTATTAAAATTAGCCAAAAAAATTTCTCTTGCCCAAAGCAATTTAAGTTTAAAACTAAACCGAACTCCTACTTACGAGGAAATAGCCAAGTTTTTAAACATTGATTTGTACTCTATTTCCGAAGCTATTTGTCTAACTAAATCACTTATTTATATGGATAGTAATAAAGATGAGGAAAGAAGCCTTTATGAAACTATACCTAATAAAGAGAATGTATCACTAGATGACAAGATTATGTTAAAAGAAAGTTTAAATGCTTTACCAATAGAAGAAAGACAAATCATTAAATATCGTTATTTTGATGATTATACCCAGATGGAAGTGGCCAAACAAATGGGACTAACACAAGTAATGGTATCAAGAAAAGAAAAAAAATCTTTAGCAAGAATTAAAAAGTATTACACTATTATATAAAAAGAGCTCCTAAATTGGAGGTCTTTTTAATTAAAATTTCTTTTTTTAAACTTAAGTGTCAAATAATCTATTTCTTCGTATAATTCTTTATTGTCATAATAAAACTTTTCCAAAATATCTCTATTATTACTACATAACAAATTGGTATCATAAACTATTTTATTATCTCTTTGGATGCTAGTACTTTGTATTTGACAACTTAACTCTTTTTTTAATTCTAAATATTCTTTTTTACTAATAAGCTTTTTAGTAAAAGGCATATCAATATCTACCTGGACATTTTCTTTAAGAAGAGTAAATGGTTCTGTTTTGCTTGGCTTAAAGATAGTTCTTAAAGTTGAATCCAAAAAATATTGTTTACCATCACTTGAAGCATAAGTAAGAACGTGTTTCATAGAACAATTAAAAACCTGACTTATATCAAAATCCTCTTTAGAAAAAGACTCATTATCTACACCTATAGTAGCAAAAGACACCATATCTTCTAAAGATAAAAATAAATCATTATTAAAAGTCACACCAAGAACGTTACTATAAATGCCACTTTTTCTTAACACATCACTAAGCATGAGTGCATTATGTCTTTCTAAATTATTATTAGTTACAACCCCAATCCCATTAGCACTAGGCAATTCCATAACATACTTAGGATTACTTGTATACTTTTTATTTAAAGACAAATAACCATTATGTAAAGCGTAGTTAAACATTGCATAAATTGCTACTGGATCATTTAAAGAAAAGATTCTATTTAAGAAATTATAATTTTTAATAATCTCATCATATAATTTTTTAGCTTCTATAGCTTCTTTAGTATAACAAATAGCCTTAGAATTACACATTAATAAATGTAAGGATGCAGATATAGAGGCACAAGCAAGTGAAACTGGTAAACAAGAAGGATCAACTCCACCTTTTATAACACCATAAATACAAGAACTAAGTGATATATAATAAAGATAATTTTTTACTTGTTCATAATCAGCAAGTGAAACATTTTGCATTATTTTTTCTAACAATTCATTTTCTTTCATATAGTACCTCACCAACTAGAAATAAATTAACATAGAAAATAATAATAGACAAGACGAAAAGAGCTTATTATAATATTAAAAGAAAGAGGTTATGTATGAATTTAAAAATTACTGAGAAAAAGATTATCGACGTTTATGAAGATAATCCCAATAACAAAGAGATAATTTTAAGTATCGAAAATAAAAATTACTTAATTAGTACTGATGAACATCTTATTAATAAATATAGTATTAGAAAAGAAAAACTAGACCCCTATTTTTCTAAATTAACTAATATTATCTATTTAAATAAGCAAAAAAACATTTTAATAATACCCTATCCTACTGCACCAAGCCTTCGGGAATATAGTCAAAAAGGCATTAGCTATGATTCCGAGAAAGTAGTAAGTCTTCTGCACCAAAAATTATCAGAAATCCATATTCCCTTAGATTATCAAAACGTCTCTTCACATTTTGACTCTAAAAATTGGCTTTCACAAATAACTAATTATACTAATCGTTATTTAAAGTATCTCATAGAAAATTTTCTTATAACTAAAGAAGACGAAGATATAATATTAAATTTTATTAAAAAGCATGAAGAAATTTTTTTGAACACATCATTATATCTTATTCATACTGATATAAATGATGAAAATGTTTGTTATGATATGGCCAAAAATAAGTTAGAATTAAGAAGATACGAAAATGTCTTAGTTGGTGACCTTGTCTATGAATATACGAGAATGCACGAGTACATCTATATAGATGCTTTTAAGTTTTACTTAAATAAATATGTTAAAAACTTAGAAAAAGAACCACTTTTTCCGTTTTACCAAGTTTATTTTAATATCATGACTCTTGCTTATGAACATAAAAATAATTATGATTATCAAAAGACAAAAGAGAAACTAGTTAAATTAGTTAGAAACTTAGAAATTGCTTCATAAATTCGTTTTATGAAGCTTTTTTAAAGGAATTGAGGTTAACGAATACTTTCCTTGTATATATAAGTAGAGATACATATATTTTATGTGAGGTTAATACCTCTTTTAGTAATATTGTTAAAGAAAGAATTTTAGTATATTTAGAAACCTATTCTAGGCAAAGAATTAAACGGGGCGTTGAACGTGGTAAAACACAAAGTCCAAAAGAATCTAAGTTAGAAATTGCTAAGGCTACACACCAAAAAACACAGATATTAATTTAATAGCAGAAATTACTAACTTATCTTTAGATGACCTAGAAAAAATTAAAAGTTAACTTTATTCAAAGAAAAGTACTTAACAAAACAAATGTTAAGTCTTTTTTTATTATTACAAATTAATCTTAAAAAGATGGTAAAATGACTTAGGAGTGTGATGTATTTTGATATTGAATATTTTATTATTAATACTAGGTTTTATTTTTCTGATTAAAGGAGCAGATATTTTTGTTGATGGAGCTTCTTCAACAGCTTTAAATTTCAAAGTTCCTAATATGCTCATCGGATTAACAATTGTAGCTTTTGGCACAAGTGCTCCAGAATTTGCGGTTTCTATGAGTGCTCTAGTGGCAATTCTGATATGGTTTTAGGAAATGTAATTGGTAGTAATATTACTAACATTTTACTAATTCTTGGCATAGCCGCGATTATAAATAACATTAAAATTAAAGATACTACTGTAAAAAAAGAATTACCTATGGCTTTATTAATATCAGTATTATTTGTAGTTTTATTTATAGACACAAATTTAAAAAATGGAACTATTAATCAAATAACTAGACAAGACGCTATTGTTATCATTCTATTTTTCACAGTCTTTGTCCATTACTTAATATCACTTGCTTTGTTAAAAAAAGATAAACAGAATGATGATGAAAAACCGAGATTTAATTTAATAACCTCTTTAATACTTATTATATTAGGTATTGCTAGTATTATTATTGGTAGTAACTTAGTTGTTAACAATGCTTCTATTATTGCTAAAATACTTGGATTAAGTGACCGAGTAATATCGCTTACAATCATTGCTTTTGGCACTTCTTTACCAGAACTTGTTACTACTATTGTATCTTCTAGAAAGGGAGAACTTGATTTACTATTAGGTAATATTATTGGTTCTAATATTTTTAACATTTGTGTAGTCTTAGGAGTTCCCGTAGCTATCTATGGCACACTAACACCAGCTAGTTTTCAGTGGCTAGACTTAGTAATGCTAATTCTTTCTTCTTTAATATTATATATATTTGCTAAAACAAAAAAAGAAATAACTAAGAGCGAAGGAATTATAATGACCCTTTTATTTATCATATACTACACCCTAATATTTATAATATAATGCAAAAAGAATTATCAAAGTAAAAACGATAATTCTTTTTATTTAACTATTTTTTAACTAATTTACTTATTTTCTCATACGCAACGTCTAATGAGACTAAAATCATAGTTTCAAAGTATAAAGCATGTAATTTATAGAATTTTTTTCTTTTTGCCATAGTTTTAAAAAAGTATAAAAAACCTCTTTAGCAAACGCACTGCCTTTATAAGTAAGAGCCTAACTTCAAATTTTTTCTAATTATACTTTCCATAAATATACGCCTATTTTCCCTTACAAATATATAGCATAATAACTGCTTATCTACTCGTTTCATTTTTAAAATGTTTAAATCAAACTAATTTAAAAATTCATTATTAAATTCTTTCAAACATAAAAAAAGAAACTTGTTCTTTATTTTCGTCTCTGTTTCATAAGCTTATCGTATTTTAATTGATTATTTCTATCTATGTTAAATTCAAAACTATAAAAGTCTGAACAGATTTTTAAGTGGTGTCCTATGTAGGAATCGAACCTACAACTAAACCTTAGGAGGGTCTTGTAATATCCATTTTACTAATAGGACTTAAACTTTAGTATAAAAAAATTCCTTGATAGGAATTAATTACATAAGTGGTGTCCTGGGCGAGATTCGAACTCACGACCGATCGCTTAGAAGGCGATTGCTCTATCCAGCTGAGCTACCAGGACGTTACAAAGAAATTATAATACATTTAACTTATAATTTCAATATTTTTCTACTAATTTTCTTCTTCTTTTTTTAAGTGAAGGACATCTTCATTTTTATAGAAACCACATTTTGCACATGCACGATGAGGTCTTAAAGCTTCACCACATTTAGGACAAACACTAATAGCTCCAACTTCTTTTTTTAAATGTGTACGGCGCATTCTTTTTTTAGTTTTACTTGTTCTTCTAAATGGAACAGCAAATAATTGAAGATTAAGTCTCATAATCTCACTCCTTTTCTTTTTTCAGCAAATCAAGTAAAGGTGCCATCCTTGGATCGATTTCTTCTTTACTCTCTTCATGAGCCATATCCCAACCAACATGCTCACTAGGCAATTCTAGCTCATCACAAACTGTATAACTAATTGGGATTTCCAGTACAATATTCTCCCATAAAACGGCTAGAATATCAAGTGTATTTTGTGAATTTGTTAAAAATTTTCCTAATAGTTCACTTTCTTCAGTAATTTTTTCTTGCAAACTAATTGAAATAGGATACTTAACTTTCTTTAAACTTCTTGCATCTTCTAAGTAAAGATTACCATTACAGTGTAAATCTAAAACAAAGTCTTGATTAGCATCTAAGTCAATAGTAAATTCTAAGTCTAATTTATCTGCCTCTATTATTGGCGTTGTTTTAAACCAATCCCCAGGAATTTCTACTTGTCCTTTATAGGAACACTTGCGAATAACAACTTTGGTTAAATCTATATTCATCAAAACCACCTAGCATTATTGTACATTATTTTTAATATTTTGGCTAGTCTATTTTTAAGTTTTATGCTAAACTAAACGCATGAGGTGACCTATGAATATAGTTGGTATTATTTGTGAATACAACCCTTTTCACAACGGACATATTTATCATATAAAGAAATGTAAGGAATTATATCCCGACTCTCTAGTTATTCTTGCTATTAATGGCCTTTTTACTGAACGAGGTCTTGTTAGTTCCCTAACTAAGGAAGACAAAACTAAACTTGCCCTTTCTTATGGTGTTGATTTAGTTATTGAGCTACCCGTATACTATGGAACACAATCAGGAGACTTTTTTGCATACGCTGCCTTGAAACTATTAAACGCTCTTGGTGTTAACAAACTTATTTTTGGTAGTGAAAATACTGACTTAGAAAGACTTATGACTATTGCTAAAAAAGAATTAAATAGCGATTATATCCTTGACAATACTAGTAAAGATTCTTATCCTAAGAGACTTGCTAATTCCCTTGGTATCGAAAAAGTTCCCCCTAATGACTTACTAGGTATAAGCTATATAAAAAATATACTAAAATATAACTATCAAATAACACCTGTCCTTATAAAAAGAACCAGTTCTTACCATGATACAAATAGCACCGAGGAAATTATAAGTGCTAGTAATATCTTAGAAAAAAAGAGACTTAATAAACCGTTAGAAAAATATTTACCAGCCTCTTCTTTAGAAAGTATATTAGTAGTTAATGACACTCTCTTATTTCAACTTCTTTATTATAAAATATTAACAAGTGATAATTTAAATGAATATAAGGGTGTCACTGAAGGGTTAGACAACAAATTAAAAAAAGTAATAAAGGACTCTCATAGTTACAACGAATTAATCGAAAATTTAAAGAGTAAACGATACACTTATAATCGTTTACGAAGAATGTTAATCCACCTACTCTTAGATATCAAAAAAGAGCAAGCAGAATTAACATATATTCACATATTAGGCTTTAATAAAAATGGTGCTTTGTTCTTAAAAAATAATAAAGATAAATTCTTATTGCCAACTAAAGTCGATCCTAAATCACCTATTTATAAAACCGAGTTATTAGCATCTTCTATATATGATATGTTAACTAACGCGAATACATATGCTTTTGAAATACGTAATAAACCTATATATAAACAGGACTAAATGATAAACTATCAAGCCAAAAATAATCCATATTTTCAAAATCACAGACAAAGAAACTGTGATTTTTTTGTAATTCTTCTAAAAATCTTGGTTTTAAAGCGTCAGTTTCCAATTTAATATAAGTCTTATAAAGAGAAAGTTTGGTATTTTCTTTACGATAGACGTCATGCATACTGTGCGTGTTACGATATTTAGTGTAAAAATAACACTCTCTAAATTCTTTAAATAAGGCAATATCAAGTTCTTTTACTTTAATTGGTGTTGTTAATTGATGCAAAAACAAATAAGCAAGTTCCTTATCTTCACAAGTGCGATAATAAACTGTTTCTAGTGTATGAAATAAATCATAAGGATTTTCTTTCATAATTTTTTCTAAGTTAGGATTAATTTGAAAAATATAAAAAATACGCATATAATCACCCGTCTATAGAGTAACAAATTATATCCGTATATTTTGTCGAATAAAGGCTAATTCAGTAAAGATTCTACTTTTAATTTTAAAGAATCATAATCAAATTCCATTTTAGTGAGAACTTCAATAGGAACACCTGAATAAGCAAAGTCATCTATACTTAATATCATATCTGGTGAAGAGGCTATTCTATTCCAAATAAGACCACTTGAAGCTTCAATTACAATTGTTTTAACAGCAGGTGGTAGAACTGTTTCTTGATAAGCTTTATCCATATTCAAAAATAAGTTTAAAGATGGCATTGACACTACTCTTATATCTAAGCCTTTTTGATATAAATCATAAGCAATTTGCATGCTACTTACAACCTCACTACCAGAAGAGACAATAATGCCATCAAGTTTACTAACTTCTTTTTTGATTATATATCCCCCATTAGAAACACCGGCATAATTTGAACCAGGTAACTTTGGCACACTATTACGGGTGATGACTAAAGAAGATGGTACATTTTTATTTAAAATATTTTCATAACAACCCATAAGTTCATAAATATCAGCTGGTCTATAAGTTATCATATTAGGTATTGTTCTTAAAACAGTAAGTTCATTATTAGGTATTCTTGCTGGTCCTTCTTCACTAAAGTATAGACTATCATGTGTAAAAATATAAGTGACTGGTAACCCCATCATAGCGCTCATTTTAAGACCAGACAAACATTCATTTAAAAAACACAACTTAGTACTACCAAAAACACGCAAGCCCATTAAAGCCATACCGTTTAAAATATGGGCCATCGCTCTTTCTCTTGTCCCAAAGCGAATGTTTTTTTCTAAAGGATTTTTACTACTTTGATATGTTTCCCCACCTAATATGGTTTTAGATGTTACATACTCACTAGCACTTCCCCCTAAAAAGAAAGGACTTTTAGGATTTATTAAATTTAAAACTTTATAATTAGAATCTATTAAGGACTCTCTATAACCATCATTAATTTTATAATTAGAGGCTATAAAAGAAATATTACTATTACCAGTTTCTAGCAAAGTAAGAATACTATTTAAACTATCAGAATTAATATTTTTAGCCCTGCTATATAAATCATTCCATTTCTTTAATGTCTTATTAGCTCTTTCTTCTATCTGGCTATTTAAATGAATCATACTATCTTTAGATATTTCAAATGGTGGTAAAAACAAATTATATTTTCTTCTTAAATTAGCTGTATCATCCATAGAAAGTGGTCCAGAATGAACAATATTTTTTCCCATATTAAAGGAATCTTTACCAATAACATTTCTAAAAATTATCATAGCTGGCTTACCAGAATTTTTACCAGCCTCAATGGCTCTTGCTATTTCTTTTACATTTTCCGTATTTTTTAAACTATCAACATAAAAGCCCATGGCCATAAATTTTTTTTCAATACCACCAGGTAAGACGTCATCTAAAGGCCCTTCACTATTCATGTTATTCGCATCATATAAAAATACTAAATTATTTAAGTTCTGAGCAATTGCAAAGCTAAATGCTTCATCAGCACTACCACTCATAATATCAGCATCACTTAAAAAACAATATGTTGTAAAATCTAATAAATTCAATTTTTTATCTTCATTTAAAATCATATTAGCAAAGTATCTTCTAGCCATACAAATACCTACAGATATGCCAATACCATCACCAGCATAACCAGTGCTAGCATCAACACCTAAAGGATTATTTAATTCAGGTAACCCAGGTGTATTAGAACCAAGTCTTCTAAAATGTTCTAAATCACTTTTAGAAATGTTAAAGCCTGCCATATGTAAGGCACTATAATATAAGGGACTTATATGGGCTGATGATAACACTACTCTATCCCGATTAAAAAAAGTTGGATTTTTAGGATAGACATTTAAAACTCTGGCAAAAAGCGTATACATTACTGGTGCCATATCCAAAACTATACCAGGATTACCACTTTTAGCTCCATTAATCATATCTATACTTAAAACTTTTAATTCATTGATTGCTTTTATATCACTTTGATTCATAATACACCCTCTCTATTCTTAAAGTATTATAGCAGAAATTAATTAATTAGTAAATCACTATGCAAGCAATCTACACCTTTCATTAAGTAATATTATGCCACATATAATAACAAGATAAAAAACAATTATAACTCCATATTTCTTTAAAAAATTTTCCATAACACTCACTCCATTTCTTTTGTAAATAAAGTTTACCAAATACATTTGTTCGTGTCAAGAAATAAAGAAACATTTGTTTGACATTTGACATTTTTTATGATAATATTTTTTTAAGGAGTGAGATTATGAAAAAGACAGACCCAAATAACTTAACAAAAAAACAAATTGAAGTATTAGATTATTTAAAAAAATATAAAGCTGAACATGGTTACCCACCATCAGTAAGAGAAATCGGTAAGGCCTTAGGACTATCTAGTCCTGCCACAGTTCAAGCCCATTTAACTAGACTTAAAAATGCTGGTGTAATAACTAATTCAAGTAATAAATTTAGAACAATTGAAATATTGGTTGATAATGAATATCTAGATAAAAAAGAAGATGTTGTAAAAGTTCCTCTTCTTGGTAAAATTACAGCTGGTAACCCTATCGAAGCTATTGAAAGACCAAATGAATTTTTCGCATTACCGGCTTCTATAATACCTAGTAAAGAAACGATATTTACTTTAGAGGTAAGTGGTGAATCAATGATTAATAAAGGTATTTATGATGGTGATATTGTAATCGTTAAAAAACAAAATACAGCTCGAAATGGCGAGATTGTTGTGGCCATGACACCAGAATCTGAAGTTACTCTTAAAACGTTTTATAAAGAAGATGGATACATTCGTTTACAACCAGAAAATGATACTATGGAACCATTTATTTTTCCAAATGTTACTATTTTAGGTAAAGCTATTGGTTTATATAGAAATATTCGTTAATGAAGGCAAAAGCCTTCTTTTATTATTGAATATTTCAGCTAGCAGTATGCAAGCATTTATTTTATTGAAAATATAATATCATAGTGCTAGCGAGGTGATATCTTTGAATAAAGAAATAATTTATGTAAGAATCGACGAAGATTTAAAAAAGAAACTAGACATGATAGCTTTAAATGAACAAAGAAGCTTAAATAATCTAGTTGTATATATTCTTACAAAATATTTAGAACAGCAAAAAGAAAAAGAAACAAAAAAACAAGAAGCCTAAAGTACAACTTAAACTATCTTGTTTTTTTAAAATTAAATTTAATTTTAAACTACTATACCCCTAAAATATATGGTAATTCTTTTGAACCTATACCTGATGCAATTTTAACAGAAGATTTCAAATAAACCACAGGATTTACAGTACGATCATTGCTAGAAATGTGGTTGACACCGCCATTACCATTCACAAGAAAAACACTAACTGCAAGGGAAGAAGAAGCATAAGAGGTTATGGTCCATTGAGAACTATTATTAAGAAATAACCAATTATTGTTATAGCAATCAAAATAATCACTCCAATTATATAAAAATTTTTTTAAACACGTTGTTCTACCAGTAGTACTACCGCCATTTGTAGCGTAGCCATAATCACTTGGATACATTAAGCCAACTTTGCCAGTCCATTCAGTTGTTCTTGTTACTTTATCATTACAATACGCTCCACTTGTACAGATTTTACCAGTATTGGTGCTTCTCTCTAAATCATAAAAATTAGCTGTACTAATATTATTGTTTGTATATGTTACACCATCATTAGTGCCGGTATTCCATACGGCATCACTTATTAATGTTTTTAATTTGTCTTTGATGCCCGTACTTGTAAAATCACAATTTGTTGTTGCATTATTTTCACCACTATAACATGTACCAGCTTTTTTATTCCAATATAAGGAACCTCCAACACTTTCAGATTCATAGCCATGATTTAATAATTTCATTATATCAGCTTGGCTCCATTCATTAATACCATTGCCATAATTAACTGAATTTTCACTTACATCCCATGAATAATGACCAATAGATTCAGCTCTTATTAATTTTATCCTTGATTCTTTTTTGCCCGTACCATCATCTATGTTATTCATTACACCTATGATACGCCATAATTCGCCGTCAACACTAACATAATTGTTTGGATTACTGCCTATGTATCTTAAATTATTATCAATCGTTCCATCATAAGTCAAATTAGGATTATCATATAAAGCAAGCCTTTTAATATAATCTGTTAATTGCATATCTAATTTTTCAAAATATAAATTGCATCTGGTTCTTGTATAATCCGTTGCATTATAATTCTTATAACTAGTTATTACTGCATAATTAT
>CAKOMI010000032.1 GCA_934096605.1 uncultured Bacilli bacterium
AAACTAACAACCATATTATACAAAATATCTAGTTTTTTTTCTACCCAAAAGAAAAAGTAATTTATTTTTAAGAAATCAACTAAACAAATAAACTAATACTAATTTTTTCAATTTTTTTTAAAGAAATTGGTGTCAAAAAAAAGAAAATGGGCTACTCATCTTGAATAATATAAGTAGAGATACTTATCTCTTAGAAAGGAGTCCATAAAAATGGCTGTAAAAATATAGAAACAAATCCACAGTGCAAGATTTATTATATTTCTAGATATAGAATAAATCAAGCCAACCTTCGTTATGTACCGACGAAGTGAGAATTTTATATATTGAATTAGTTCTATTTATAAAATTCATTAAAGTAATAACAAAGGTACTAGAAAGGAAAATAATCAATCAAAGAGAGTTATTCCCCTTAAGATTGATTATACGAGGTTATATAAATGATAAAAGAATATAACAAGTTAGATAATTGGTTTACTGCTAAGCGGGACCGCGTGTTTAAAGCCGTTTTTGTTAATAACAAAGATAAAAGACTACTTGAATGCATTTTAAGAGAAACTTTAAATAAGTCAGTTAATATTGTTAAGTTTCATATTACTGAACTAGCTGTTAAAACCGTTAGTGAACGAGTTAAAATGTTAGACGTTTTAATTGAAATAGATAATAACAAATTTATTTTATGTGAAATTAATACCTCTTTTAGCACTGTCATTAGAGAACGTAATTTAATGTTTCTAGAAGCATTTTCATCTCAAAGGGTTAAACGTGGCGAAAAATATAGAAAGATAAACGAAATTTATTTAATTAACTATAATTTTATTGCCGACTTAGGTGGACCAATTATTAGACATTTCACTTATCGTGATGAAGATGGCAAAAAATATTCTAATTCTAGAATGATCATCAACGTCAATATGGACAAATTGCTTAAAAATTATTATAATGATGGTGGAAAGGATGCGTACAAACACTTAGCTATGCTTGATATGGATCAAAAGAGCTTACATGATTTAGCTCAAGATGATGAGGTAGCTAGTATGTACTATAATAAACTTATGGAACTTAATACCGATCAAGAATTTGTTCAATTATTATCAAATGATGATGAATACGAATTATATGTCGAATCTGAAATTAATGATGCCCGTGAAGATGCAAAGTTAGAGATAGCAAAAGCTATGCTTAATAATCACGAAGACTTAGAAAAAATAATGACTTATACCGGTCTAACAAAGGATGAAATACTAAATCTTAAAAATACTAACAACTAACAGTAACGATCAAAAATAGACTTTTTTAAAAAGCCTATTTTTTTATATAAACTAAAAAAGACAACTTGTGTCTTATTTTACAAATGGAATTAAAGCCATAAATCTTGCATATTTAATTTGTTCAGCAATATGTCTTTGATGCTTAGCACATGCACCAGTCATACGTCTAGGTAAAATTTTTCCTTTATCACTAATATATTTATTAATAATCATAACGTCTTTATAATCAACACTTTTACCAGCACACATTTGACAGATTTTTTTCTTTTTTCTTCTAAATTCAGCCATATAAAATATCTCCTTTCCTAGAATGGAAGATCATCATCAGATAGAGCAATTTCATCTCCAAAATCTTTGAATGGGTCTTCACTAATATCAGTGGTCTCCACCGGATTTGGTTCGCTAAAAGATGGTCCAGGTTGAGTTTGTGAATAACTTGGAGCAGAATAACTTTGATTAGAATAATTATTAGGTTGTTCATAAGTACTATCGCCAGTACCACGACTACCTAAGAAAGTAACATTATCAGCTACTACATCAGTTGTATAATGTCTTTGTCCATCAGCTCCATCATAACTACCTGTTTGAATTCTACCATCAACAGCAACTTGTGAACCCTTAGTACAATATTTAGCAATTGTCTCAGCTTGTCTTCTAAAAGCAACACAACCAATAAAATCAGTCGCAGCTTGGCCATTTGCATTTGGATTATAAGGTCTTGAAACCGCTACTGTAAAACGTGTAACAGCTGTCCCATTCCCACTTGTACGCATCTCTGGGTCTCTTGCAAGTCTACCAATTAAAACAACTTTGTTCATTTTTTACTCCTCTTCTTGACGAATAATTAAATGTCTAAGTACATTTTCATCAAGTCTGATTTTACGATCAAATTCACTAATAATATCCTTATTAGCTTCAACTTGCATTAAGTAATAATTACCACTTATTTCCTTTTTAATAGGATAAGCAAGTTTCTTTTGACCAAGTTCTTTGTAAAGAACTACTTTACCATTTAAATCTTCAACTAATGATTTAAAGCTATCAGCGCATTTTTTTGCTTCTGCACTTTCCATAGTAGTTTTTACAATAAACATAATTTCATATTTGTTCATTTCTACACCTCCTCATGGTCTATTGGCTTTTCATCAATGTAAAAAGCAAGGAGTAATCGCTTACTCGCTAGTTATTTTAACAGATTTCTTTCTCTTTGTAAACTTGTTTTATTTAATTTTTCTCTTAAAAATCTATTAACAACTTCCATCATCTCTAACAAGTTCATATACAAAACTTGATGTTTATACTTCTCCCAAAATAAATAAACCAAAAAACTAGAAATAACATCACTAATATTTGGATCTATAGTTTCATCCATCACCACAAACAAATCCCAAGGTTTTTCTCGTGTATTTGCAATATTATATTCAACAAACTCTTCTTGAACTTCATTAAAAGGCAATTTAACAACTTCTTCACCTTCCACTAGATAGTAATTATTATCATCTTTAGTAATTAAAAATTTTCTCTTAAAATATTCATTTACTACCATTTCTATAGCCCTAAAAATAGTATTTTTATATTCTTTATTAAAACGAATTCTTGCATCATAACAAGCTGTTATTTTAAAAGCAAGCATTTCATTACCTACCCTTAATTTATTTAACTCTTGCTCTAATTTTATTAATCTATTTGATTTATCATCTAATAATGCTCTTACATCTTTTTTTTCTGAAGCAATATTTAAATCATATAACTCTCTTGATAACGCATCAGCAACACATTGCCTATCCGTTATTTCATTCTCATTATCTCGCACTTTTTTGTAAAATTTTTCTAATTCATCTATTGTCATAATACTCCTTTCAAGCAAAATATTTAAATTTTACAATTTTTTATACTAACTCTTTTTCTTTAAAATAAAAAGACTAGTAGACACAATTTAATTATACTTGACACTTTTTTCTTTTATACCAAATTTATTATTAATTAAGTAGATTTATAAATAGTTATTTTATATAATAAAAACGGTGATATTTTATGCAAATAATACTTACAAGCCAAAGTCAAAAAGAATCATTATTAAAAAAGAAAGAAACTTTCGCAAATATCAAAATATATACTATAGAAGAATTAAAAAGTGTTTATCCCTATCTATGGAATAATGAAACAATTGACTATATAATGAGTACTTATCACGTTATATTACCAGTAGCCAAAATCTATTTAAATCAAATAATATTATATGATATAGATAAAATTCCTGGGGTTACTGGTGATATGTTAAAAGAAATCAAAAAAAGTCTTATTGCCAAATCTCTTTTAAAAGAAAACATTTTATTAAAAAAAGAACTAGAAAGCTCTCCCATTGAAATAACCATACCAAAAGAAACATGGCTTACTACTTGGTTAAAAGACTATAAACTAATTTTTAAAGAAGAAGAAACTAATAACTATTCTCCCACTATTTATGAATTTTCATCTTTTAATAACGAACTTCTTTTTGTAACTGAAAAAATAAAAGAACTATTAGAAAATAACGTTAGTCCTAAAAATATCTTTATAACTAATTTAGAAACTAGTGATTACTTAAATATAAAAAGAATAATGTCCATGGCTAATATTCCCCTTACTATAAATGATAATCCTTCCCTTGCTAAAACAACTCTTGGTAATATCTTCTTAAAAAAACTAGAAACACTTTCTTTAAATGATGCCATAGATTATTTAAAGAATCACCTAGACTCTAATGACTTAGACTTATTTAATGAAATTATTAATGTTGTCAATAACTATGTTGGTTTAAACCATACTAAAGACTTTATTAAATATGCTTTAAATAGTACTTCAGTAAAAAGACCAACCAATACTTTTTCAATTACCGAAAAAAACATTCTTGACATTGAACCAAATGAAAATAACTACATCTTTTTATTAAATGCTACCTCAAATATTTTACCCTTAACTACTAAAGATGAAGATTTTCTAAGTGATGAAATAAAGTCTTTAATTGGTGGCACAACCAGTCTTGAAAAAAACAAAATAATTAAAGAAAGTACTTTAAAGAAAATATTATCTCAAAAAAATATTACAATTACTTATAGTACTACTAAAGACGGTAAAGAACTTTACCCATCATCATTAATTAAAGACTATGAAGTAATTAAAAACCCATCCTTAAAATATAACGTTTCTAACAAGTTAAACAAAATCATTCTAACCAAAGAACTAGATGAATACACCAAATATAACGTTATCTCTGATACTCTAAAAGACTTAAATTGTTACTATAATCTACCATATCAAACTTATGATAATTCTTACAAAAAAATAAAAAAAGACATACTTAGTGAATACATAAAAAATATAAACATATCTTATAGCAGTATGGATACTTACAATAAATGCCCCTTTAGATACTTTATAACTAACGTTCTTAGAATAACACCTTATGAAGAAACATGGCAAATCTTTGTTGGTAACTTATTTCATAAAATCTTAGAAAATAAAGATTTAAAAGACTGGTCTAAACTATATGATGAATTAAGTACCGATAGAGATCTAACTTATAAGGAAAAGTTTTTCTTAAAAAAATTAAAAACTGACTTATCCTTTATTTTAAATACATTAAAAGATAATGAAACGGAAAATGATTTACCATATGAAGCATACGAAACTGAACTAATTGCGCCAATAACTCCTAATGGAACAGTCATAGGTAGAATTGACAAAATAAAATATGCAAAAGTTAATGATAAATCTATAGTTACTTTAATTGATTATAAAACAGGTAATGCTAAAATTGACCCATCCATCATGCCCCTAGGTTTTTGTTTACAACTACCTACTTATTTATATCTTTTAAAAAATACAATGAATTATAAAGATGCCATCTTTGGTGGTATATACTTTCAAAACATTTTACCTACTAGAATAACGTATGAAGAAAATAAAACCCTTGATTACCAAAAAAAAGAAAACTTAAAACTACATGGCTATAGCAACAACGACCAAAGCATTTTAAAATACGTCGACAAACACTATGAAAACTCGCGTATAATTAAAGGCTTAAAAACCAAAAGTGATGGTGAATTTTATTCTTATGCTAAGGTACTAAACGAAACTGACTTAACAACCCTTGAAAATCTAGCCCATAAATTTCTTTTAGAAAGTACCGAAAACATTTTAGATGGTAATTTTAACATAACAGCTAAAATAATTGATAATAAAGAAAACATAAGTTGTGAATATTGTAAACTAAAAGATATTTGTTTTCATACCAATAAAGAAAACATTTATTTAAAAAGTGACAAAACATTTTTAAAGAAAGAGAGTGATTCACATGGCTTGGACTCCTGAGCAAAAAAAAGCTATAGAACTTACTGGCACCAATATTATTGTTTCTGCTGGAGCTGGTTCTGGTAAAACCGCTGTCCTAACAACACGCGTACTTGAAAAATTAAAAAATGGGACACACATTAACGAACTATTAATATTAACATTCACTAATGCAGCCGCGGCCGAGATGAAACAAAGAATAAAAGCTAACATTGAAAAAAACGATTTGCTAACTGAACTAGATTTACTAGACACATCCTACATAACAACCTTTGATTCATTTGCTTTATCCATTGTTAAAAAATATCATTATCTTTTAAACATATCAAATAAAATTAATATTACTGACTCTTCTTTAATTGCCTTACAAAAAAGAAAAATACTAGATGACATATTTGAAAAAAACTATCAAAACCCTTCTATAAACTTTCAAAATCTTATTAATTCTCTTTGTATCAAAGATGATAACAATTTAAAAGAAGAAATACTCCGTATAGCAAATAAATTATCTATTAAAACTGATTTAAATACTTACTTAGATAATTATCTTGTTGAATATTACAATGAAACTACTATAAATAGATTGATTAACGATTACCAAAGTATATTAAATAAGTCAGTAAATGAATTATTTTTAGAACTAGAAAATTACCAAATGGATTTTGAAACTGACTATTACACTAAATTACAAGCAACATTCTCACCACTAAAAAGTAATGACTTAGACACATTAATTGCCACGATTAAAGCCCTTAAATTACCAAGTCTAAAACGAGGCAGTGATGAAATATCTAAATTTGCTAAAGAAAAAATTAATAAAAAATTAAAGGAACTAAAAAGTATAACTATCTATGGTTACAAAGAAAACATAATTAATGACTATAAAGATACTAAAAGTTTAATCGAACCCTTACTATCTATTCTAAAAGATTTCTTTAATAATTTAACTACCTACAAAAAAAATAATGAAATATATGACTTTACAGACATAGCAAAACTTTCTTTAGAAATTTTAAAGAATAACAAAAGTATCAGACTAGAATTAAAAAATTATTTTAAAGAAATAATGGTCGATGAATACCAAGATACTTCTGATATCCAAGAAGAATTCATTTCTCTTATTAGTAATAACAATGTTTACATGGTAGGTGATATAAAACAAAGTATCTATCGTTTTCGAAACGCTAACCCCTATATATTCAAAAACAAATATGATAACTATAGTAAAAACTTAGGTGGAGCGAAAATTGACTTAGTAAAAAACTTCCGTTCAAGACTTGAGGTTCTAGACAACATAAACACTATCTTTAATCCAATTATGGATGATTTAATTGGTAATGCTGACTATAGAGAATCACATCAAATGGTATTTGGTAATACTACATATATTAACGAAGGCAAAACTGACTATAATAATGACATGACTATATATAAGTATAACGTAGATAACTCTGATTTTTCTAAAGAAGAAATTGAATTCTTTAAAATTGCTCAAGATATTAAAGAAAAAATGATAAATCATTACCAAATATTAGATAAAGAAACAAGTACCCTAAGAAATATTGAATATAAAGACTTTTGTATAATTCTTGATCGTAATTCATCTTTTGATTTAGCTAAAAAAATATTTGAATACTTTGACTTACCTCTTTCATTATATAAAGATGAAGAACTAAATCAAAGCAATGATATTTATCTTATTAAAAATCTCTTAACATTAGTTACGCACTTAAAAGAAAAGAATCTAAACAACGAATTTTCTTATGCTTTTACAAGTGTTGCTAGAAGTTTTCTATACGAATATTCTGATGAAGAACTATTAAAAATTATTAAAAATAAAAAAGAATGTCAAACCCCTATTATTAAATCTTTATATCAACTTGTAAAAAATATGAATATATTATCTACACAAGAAATAATTGCCGAAATTATCAAAATAACTAATTACTATGAAGCTTTAATAAAAGTTGGCAATATGAATGAAAGTATAATTAGATTAAATAAAATAATGGAATTAGCCGACAACACTAATTATAATATTTATGAATTTATAGATTACCTAAACGATTTATTAACTAAAAGTGAACTAATTAAATATAACGTAAAAACTACTACTAAAAGTAGTATCAAAATCATGAACATTCATAAATCAAAAGGTTTAGAGTTTCCTATTTGTTATTTTGCGGGTCTTTATAAAGCATTTAGTAAACAAGATTTAAAAGGAGACATTATATATGAACCAAACATGCCCCTATATATTCCTACTTTTAATGAAGGCATTAAAGAAAATATCGTTAAACTAATAATCAAAGAAAAAATGAAAACTCTAGATATATCCGAAAAAATAAGACTATTTTATGTTGCTCTTACTAGAGCCAAAGAAAAAATGATAATGTTTTTACCAATTACTGATGATTTAGATGAAAGAAAAAATGCTGATGGTCTTGTTATAAACACTATCCGTTATAATTATAGTTCTTTTGCAGACTTTTTAAATTCCATTCCCAAAGAACTAGAAAAATATACTAAAACACTTGATATAAAAGAGTTAGATCTTACTAAAGATTATTTACTATTAAAAGATAAAAACTTACTTAACGAAGAAAAAAAATCCCTAATAATTAATGAACTTGAATTTAAAGAAAATAATATTACTAATAAAACTTTCTCTAAAAAAACTAAAGATTTAATTGATAATGAAACTAGAAAAAATATGGAATTCGGCACAATTGTTCATGAAATATTAGAACACATTGATTTTAAAAATCTAGACTTATCTCTTATTGAAAATAATTTTATTAAAAATATTATTAACTCTTTAGTAAAAACGCCTCTTTTTAAAGATATAGGAAATGCAACCATTTTTAAAGAATACGAATTTATTGATTATGACTTGGACATTGAATACCATGGTAAAATTGATTTAATGATTGTTCATGATGAATATATTGACATAGTAGATTATAAGTTAAATGATCTTACCGACGAAAACTATATAAACCAGTTAAATGGTTACAAAACATATATTTCTAAAAATACAACTAAACAAGTTAATATCTATCTATTTAGTCTTCTTACAAGTACTTTAAAAAAATTAAATTAAACTATCAAAAAAAGATAGTTTTTTTATATACCAAGCTCTTCATCACTAGGTATACCACTACTATCTTCTTCACTATAAAATTCTAAATCTTTAAATCTAGTTATAAAACTAATTAACGTAAGTGGAAAACTATGTATTAACGTGTTATACAAAGATACATAATCATTATATGTCATTTTCTCATTAGCAATAACATTTTCACTTTCTCTAATTTGTTTTAACAATTCCATAATACTTTCATTAGCCTTTAACTCTGGATAATTCTCTAACATTCCCCCAAATTGTTTAGAATTTAAAATTACCTTGCTTTTTCTAGCATATGCCACACTTTTTTGAACATGACTTTCATGATTCATATATTTATCAGCTACTTTATTAGCCTTAGTAAGTAAAGTCTCACTTCTTTTATTTAATACTTCTATATTACTTTTAACAGCATTAGCCTTTTGTTTTAGAGAACTAACATTGTTTAATTTAAGTACAAAAGTTATTATTACTCCCGTTAAAAAGCCAAAAACTAAGCTAGCCCCATTAAACGGTTCTACAACCTCTTCTACTGAACTTGGTGTAAAAACAGAAAAAATAAATACCCAAAAAATCCACGCACAAAATATCCAAGCAAATAATTTTAAAATTTCTATTGCCAAACTATTTTTCATCAAAACTCACCATCACATTCCCAGTTAATCAAATTTTCTCATATTAAAATTTATAAGTCAAATATAATCACTACAATTAAACCTATGCTTCAAAATAATTCCATATACCAAGTTGCCCTTTCGCCTTAATAGGCGTTTCTAAAACTTCTATTAGTTCTAACTGCCAAGCATATCTTCCTAGCGCATAATGGCCATAAAAATACTCAGTTGTTTCATTATTTATATAACTAATAAATTCTTCATCCATTTCTATACAGTCTACTAATCTACATTTACATAGAATATATCCAGGCTTAATATTACTTTTCAAAAACTTTAATGCATTTTCTTTATTATCAGACGCACTTATAGTTTTACTAGCATGGATATAAATTTCTCCCCGATAATTTGTTTTCCAACTACGTGTTTCATATATTTTAACTCCATCTTTAATAAGAGTTGCAAACGGTTCTTTAATAGATATAACTTTCATACTATTACCTCTTTATAATAATCTTTTATTATTTCTTATTATATTTTATAGACAAATTTCTAACTATTGATAAAGATTTATTTATATCATTAAATTTATCAGAAATTTCTTCAACTACCATAATTAATTGTTCCCTATTTTCTACAACAATATCATTTTCATTTATAATTGCCGAGGCAACTTTTCTATCCATTATATTTTGCACCAAAAGTAAACTACCTGGTTGTAGTTCATTATTTTCAGATACTACTACCTCAAAACTCTTCGTCTTAAAAACAAGTTCTTTTAAAGTCATTTTTTCACCAACATAGATACTAAATGCTTTTTTAGCACCATTATTAATTCCTTCTTGATATAGAAACACATCCATTGCAACAACATTTTCTGGCAAATCACCTTCCAATGGCAATTTAAAAGAATATGGTAAAACGTTACCCATAATATCTCTTAGATTTATAAGTGTCAAAGTAACCTTATCATTTTGTCCAAACATAAAACCCTCCTGAATTATAAAAAACTTGATACATATCGTACCAAGCAATCTTAACGAACACTACGGTTCGATTAAATCAAAATGGCAGGGGCGGAGAGAATCGAACTCCCATCAAAAGTTTTGGAGACTCCTATGCTACCATTATACCACGCCCCTAATAACCAATAACTCAAGGACAAATACATTATAACATGATAAATTAGACATTTCTAGTCTTTTTACATAAAATATTTTAGGTGATATTAATGATTATTGAATATACTACTAAAGAACGTGAATTACTAGCACGTATTATGCGAGCAGAAGCCTTAGCAGAAGGAGACTTAGGTATGTTAATGGTCGGTAATGTTGTGGTAAATCGTGCCTTAGTAAAATGTCTTACTTTTAAAAACATTACTACTATTGAACAAGCCATATACCAACCTAATCAATTTGTCGGAACAAAATCATCCCTTTTTGAAGCTTCACCTACTACTCTTGAAAAAAATCTAGCTGATCGCATATTAAAAGGTGAATACTACCATCCAGCCACACATGCCTTATGGTTTTATGCCCCCAAAAAAGGTGAAAGTTGCAAAAGTACTTGGTACACACAACCTCTAGCGGGCAGATACAACAACCATTGTTTCTATAGACCTAATCAAGGTGAATGCAAAGAAATTTATTAAATTACGTTCTTCGTAATTTTTTTTATATACTAAAAAAGACAACTTAATAAGTCATCTTAAGAACTATGGAATAATCAATTTTTGCCCAATACTTAACAAATTACTTGTTAAATTGTTTCTTTTCTTAATTGCATCTACTGTTGTATTATAATCACGTGCTATAGCATATAAATTATCACCAGCCTTAACCGTATATATAACATTTGCACTATTACTACTAGGAATTTTTAATATTTGCCCAATGCTAAGACTATCACTATTAAGATTATTTAAACTCTTAATTTCACTTACTGATACATTATTTTCTCTAGCAATTTTATACAAATTATCACCTGCTTTAACAACATAAGTATTAATATTATTAGGAACATCACTTGTATTATTTGCTATTTTCAATTTCTGTCCTACACTTAAATTATTACTAGATAAATTATTAATTTCTTTTAAAGATGAAACACTAGTACCATATCTTTTTGCAATACTATAAAGTGTATCTCCTTTATTAACAGTATAATATTCATCTACTTTATCACTACCAGGTATTAAAAGAACTTGTCCAATACTAAGTGAGTTACTTGTTAGATTATTTTTGTTTTTTAAATCTTCCACACTTACACCATATTTTCTTGCAATACCCCACAATGTATCTCCCTTACTAACAACATAAGTATTATTACTATCACCTGCTTGTTTATAAGTAACACCAGCGTAACTTGCTACTGCTCTTACTACTGCTTCTGCTAAATCCTGCCAATCTTCTTTTAACAAATTAGGATCATCACCACTACTATCAGCAAAACCATACTCAATAATAACTGATTCATTATTAGGTGTATCTCTTAAAATATAATAGTAGTCTTTAGAAGGGTCAGATGGTAATCTTCTTTGATAATACTTACGAACGTTTTGTCCAGACCTAGTAAATTCATCTGCAATCTTTTTGGCTAGTGTAGAAGAATTTCGTAAAGCATAGATTATTTCAGCACCATCCCCACCACCTGCATTAATATGATTAGACAAAACTATAACATCATTTCCATTACCATAAAAACTCTGAACTTTTTTTGGTCTATCACTAGGTCCTAGAGTAATATCACTATCTCTTGTCATAGCATTTTCAATTCCTAACTCATTAAAACGCTTATGTAAATATTTACTTATTTCCAAAGTTTTATTCTTTTCTATTATTCCATTTGCGCTAGTACCAGGGTCTTCTCCCCCATGACCAGCATCAATCACTATTTTTTTAGCCATACATATCACCTAAAATAGTATATGGTAAATACCTAAATATGTTATTTATTAATAATGTATATCACTTAACTTTTTAATCTAGTACCTTTTTTAGTATTTTAACTTTCAACTACAATATACATAAATTATCATTCAATAAATCTTTCCCAATTCTCTTTAGTAGAACTTGAAACACAATCAAAATATTTTTCCAATTGTCTACTAATCAATTTAGCTTTTTCATTAATTGGATTACCAGCAATATAATAATCTTTCTTTAATGTTCTAAACATCATATCAGAAAACAATACGGCTCTATCTTCTTTATAATCAGATTTACTATAAGCTGATAAAAAATAAGCAGGATTAGAATAATAATATACATATTCAGTTGTTTGATTTCCATATGTAAAACCAGGTGGATTATATTCTTTCATGCTATTTTCTAATGCACTTGCTCCTATAATACTTGCTAAATAACAATCTATATAATGCATTATTTCATGATGAAGTGTACTTTCAAACAATAAACTTTCTGTATTAATAAG
>CAKOMI010000033.1 GCA_934096605.1 uncultured Bacilli bacterium
CTTCATCTGTTATAGGATGCAAATCATTTAATGTAATAGCGTCACTTTCATTAGTAATATTTACTTTAAAACATTTACTACTGGCCATATTCTTATCATTTTGAATACTCCCAAAACGCCAGTAAGAAAAACTAACACCTATCAAAGATATTATTAATATAAGTATGAAAATAAGAGAGATTGTTCTAAAATTTAATTTAAAATACCCACCACCAACGTGATTTTTCTTTATCTTCATTTTGAACCTCCTACTTATTTTATTAAGATAATTGTACAATAAAAATTGATTGTATTGCAACCATTTTTATGTTAACATGTATGTAATGAGTATTTCTCATATAATAAAAAAAGAGAACCTCTAGTTTTTGTGAGCTAGACGTCCTCGAATTTCTTGGTGACGTCTAAACACATTGTTTAGACGTTTTTTTGTGGTAAGCAGAAAAGGAGGAATTACTCTATGTTACATAGTTTTATAAAGTAATCCCGCTAACAAAAAAATTAGCAGAATCAAAGTAATGATTCAAAAATCTTTCTTCGTCATATGCTTATCCCTTCTAGAGGGCGCCTAACAACTAAAGGTTCGAGGCTTATTATAAAGCCTTTTTTTCCACAAATCAGATTGAGATTTTAGGAAGTTTTGTCAGTTAAAAGCACATACTTTCGAACAATGTTGAAAGTACTTTTTATACTATTCAAAATAACTAGTATAATTGCCAGGAGAGCCATAATAATTATCCATATTTATAACATAATTCAAAAATGGTTCGTTTAATAGTTCGTTAATTGTGTATGGATGCATTACTACTCCATCATAATAAGTTGTTGATTCAGCCACATAAATTATACCATCTTTAATAGCACCGACTAAAGCAATATGACCATCACACCCTATTAAGTCCCCTGCTTTAATAGAACCACTTTCTAGTAATGACCTAGTAATCGGAATATGCACTCCTAAGTCACTTAAATCATCACCAGTAAAACTATTCATACCTGCGCCGGTATCAGAAACATCAAAGCCTCCATTATACATAGCCCATGTTACAAATCCACTGCAATCTAAGCCGTTTGGATATTTTACACCTGGTTTAAACCCGGCCTCATCTTGCCAATTAGTTAAAGGACAACCCCAGATTGATGGACCAAAACGGGTCTTTTTTAATTCACTAAATTTATCGCGATTTAAATATAAGCCTTTATGGTAAAATCTACCTTCACCATCTACATAATCACCACCAGTATTATTATTTAAACGACCATTTTCAAAAAAATAAGGTATTTTATATGGAAGTTCCAGTGTTAAAAAACGTAGTGCAGCCACAACCCCAGCCCTGGTAGCATAACCCGCAGTATTTATTCTATCTAAAAGAATTTTATCTAATAAGTTACTTTCTTCTTTTGAATAACGATTACAAGTTATCTTTGATTTTCTATTTATGACTTTTGGAGTTGTTATCAAGTCAGTTACAGTAACGTTAATATTCTTAGTAACCTCCCCTAAAGAAACGTAAACCCGAGTCGTACCAGGACTTTCACCTATTATGGTGTTTTGACTAGTTTTTACAATACTTTCATTTTCACTAGTAAGTGTAATTGCTTCTTCAATATTACCTAGTTTTAAAACTGACAATAAAACATTTTCTTTGCCTCCAACTGCTAAGTAAAAGTCTGTTTTATTTAGCGAAAAATCAACTACTTTATTTATATCAGGATTTACACTATAATTTATTTTATTATATTTATTTTTAATTTCAATTATAGTTTCTTCATTTGGTATACTAAATTTACAAGCGTTATTTTGAACTAAAACCTCAAGGCCATCATAAGCGCAAACAAGACTAGGCATACTTTTTTTAAAATTTAATGTTACATAGATATTAGAACCATCAACGTCTAAATTGTAGTCTACTACATTTATCGGTTTTAAAAAATATTTATAATAAAGAAAACTTAAAAATAAAGAACACATAATAAATATTAAAAACGCAAGTAAGATAAGTCTCTTTTTCAATGTAAACACCGCCAAACTAAATATAATTTAGCATATGATATTAAATTAAGCAAGAAAAAAAAGAGGCCTTGCCTCTAACTAATTAATGAATCTAAATCTACATCGCTTCTGTCGTGTTTTATTTCTTCCCAACTATTAGTTTTTTTGAAAATACAAATAATATTTATTGGTATCCAAGTAGCTAAGAATAAGCTAAATAAGATAATACCAGAAAGTAATGTTTTAACGCTTTTTTTATTGTATTTGATAACAAAGATATTTAAAGCAACATTGGCAAAATAGAAGAAAATAAAGAATACTAAGCCCATGGCGTATAAATACGAGAAGAAATCAAATAGTTCAACACCAGTAACATGGAAAATAAATAAAACAATTGATAAAAAGAAACCTAAAACCATAACTATTGGACTTAAATACATCATACACATATCAAAGCATGAAATATTACCAGTTTTAAAGAATGTTTTCATTAATCTTTTACCATATATTTGTAAACAAGCAATCGTACCACTTGTCCAACGTTTTCTTTGCTTCCAACTAGCCCAGAAACTTTGTGGGTGTTCATCATAAGTTATAGCTTCTTCTACGAAGGCTACTTGAATACCTCTTAGAGCACATTGACCAGTAAATTCAGAATCTTCTGTCAATGTTTTAGTATGGAATCCATCTTTTACAACGTCTTTTTTAATAACAAAACCAGTACCATTTATAGCAGCTGAACCAGAAAAGTTCATACGAGCACGATTAAAGAAGAAATTTTGAATAAAGTAAAATAATGTATATGATCCAGTTAACCAGTTATCACCCATGTTTTTAGAATCTCTAAAACACTGAGCAACTTCTACTCCTTCACATAAAGCATCATTCATACGAGCTAAAAAATTTGGATGAACTAAGTTATCAGAATCAAATATAACATAGGCATCAATATCTTTACGTGGTTTTAATTTTTCAAAAACAAATTGTAAAACGTCGGCTTTAACTTTAACTGGAACTGTACATTCCATAACAGTAGCACCTGCTTTTTTGGCAGCCCCAGCAGTATCATCAGTACAATTGTTAGGAACAATTATTGTTTCGTATAAGTCTTTTGGATAATTTTGTTTATCTAGACTTTTAATTAAAGCCCCTATTACTTTTTCTTCATTTCTACTAGGAACAATTATGGCAAATTTATATTTTGGTTTATGTCTATCAAACATACTTTTATGATAGTTTTTAAAGCCAAATAAACCGGTTATAGCAAAATACATACCAAATATAAAGGAAAATGCAAATAATATATAATAAATAATAACAAGAACTTGAATCATTTTTTCACCTTTTCTAACTACTTATAAGTAATAATTATGTATGTATAAATTATATTATAGAAATCCAAAAAAAGCAAATTTAATTTTTTACGAAAAAAAGGGCCTCTGCCCTATTTAGTATCTTTCTTAACTGGTTTTGGTAAAGCGTCTTTTCTTGATAAATTTAAGCGTCCTCGGTTATCATAGCCTTTACTTTTTACTAGTATTTCATCGCCAACACTTACAATATCACTTGGTTTATTTATTCTTTCGTGAGCAAGTTCTGAAACGTGAACCATACCTTCACAGCCAGGCCATAGTTCTACAAAACAACCGAAGTTTTCGACTTTTGTAACACGCCCAGTGTAAATGCGGTCTTCTTCAACTTCTCTTACAACATTTAAAATCATTTCTTTTGTCTTAGCAATAATATCGGCATCAGTGTGATAAATTATGACACGTCCATCATCTTCTAAATCAACCTTGACAGCGTCTTTATCATTTACTGTTTTAACGTTACTTGCTTCTAAGATAATTTTAGTGATCATTTCCCCACCACGACCAATAACGTCTTTAATTTTTTCTGGATTAATTTGGAACGTTTCAATTTTTGGTGCATATGGACTAAGAGTAGCACGTGGCTTATTTATGCAATCGTTCATAACGTCTAGTATTTCTAAACGAGCTTTCTTTGCTTGGGCTAAAGCCTCTTTTAATATTTCTTTGGTAATACCTTTAATTTTGATATCCATTTGTAAAGCTGTAATACCATCACGCGTACCAGCCACTTTAAAATCCATGTCGCCCATATGATCTTCTAACCCTTGAATATCGGTTAAAATAGTATGTTTTTTTCCATCTAGGCTTGTAATAAGACCCATCGCAATTCCGGCAACTGGCGCCTTTATAGGAACACCGGCCGCCATAAGTGATAGACACCCAGCACAAATAGTGGCTTGACTTGAAGAACCATTGCTTTCTAATATTTCTGATACAACCCGAATGGTATATGGAAATTCTTCTTCACTTGGGATAACGGCTGATAAAGCTCTTTCTCCTAAAGCACCATGGCCAATTTCTCGTCTTCCAGGTGATCCATAACGACCAGTTTCTCCAACACTGAAAGCTGGAAAATTATAATGAAGCATAAATCTTTTGGCATCTTCTATGCCTAGACCATCAAGTATTTGATGCTCACCAATAGCCCCAAGAGTTGTGGTAGCCAGACTTTGGGTTTGACCACGTGTAAATACAGCGGAACCATGTGTTCTTGGTAATAAATCTACCATCGCATCAAGTGGTCTTATCTCGTCCATTTTACGGCCATCAGGACGAATATGTTTATTAGTTATTAAGTCTCTTACAGCTAGAGCTTCTAAGTTATGTAAAATCTTAGCCACATTTTTAAGTTCACTTAAATCTGTTTCTTCATTAGTAAATAATTCTTCAAAATGACTCATAGCCTCATTTTTTATTTCTTCTACTTTGGCATAACTTGCTAATTTATCTTTAATTTGAATAGCCTTAACTAAATTATCATAAGCATATTCTTTTACTGAGTTTACTAACTCTTCACTAAGAGTTGCACTGTAAACTGGTACTTTTTCTTTACCGATTTCTTTAATTATTTCTTCTTGAAAAGCACACAACTTTTTAATAGCTTCATGGCCAAACATAATTGCATCAAGCATTTCTTTTTCACTACATTCATAGGCACCGGCTTCGACCATACAAATAGCCTCTTTAGTACCCGCAACTGTTAAATTAAGACGAGAATTTTCTAATTCTTCGGTGGTTGGATTAATAACAAATTCTTTGCCAATTTTACCAACAACAACCCCAGATACTGGACCGTCAAAGGGGATTTCTGATATTCCAAGTGATAAGGATGAACCAAGTAAAGCTGTCATTACTGGTGAATTATCTTGATCAACTGATAAAACGGTATTAACAACTTGGATTTCTTGTCTTAGATTTTCATCAAACATTGGTCTTAATGGTCTATCAATAATGCGGGCCGCAAGTGTAGCTTCATCGGTAGGTCTTCCTTCTCTTTTAATAAATCCACCTGGAATCTTACCTACAGAATATAATTTTTCTTGATATAAAACTTGTAACGGAAAGAAATCCTGTGTAATCTCTGTTTTGCCCATAACAGAGGCTGTTAAAACAACTGTATCGCCATAACGAACTAAACAAGAACCATTTGCTTGTTTAGCAAGCCAACCAGTTTCAACAACAATCTTTCTTCCGTAAAACTCTAATGTAAACTCTTTTTTCATACTTCCTCCTACTAATAGAAAAAAAGACACCAAAAACAATGTGCCTTTTTTATTATTTTCTTAAGTTTAATCTTTTGATTAATTCACGATATTCAACAACGTCAGTTCTTTTTAAGTAAGCTAAAAGTTTTTTTCTTCTACCTACCATTTTTTGTAAACCACGTTTTGAATGATAATCATGAATGTGTGTTCTAAAGTGTTCTGTTAAATTATTAATTTCTTCAGTTAAAAGAGCAACTTGAACTTGGGTAGAACCAACGTCATTTTTGTCTTTTTGGAATTCTTTAATAATTTCAGTTTTTCTTTCTTTAGTCATTGCCATAAAAAATCCTCCTTTGTTTTTAATTATCCGTTTATCCATAGGTATATGAAAGAGGTCCATAATATCCACAGAAAAACTTCTTACTGGAATAGTATATTATAAAAATAACCCCTAGTCAAATCATTTTAACGTATTTTTGTTAATTTGTGTTATTAATTACTTTTTTCTTGTTAACTTAGCCGCATCTCGGTTTTCCTTAACCGAATTATTAACAACATATTTTTCATTAGTTGTTACATAGTCACTACATTCCGTTACTACAAACGTACTAATTTCTATTTCTTTTGTAAGTGCATTTTTAGAAAAAACTTGATAGCCACTTTTAATAAATGGATAGTCACCTATTTTGGCTTTTTCTTGCATTGCTACTTTTAAACATTTACTAGGATAACCATTTTGGCAAGACCAACAAAGATGTGGTTTTAATTCTTCCTTTATCCTCAATAAGTTATTTCTATTTTTTTGTAATTCAGCTATTTTTTTATTTCTTTCTACTATTATTTTTTCTGGCATATTCTAAACCTCACTTTCTTTTATTTCGGCGTTTAATTTAGCACGTAAGGCATAATAATCTGGAACAATAATATCACTTTTTTTAACCCCTACTACTACTTGATCATACTTTTTATAATTAAGTAAACAAGCTCTTTCATAACCATTTAAAGCAAGTTCCACTAAATCATCTAATAATAAATCATATTTTTTTATCCAATAGTTATCTTTTTGCAAACAATGTAAATTGATTTCTTTACCAACATAAATTTTTTGTTCTTCTTTCTTACCTTTTAATATTAAAGCCCCCGTAATTAATGGTAATGATAGACTAATTTGTTTATTTAAAAGTTCTTGATAATCTTTAGTTTCATTAGTAAAGGAATTTACACCTAAAGTATATCTTACTGTCAATTAAACCACCTCTTGCGAAAGTTATTCTATAATAGAAAGAACACTTTGTCAAATGAAAAGAAAGCCATTTAGGCCTTCTCAATATCAAATTTAACACTTTCACCATTTAAATCATAAGTAGTAGATAAACCATTTTTAATAGTTATTTCTTTAGCTAGTGTTTCTTTCATAATGTAATCTTTAAACTCTTTTACAACACCTATAAAATTTTCACTACCTTCATAATAAACATTAATACGGTCTGTTATTTCATAATCTTTTTCTTTTCTTAAATTTTGAATTTTACTAACAAACTCTCTTGCAATACCTTCATTAATAAGGCTTTCATCACGTTTAATATCTAAGATAACAAAGTTATTATTTAGAACCTCTACTGCCATATCATCTTTAGCTTCAACACGAATATCAACCATGTTTTTAGTTACTTTTATTGGTTCATTATCTAGTGTTATGGTAATTTCTTCATCATTTTCTAAAGAAGAAACCTCATTACTAGAAATATTTGTTAAAGCAACTTGGAAATCCTTTATTTTAGAGCCAAATATTTTACCAACTTCTTTAAAATTAGGTTTTACTTGGAAATTTAAGTATTCGCTTAAGTCATTAATAAATACAACTTCTTTAACATTTAATTCTTCTTTAATAAGTGGGGTTAAATCGCTTAGTATCGCCTCTTTTTTACCATCTAGATATACTTTAGCAAGTGGTTCACGAACCTTTATTTTTTTAGCTTCACGAATATTTCTACCAATACTTATTAATTCTCTTACTAAATCCATTTTTTCTTCTAATTTATCATCTATTAATTCTTCATTACATTTTGGATAATCAGCTAAATGAACACTTTCCTCACCTGTTAAGTCTTTATAAATTTCTTCTGATATAAATGGGGTAATTGGAGCGATTAACTTACATAATCCCACTAATACCTCATAAGTAGTGATGTAAACACTTTTTTTAGATTTATCAAGTTCACTACCCCAGAATCTTTTTCTATTTCTTCTAATATACCAGTTTGACAAGTCTTCCGAAACAAAACTTGCAATAGCCTTAACTACTTTATTTAAATCATACTCTTCAAAAGAAGCAGTCACATATTTAACTAAATTATTATATTTAGAAAGAAGCCATTTATCAATTTCTTCTCTTTGTTCATAAGAAATATTACATTTATCTGTATCTATTCCATCCGTATTAGCGTACATTTGAAAGAAACTATATGTATTTTTTAAAGGATTGATAAATTTAGAGTGAACCTCTTTTAACCCATTAATATCAAAACGAAGAGGTACCCAAACTGGTGAAACGTATGGAAGATAAAATCTTACAGTATCAGCACCATATTCTTGCATAGTTGTAAATGGTTCAACTATATTACCTTTACTTTTACTCATTTTTTTACCTTCAGCATCTTGTACCAAATCATTTACTAAAACATTTTTATATGGAGCGCATCCTTTTAAGAAGGTAGAAATAACAAGTAATGTATAGAACCAACCTCTTGTTTGATCAACGCCTTCACAAATAAAGTCAGCTGGAAATTGTGTCTCAAAAAATTCTTTATTTTCAAATGGGTAATGATACTGAGCAAAAGGCATAGAACCAGAGTCAAACCAACAATCACAAACATCTGTAACACGAGTCATTTCGCCCCCACATTTTGGACATTTTAATTTAATATTATCTACATAAGGACGATGTAGTTCTACTGTCTTTGTATCTATACTAGAGGTAGCCATATTTTTAAGTTCTTCTCTACTACCAACCATATGATCATAACCGCATTTACAACGCCATAATGGAATTGGTGTTCCCCAGTAACGATTACGGCTAATTGCCCAATCTTTTAATTCTAAAAGCCAATTACCAAAACGTTTTTCCCCAACATAAGCAGGATGCCAAGAAACATTTTTATTAGCTTCAATAATTTTATCTTTAAATTTAGTTGTTTCAATGTAAAAACTTGGTTTTGAATAATAAATAAGTGGAGTACCGCAACGCCAACAATGTGGATAGCTATGAACTATTTTTTGCTTTTTAAATAATAAATCATGACTTTTTAAATATTTAATAACGTCTAAATTAGCATCAAATACTAAAGTTCCTTGCCAAGGTCCTTCTAAATACTTACCATCATCCCCAACTGGATTTACATAAGCAAGTTTATAATTTTTACCAACACGTGCATCATCTTCACCAAAAGCAGGAGCAATATGAACAACCCCAGTACCGTTATCAGTTGTGACATACTCATCACAGCAGACAAAGAAAGAGTTACCTTCTATTTTAATTTCTGGTATTAATTGTTCATATTTTGTATATTCTAAATCTTTACCAATAAAGGTCTCTAAAACTTCAGCTTCATCACCCAATATTTCTGCAACACGTTTTTTAGCAAGAATGAATCTAGTTCCTTTACTTTCACAAAGCACATATTCTTCTTTAGGATTTACACATAAACCTACGTTAGCAAGTAGTGTCCAAGGTGTTGTTGTCCAAGCAAGAAAATAAGCATCTTTCTCTTTAGAATACATTGGTACAATAACTGTATCAGTTGATACGTCTTTATAACCCTGAGCTACCTCATGCGAAGCAAGGCCTGTTCCACACCTAGGGCAATATGGTAAAATTTTACTACCTTCATAAAAGTATCCTTCATCATAAAACTTTTTTAAAATCCACCATTCAGTTTCAATATAATCGTTTTTATATGTTATATAAGGATTTTTAGTATCAATAAATTGTCCCATTTCACTAGTAAGTCTAGTAAATGTATCTTCGTTTTTCCAAACACTTTCACGACACTTTTGGTTAAATGCTTCTATACCATAATTTTCAATATCGGTTTTATTATGAAAGCCTAATTCTTTTTCAACTTGTAATTCAACTGGTAACCCATGAGTATCCCAACCAATTTTACGGTATACTTGGTATCCTTGCATTGTTTTATATTTACAAAAAGTATCTTTCAAAAACTTTGCAAGCATATGGTGTAAGCCTGGGTGGCCGTTTGCTGTAGCTGGTCCATCATAAAAGACAAATTTAGGACAACCATTTCTATTTTCAATAGTTCTATTGCAAATTTCTGTAACTGACCCCCATGAGTCTATAATACTTTGATTAACTGTACTAACATCTCTCTTATCAAGTTCTTTAAAATTTTTCATCTAATCATTCCTTCCCAAAATAAAAAGGATAGCACCAAAGGAGTCATATAGACGGTACCATCCTTAATTTAACTTTTTATTACTTATAACGTTAGTAATCCGAAAACTTATAATTTAAGTGATATTTTATAAAATTCATTATCTAGTTACACCAGCCCTAGACTCTCTAAGAAATCCCTTTATAAAACGTGTCTTAAAAGTTTTTACTACTTTAGTATAGACATATTTTCTGACATTGTCAATTTTTTTGCATTATTTTTTTGAAAATTAATATGATTAAGTATGGAGGATGGTTATGGAAAAATTAAAAGTTAGATCAAAGTCTATACCTTGTAAAGTAGCTGGAGCTATAGCAAATATTTATAGGCAAGAAGGGTGTGTCTTAATAGAGACAATCGGAGCTGGCAGTTTGAATCAAGCTATTAAAGCAATTGCAATTGCAAGGGGTTATGTGACACCTAGTGGAACAGAATTAGTGGTTATTCCTTCTTTTGGTGAAGTAACAATTAATGACGCAAAAAAAACCGCGATAAGGCTTGTTGTCACAAGTCGTTAAACACGGCTTAAAAATTAATTATAGTCCCCCGCCAGAGCCAAATGAATCTAGTTCTTCTTGGGTAACTACGACATTAATACGCATTCTTCTATTACCACAAACAAATAATGCTTCACCTTGGTTATAGTATTTAATGCTATCTTTTTCATTTTCGTTTAAATCAATTAATTTCGACAAGTCATCAACGGCTTGTTTTTTCATACCCATTACTAGGTAGTAAGAGGCATTATCAAATATGGCTTTACCATGCATAATAATACTAGGTGCCGCAAAGTCGGTTGGTTGTTGAGTAGCAATAATAGTACCTGTATTGTATTTTCTACTACGTCTTTGAATATTGGCTAAGAACTCAGCACCAAGTTCATTTTTAGTTGATAGTAAAACATGGGCTTCATCAACATATAAAACAGTATTAACAGAGCTATCTAAGCATAAGCCCCATGCGTATTTTAAAATGTTAAAGAATAAAGCATTACGGATATTTTCATCAGCTGTCATAAGTTCACGAATATTAAAGACGATAAAATCACTATTAATATTTAGTGTAGTATGGCCTGTAAAATAGTAACGTAGTTCTTTTACTAATGGTCTTATTTTAAGTTCAAGGCGCTCCATAACGTCACGTTCGTGTGTTTTTTCAGTCATGGATAATAAACGGCCTTTGATTGTTGCATATAAGTCATCGAATGTTGGGTAATCAGCACTAGTAAATTTAGTATAATCTGTGTCATAATCAATTTTATAACGTTTATATGTATCTTGTAGGACTTCACTAAACATAGTTAGAACGTCATCTTCAATATCAGGTGAATAGTATTTCATGAAAGCTTTTAGTTGTTGGATAGTTCTTGTTAAAACGGTATAACCAAGACCTTGATTTATTTCTTCTTCATCAGCATCAATAACAATTTCAAGAGGGTTTACCATACCGAATTCGCCACCCTTACCAAGGTCTAGAAAATCACCACCCATACCACGAGTCATGTCTTCTAGTTCACCTTCAGGGTCAATACATACAAGTTTATATTCATTTCTTATATGGCTTCTTAAAAGTAGTTTAGCTGCAGTTGATTTACCGGAACCAGAAGCACCAAGAATAATCATGTTGGCATTATTACGATTATTTTCCTTTTTAATTTGATAAAGGAATTGGTTAAATAAAACAACACCACCAGAGAAATCAACACCAAATAATGTACTATTACCTGGGTCTTTAATGCTATCAAAAATAAATGGATACATTGCCGCGATAGTGCTTGATGGAATTGGTGTACCAACACGTTCTTCTACGTCTTGTTTAGGAAAGATTGGTACCATTGATTTAATTACTTTTTCTTGTTCAAACATAAGAGCAATACCACGCATACCAAGAGCATCTAAGTAGTTTCTTACTTGCATTTTTTT
>CAKOMI010000034.1 GCA_934096605.1 uncultured Bacilli bacterium
AAAGAATACCAAAAATTCATTATTATGTCCATATTGTATTCGTATATTTCAAAGTTTTTTATATAACATTTTTGCTCGTCATCTTGGACCTTATATATTCTTAATATCTTGTTATCATTTTTTATATCATATGTAAAATTAATTTGAATAGTAAGGATGTCTTCATTATAATCCTCAGATATACTAGTATTTTTATTATAGATATTACTTAAGTAACAAAAGTTTCTGGCATGTAAGTAATCTGGATTTTTCGCGTTCATTTCAATGTTAATCCTACCAACACTTGTTTCCACTAATATATCTAGCCTTTTTCTTTTTGTTACTAAATCGTTATTATTTCTTTCGACATTTAAATATGTTAACTCTTTAATACTAACTTGTAATATTCTTTCCAATAGCCATATTAATAAATTTTTATTTTTACTATTACCAAATATTTCTTTAAAGGCTATATCACTTTTACAAGTATAAAATTTTTTAGGTTTCGTGATTGTATTATGCATAGATGCCCTCCTTGATTAGTTATCCTAAAACAAGTTTGTAATTTAGACAAGGGGGATATTTTAAGAAGTTTTGTCTATTTAAATCACATGTTATCGAACATTGTCGAACACACCTAAATACTAGGAATATAGGGATTATTTTTAGTGCCATCACCCGTGAATTTCAAAGTGCTTTTTAAATTTATAACTGGTCTTAAACCAAGTACATCAATAGTATAAGTATCATCGATAAAACCGGTTATATCAACAAAAAAAACATCTGAATAATTACTGTTTAAACTATATGGTATATAAAATCCTATTGGCGTCATTGTCCAAAAATAATTTCCGATAGTAAGATAAGATTTTAAAGAGTATTGTTGTTGATTTTGATTCCCATTAAAGATTCCTCCACTAATTCCTGCAAGTAAAACCTCATCAGCTGTAATTAAACCAACTGAATATGTTAAGGCTTTGTTACCAGTTGATGCACTGCTAATTGTATAATAATCAAGCATATTTTCACATTTTAAATTTGGCGTACTAGAAATTACCCGCAAATATCCAGCATAATAAGTTATATTGTTTCCTACACCAACATTATCTTGGCTAGTCAAAACACTTCTATCACCACAAAAACCTGATGATATATCAATATAACTAGCATAACTAGCAAGTTTACTTTTGTAAAAATTATCATTTGCTGTTTTAATACTTGAACTTGTGCCAGTACCATTAACATTACCACTTGTATACATATAACCGACATACATATTATTGTTATTACTAGGATTGAACTGACTTGTGCCATACATTCTATCTTCACTAGATTCACCATTGTCGTGTGCTACTGTGCCATCATAAATCATACGAATACTACCATTGCCATTAATACGAATGATGCGCCAGTAGTAGCCTGCAAATTTGACATAGTTATTTTCTACACTGCCTCGGTAATAATAACTTGTACCATCATCGTCTTCTGCAATAAATATGCCTTTTTCATGGGATTCACAAGTATCATCATCACACGCACTTTTACTAAAATCTGGAGTGTATGTATTTACCTCAATATTACCTAGTGCTGTACTCACTGCCTTACTAGTATTCTCAAAGTATAAATTGCATCTTGTCCTTGTATAGTCAGTTGCATTATAGCCACTATAATTAGCTTGAAATGTCCAACCAGCATTGTCCCAATCGGGTATGACACCATTTGTACAATTACTTTTCTCTATATTTAATGTATAACCTGTATTTTGTCTAGGCATACTACGTGTTATCTCACCATCTACATAATATGCAAAATAAATGTCTCCTGGATCCTCAACCGTTCCATTGATTACATTGAAATGTTTCTCTTCCCTAAACACAGCAAATGTATTATATAAATAAAGACTAGCTAAAAGAAATACAATCACCGAGCCAATAATTACCAAAACAATTCTTTTATTATTCTTTCTTAGTTTTATTAATCTCACTACTACCACCTTCCAATTATATACCTATTATATAACAATATGTTTTATATCTCAATATAACATTTTGTTTTACATTACAATTTTGCTGAGGTGAAAACATGTTAAGACTAAAAGAATTAAGAGAAGATAAAGATCTAAAGCAAGAAGATATAGCTCACATTTTAAATGTGACTCAAGTAGCTTATAGTTATTACGAAAGTGAAAAAAGACTTATTAGTATTTATGACTTAGAAAAACTAGCCGATTTTTATAATACTAGTATTGATTATATTTTGTATCGAACTGACGAAAGAAAGCCCTATAAAAAAAGTATTTTAAAAAACAATAATTAGCCATTTTAAAACACGCATTTAAGGCGTGTTTTTATTTATGGTACAGACATAGATTGTTCAGTGGCTGGAAGTGTATTAAGGGAATCATCATCATTTTTTTGAGTTTCTAGATTATCATCACGAGTTTTTTCTGATATATCATCAACATTATCAATAACACCTTGTCCCGCATCATTATTATCTCTCTCAAGTTTGCTTTCTTCATTATCCAAAGCTTGCTCTTCTGGTATAGGTTCTGTCTCAGAATTATCAGGTAAAACAGTTGTATTTTTATTATTATGAACAATAAAGCCAATAGCAATAAATAGTAAAATAACTATTAATGCCCCACTTACTATTAAAATTTGTTTTCTATTTTTAACTTGCATTATAGATCGTTTTTCCTCCTCCATTATTTGTTACTTTAGCGTTTGTTAAATCAGTTGTAATTGTCGAACCAGCATAATTGTATACTGTTGGATAACTAGATGCATTATTCGTTATACTTGCCGTGCCATTTATTATTAAATTAGCCTTATTGTTTATAGCATTAGCATTACCAGTAGTAAGAGTACCGCCACTTATTTTACTAGTACCAGTAATGTTATATAAAACTGTACGAGCTGTTGTTTTAAACTCGCCATTATTTATAGTTAAATTGGCACAGTTAACAATGGTTTGAGCTGTAGTTTCAAATGTACCGCCATCAATAACCATTGTGGCTGTAGTATTACTATTTGAACCATTTTGAATATTATAATAACCGGTTTGAGTACTTGTAAATGTACCACCTGTGATATTAGTAGTAGCTAAATTAATTATAATTCCACCTTTTTCACTGCTAAATTTGCCCTCCGTAATATTTAGTGTACCCTTCGTATTATAAATGGCTACATTTTCACCAGTTCCTTTTAATGTGCCACCACTAATGGTACTAGTACCATCGCTATTACTTAAAACATATTTCTTAGAAGTTATATTACCACTTTTTATTTCTAAATTAGCATAATTATATACTGCAGATGCAGCAGTATCGATTGTACCACCATCAATAACCATTATGGCTGCAGTACTATTACTTGAACCATTTTGAATATTAATATAACCAGTTTGAATACTTGTAAATGTGCCTCCCGTTATATTGGCTTTGTCTAAATTCATTACAATGCCATTTTGCTCACCACTAAATTCACCGTCTGTAATATTTAGTGTACCCTTCTCATTATAAATAGCCGTTTTTGAACCCGTACTTTTTATTGTACCACCACTAATAGTACTTGTACCACTATCATTATGCAAAGAATAATTTGCAGCGGTTATATTGCCACTTTTAATTTCTAAATTAGCATAATTATATACTGCAGATGCAACTGTATCTATCGTACTACCATCAATAACCATCACAGCAGCTTTATTACTACTTGAACCATTTGAAATATTATAATAACCAGTTTGAGTACTTGTAAATGTACCTCCATTAATATTAGCAGTAGCTAAATTTACTAAAATTCCACGTTGTTCGCTACTAAATTCACCACCAGCAATATTAAGAGTACCTTTTGTATTGTAAACGGATGTATTTTCACCAGTTCCTTTTAATGTGCCACCACTAATGTTAGTGGTACCGCTCTTATTATTTAAAACGTATTTTTTAGAAGTTATATTACCACTTTTTATTTCTAAATTAGCATAATTATATACTGAATCATTTATAGTATCGATTGTGGCCCCATCAATAACCATAATAGCAGTATTATTACTATTATTACCATTTAATAAATTAACATAACCAGTTTGAGTACTTGTAAATGTACCACCCGTTATATTGGCTTTATCTAAACTAGTTACAATGCCATTTTGCTCACTACTAAATTCACCATCTGTAATATTTAGTGTACCTTTTGCATTATAAATAGCCGGGTTTGAACCCGTACCTTTTATTGTGCCACCACTAATAGTACTTGTACCACCATCATTATACAAAGTGTAATTTGCACTGGTTATATTTCCACTTTTAATTTCTAAATTAGCATAGTTAATTAATGCAGATGCAACCGTATCTATCGTACCGCCATCAATAACCATTGAAGCCACGTTATTACTACTTGAACCATTTTTAATATTATAATAACCAGTTTGAGTACTTGTAAATGTACCGCCAGTTATATTGACTTTATCTAAATTAGTTACAATACCTGTTTGCTCACTACTAAAGTCTCCACCTGTTATATTCAATATACCCGTCTCATTATAAATAGCCGTTTTTGAACCCGTACCTTTTATTGTACCACCACTAATAGTACTTGTACCACTTTTATTATATAAAGCATATCTTGCAGCAGTTATATCTCCGCTTTTTATTTCTAAATCTCCATAGTTTACAATATTATATGAAACTTCAAACACTCCACCATCAATAACCATTGAAGCCACATTATTACTACTTGTACCATTTTGAATATTATAATAACCAGTTTGAGTACTTGTAAATGTGCCACCTGTTATATTGGCTTTGTCTAAATTCATTACAATAGCTCTTTGCTCACTACTAAAGTCTCCACCTGTAATATTTACTGTACCACTAGAATTATAAACAGATGTATTTTCACCAGTTCCTTTTAATGTGCCGCCACTAATAGTAGTGGTACCGCTCTTATTATTTAAAACGTATTTTTTAGAAGTTATATTACCACTTTTTATTTCTAAATTGGCAAAGTTATATACTGAATCAGTTACAGTATCGATTGTGGCGCCATCAATAATCATCGTAGCTGTAGTATTATCACTTGAACCATTCTGAATACTAACGTATCTTGTTTGAGTATTTTTAAATGTGCCACCAATAATATTTATGGTACCTAAATTTGTTAAAATTCCACGTTGCTCACTAGTAAATTCACCACCGCTTATGGTAATCGTACCACTTAGATTGCCTATCATAGACTTATTAGAAACTCCACTAGAGCTAACTTTTCCACCAGTAATATTTAAAATATTTTCATTCCTAATACTTCCTCTTACTTTAGAATAGATCTCTGCATTTATAGTAGCTTCACCTTTATTATAAAATGTGGCTCCATCCTCATCATCTGCTATTTCTGTCTCTTCATCACCTTTAACAACAACATTTTCCAGTTCTATCTTATTATTATTTAAAATTGTACTCATTTTCACTTGGACAGAAGAAATATTACCATTTTTTATTTTTAAATCACCATTATTTGTAAACAAAACGTCTGTTTCTTTAGAACACGTAATACTGTGTCCATTCAAATCCAAACTAGCTTTTTTATTTTCCTTAAATACTACTTCCGTATCAATATCTTTTAAAAGATACACAATATCAGTACCACTATCACTTACACTACTTAAAGCATAATCTAAAGTAGAATAATACGTACTATCAATATTAGCTACTTTATCTAATTTAGTTTGATATGTTAGAGAATCGCCATTAATAAGAATAGCTTTTACATAAACAGTATAATTGTTATTTGTTGTATCTAGATTATCAATTGTATATGAATCATCATTAGAAGCATAAAAATTATCATTATCGACACTATATTCATAACGTATAAATTCATTGCTATCATTATTACTTAACTTAATACTTATAGAAGAATCCGTATATTTAGTTAAAATATCTATATTACTACTAACAATATCTTTTGTAATAACGTTACCAACCTCATCTTTTAGATATATTTTAGTATTCTTTCCTTTTTTTAGATTTTTAATACTTATGTCTTTACCAGGATTATCTAACACTGTATAACCATGACCATCAAAACTATATTCAGTAATATTATAATTTGAACTTGTTGCCTTAATCGTTAAAGTGTCCTCCCCATTAGAGTCAATAAAACTATTATAATTAAAAGCTAAATCATTATTTAAAGCATCTTCCGTAATATACATTGATACAACACTTATTTTACTTTTGAACGTGGCACTCATTACTTCATCTATGGCTGGTGTATCATAGTCCATCCAAAATTTTAAATTATAACTTACTGAATCATTACTACTACCTTTTGGCCCTAACGACCCACTTGTTAATTTAAATGAGGCATCAGCATTATTAATTGTTGGTGTAACACTTTGATATGTATTTAATACTTTTGGTGTCCCATCATTTAAAGAAACTTTAATATATTTATTGCTTAATCTTTTTGTTATTGTATCATCTAATATATCTTCTAAGTTCACTTGATACGTAGCATATGTATCACATGTATTTTTAATGTTAAACGAATAACTATTACTTTTTAATCCTTCTTCATCACTTTTAGGATGCAAATCATTTAATACTATCGCGTCACTTAGATCTTCTAGAGTAACTTTAAAACATTTACTACTAGCTATAGACTTATCATTTTGTATAAAAGATAAACGATAATAAGCATAAGTTGTACCTATAATTGATAAAGCAACTATTAATAACAATAGACTTAATAAAATCATCTTTTTATGTTGATTAATAAATACCTTCATAGTGCATCACCTATCTTAATAATTTTATAATAAAAATTATCAAAAAACAATAAATTATCACAAAAAAACATCTCCTTAAAGATGTTTATTTCATAATTAAATCAACTAATACAGGTGCAAGTATAACCATTAATATAATTGGTATAAAAAACACTACTGAAATTATACTTATCTTAGTAGGTAACTTACCTATCTCACTTTTAACTTCCATTAAATGCTTATCTCTTAAAAAATCTAACTGATTATTTAAAGATTCTTCAATATTATTACCAAATATACTTGACTGAATAATATTTAAAACCGCATTATTAATCGTATCACTTGGTATTCTTTCTTTCATACCCATTAAACTTTCTGGAAAACTTTTACCTACTTTCATTTCACTTAAACTTTTTTTAAATTCACTTGATAACTCAGAATCAATATTTTTACTAGTAAGTGTTAAAGCATTAACTAAGTTACGTCCACTTTCCATCGTAAGACTTAAAACCTCAAAGAAAAATATAGCTTCTTCTTCTAGTTTCTTACTTCTTTTCTTAATAGGTAAATCAAGAACAAAATATTCACTTAGTACATGAAATAATACTAGTGTTACTGGTGCTAAAATATAACCATTCTTATTAAAAACAATTAATAAAGTAAATATAGCTATTCCACATAAAAGTCTTAAATTAAGTAAATCTGTCGCGTCATACTTACAGTTTATTCCAAGTAACTTAATTTTCTTTTCAATTTTATCTATTGTTCTTACTGAGTAAATCCTTCTTACTAAACTTCTTTCTTTCATTACATCTTCACCTCAAGAACTTTCTTGATTACTAAAATATAAAGAATATAAAATAGAGTTATAAATAATAGTAATATTCTGCCCATAATAGTTGTAAACATAGGTGTAAAATAAGATGGATTAAGTAAATATATTACTAAAATAAATAAAAATGGTAGAACACATAAAATTCTAAAAACAAAAATACTAGCACTAGTAAGACTTTGCATTTCTTGTTTTAATTTTTTCTTATTAAAGAAATTCTTTTCAATTGTCCCAAATACTCTTACAATATTACCACCAGTTTTATTTAAAAGAGAAAGTGAACTAGTAATATATTTTGCATCATCTAATTTAACCCGGTTATAAAATCTATCAAATACAACCTCAATACTAAGTCCATATGTCATATCTAAATATATCTTTTTAAATTCATCACTAATAGGTCCTTCTAACTCTTCTTTTACTATTTCTACAGCTTGCATAATATTTCTACCTGATTTAAAACTATTATTCATAATAATAATGGCTTTTAATAAGTCTTCTTCAACTCTTTTTCTTTTTCTTTCATATTCTATTTCTAAGAATATATCTGGTAAAAAGAAACCTATTATAAATGATAATAGTAAACTCATAACACTTACACTCACAAGTTGAAACATACTAGTTACAATATTTAAAAGAATTAGTAAAATACCTATCAGTAATTTAATAGATACATAATCCATACCCGTAAAATTAAATCTATTTTCATAACGAATATGTTTATCATAACGTTTACTATAGTTAGTTAAAAATACACTTTTCTTTAACCGTTTACTTAAACGATGTATTAACTTCCAAAATGTATCATAAAGGATATCAAAAAAAGACTTTTCATAATCATGAACACTTATTAAAGCAAACTTTTCAAATCTTTTTTCTAAAGAAATAATTCGTTTTTGTCTAATCAAATAAACAATTAAAATAAGTAGTATAATTATAACTAACCCTTGGGTAATTAATATTTGGCTAGAACTACTCAAAACCAATCCCCTCCTTTTTATTTTTTTACTGGAAACATAAAGTCAATTTCTGAAATACCCTTAGTACTAATTTTCTTATAAACTTTTGGAACCGTATCATTATATAAGGTATATTCTCCATCTACTTCACCATTACTAGTTAAACCATGTTGATGAAAAGCAAATATTTCTTTTAAGCTTATTTCTTCTCCATTAAAGCTCTCTAATTCACTAATACTAGTAATTTTTCTTTTACCATCACTCATTCTTTCAATATTTATAACCAAGTCAATCGCACTAACAATATACTCTCTAATGGCTTTAATAGGAATATCAAGTCCACTCATCAAAACCATAGTTTCTAGTCTGTTTAACGCGTCCCGTGCCCCGTTCGCATGCAGTGTTGTTAAAGACCCTTCATGACCTGTATTCATGGCTTGTAGCATATCAAATGCTTCTTTTCCACGTACCTCACCCACTATTATACGATCAGGCCGCATCCGTAGGGCATTAATAACTAAATCCCTAATTGTTACTTCTCCTTCATTATCATAATTAGTAACTCTAGTTTCAAGGGAAATTACATGTTCTTTTTCCATTTTAAGTTCTGCTGCATCTTCTATTGTAATAATACGTTCATTATCGGGAATAAAACCACTTAAAACATTTAAAAGAGTTGTTTTACCAGAGCCCGTTCCACCACAAACAATAATATTACATTTACCTCGTACTGCTGCCTCTAAAAATGTCGCCATATAAGGAGTCATAGACCCAATTCTTATCATATCATCTGGTGTAGCCATTGAAGGCTTAAACTTACGAATTGTAATAACTGGTCCTTTAGTCGAAAGCGGTGGTATTATAGCATTAATACGTGACCCATCTTTTAGTCTTGAATCCACCATTGGATTTGTCGCATCAATTGTCCTTCCCATTGGCCCAATTAACCTTTCAATTGTTCTTACGATATGTTCATCATTAATAAAAGAAACACTTTCATCTTTAATTAATTGTCCATCTATTTCAATATATATTTCTTTCGGACTATTAACCATAATCTCCGTAATATTTTTATCTTCTAAAAGTTCAGTTAAAGGCCCATAGCCATTAATCTCATTATCTATTAAATTATATAAATGACTTCTTTCTAAATTAGTTAAATCATATCCTTCAATCGTATGATCAATTTCATCATTAATAAATTGTTGTAATAACTTATCTTCTGGTACTTCTTTATCAATTAAATTTTCTACAATAGTTGTTCTTAAATCATCTAATAACTTTTTATCTGGAAATATATCATAGTCATTAACCTCTAGTGTTTTTGTTTTCTTTCTTTCAATATTAAAGGCTTCAATTAAACTAGTTTTCTTCATTAATAACCCTCTTTTCTACGCTCATTAAATCGACTGCTAAACGTGTCATAGTAGTATAGTCTTTATTAAAAGTACCACTAGCTTTCTTATCAAGCGTAATAATATTACCATTCATAATATACGTATCAATATTTTTAATATAAAATTCACTACTAATTTCATAATTAACATTTTCTTTTAAAATATTTTTAATATCAAACATCGTAAAATACTTTTTAAATGGATCTCTAGAATTATTAAGAAGAATCTTATAATTATCTTTATTTAAATCTCTAAATATAGATAACAAACTTTTAATATTTTTTAAATCCATCGGATCATTATTCATCACAAATAGTATCTCTGTAACCGCATCTAATATAACTAAGTTAAGTTCATTTAAAATATGATTAGTATCTATTAATACAATGTCATATAAATATTCTGCTTTATCAATTGCAATTTCTATATATTTAGAATCTATTTTAGATGCTTGTCTTGGATCTTTTGGACACGCTAAAATATCAATATGATCATCATACTTAGTAACATAATCTAAAAAGTTATGAAATCTATTGTTATTGTAATCATCTACAAAATTATAAATTGTTTTATTAGTTGGCGTATTTAAACATAAAGAAATATTTCCCCCTGATAAATCTAAATCCATAATTAAAACTTTTTTACCTAGTGTTTCATATATTCCCGCTAAATTAAGTGTCGTAATAGTCTTACCAACTCCTCCTTTACCAGAAAATAAAGAAACACTTTTACCCGTTTTCTTTTTCACAATAGTCACCTATTCTTTCTTACTTATTATAACACGTTCTTTATCTTTTGTCCCTACTCGGGATACTTTTATCTCATACTCATTAATTCTAATAACTTTACCAAATATGGAATCTACTTTAGTATCTAAAGTAACAGTTATTTTGTTGTCTGATACATTTATTTCAGTATCATCTAAAGATACCCCATTTAAAGTGAGAGTCTTCTTAGCACTTAAAATATCCTCATCTTTAAAATATTCTTTAATACTTTCTTCAACAATACCCGTGTATTCATTTTTTTTATAGTACAAAAGACCAACATCAATAACTAAAGCCGCCATTGTAAGAATAATAGGTATAAGCATTACAAATATAATAAGTGTTTGTCCCCTCTTATTCATAAGCAATAGTCCTTTCCACAATAATTGTATGTGGATTACCTAAGATAACACCAAGTCCTGGTGTAACTATATCTGTTGTTTTTTTGAGAAAAAATGTCATTGTTTCATTATTATCATTTTTAATCTCTAAAGAAACATCTTTATCTTCTAAACGTAATTCTTTTTTGATATCATCATAAGAATAAGAATTACGATATAAATCAACCACGTCACTTAACTCACTAACCATCTCATTTTGAAAATAAATGATCCGGCCAATATCTATTATAGAAAGCAGCATAAAAATAAAGATAGGTAAAATAATAACAAATTCTACCAATGCTTGACCCCTTTTATTCATAGTTCACCTCTTATTTTTTCTCTAGTTTTTCATATTCCTTTTTACTCATGCAAGTAGCCTCGCCCGGTTTATCACCTTCTACGTATACGTCATCAACAAGACTACAACTAGTTTTAGTTATTGAATCCTTTAAATAGCCCCCAAAATACGATACAACACTGACGGTAATAACACTTATAAGGGCAATAATTAAAACATACTCTACTAATGCTTGACCTCTTTTATTCATAACTATTCTCCTTGCCTACTCTACACTTTAAATTATAGCAAAAAAAAAGAGTGATAACAAGCACTCATTTACTTTTGTATTGCAAGAATATTACAAACAAAAACTA
>CAKOMI010000035.1 GCA_934096605.1 uncultured Bacilli bacterium
ATACGTATTATATTCCTAATAAAGAGCAATTAATAAACGAAGTAGAAAAAGTATTAAAAGATAAAGAAGATTAGTTAAAAGAACAAATTTAAGTAGTGAAATAAAAGTGGCACAAAGTGCAAAATCACATAAAGCTAAAAATGATGAATTTTATACACAATATTTAGTTATTTAAAAGGAAGTTAATGCTTATTTAGGATAGCAACTACCATTTGCCTACAAAAATATTTTTGCAATATGCAATACTACGGACTTTTTACTAGAAATTTGGTACAATAGTATAAAGAAGAGGAGATGAATTCCTATGAAATGTACTTTAATGAATAAAAATACAGAAATAATGTTAACAGAGTATGATTCTGCTACGGGAGTATTTACTAAAATTTATGAGATTTATAATATTGATTATGCCCCATATATCATAAGAAGTTCTTATCAAAGTGAAAGTGTTAACGAGACCTCCTTAAGAGTTAATTTGAGCGAATGGTTTAAAGGAAGAGGAATACCGTATTGGCGAGACAAGTTAGACTTGCTGTTACACCGACTTAATGTTAATGCTCCATGTGAATTATTAGATAAAGCATTTGGTCTATCCTTATCAGATCAGTATTGGCTAAAACCAGAAAAATCTAATATTAAATATGAAGATATTAATTTTTTTGATAATGACTTTGACTATGCTGAATTTATGGAAGCATCACTTTCAAAAAATAGTAAGATAATTCAAAATATTGCATCACTAAAAACGCCTAACAATACCACAGATGGCATGTTAAAAAAAGCTTGGATTATAGAGAGTGGAACAAGATACCTATTGAAAGGTGGATACAAGAGTGAAACGTTACAACCATTTAATGAAATATTAGCAAGTAAAATATGTGAGTGTTTAGGATTTTGTCATACAGAGTACACACTTGTTATTTATAAAGATATGGTAGTATCAAAATGTCCTTGTTTTATTACAAAAGATACTGAGTTAATAACTTGTCATCAAATAATTAATAATATGAGAAAGCATAATAGTATAGAGGATTATGAACAATATATTAAAAAACTTGAATCTGAAGGAATAAAAGATGCAAGAGAAAAAATAGAAAATATGTATATTTTAGACTTTCTAATTATGAACGAAGATAGACATATAAATAATTTCGGTATAATAAGAGACGTTAATACTTTAAAATGGTTAGATATAGCCCCAATATTTGATAATGGTCAAAGTTTAAATATTGAATATTATGATGAAGAAGAAATGCACATTTCTGGTGAAGGTAAACTATTTTATGAAATTAAACCATTTGATGAAATAATTAAAGTAGTAAAAAACATAAAAAGAATTGATGCTACTAAATTAGATGATATTCCAAAGTGGTTTGATGATTTATTGCATGATTACCAAAATATAACTGGGTACTCAGATAATAGAATTAATAAATTATGCATTTTATTAAATAGACAAATAAATAAATTGAAGAAATTAATTCAAAATAGTTAAAAACTAAAATTAATTTCTTTTTTTTCTTTATTATTACTATGTGATTTTAATATTTGTTTATTTATTTTTTAATTAGTGCTAAAATACTTACAGGTGATTGAAGATGAAAAAAGTATTAACAGTCGTATTAGATGGCTATGGATGGAGTGATAATACACTTGGAAACGCAGTAAAAATGGCTCCACCAAATAATTTTTTAGAGTTATTAAATACTTATCCCCATACTCTTCTAAAAGCAAGTGAAGAGGCTGTAGGATTAGAACCAGGTCAGTTTGGTAATAGTGAGGTTGGCCACATGACAATTGGTGCTGGTCGTAAAATTTTACAAAGCATTAACTTAATTAGGAACTTTTTAGACAGTGATACCTTGGAAAATGAAAATTTTAAAAGTATGCTAGACAAAGTTATGGGTGGCGCAAATCTTCACATAATGGGTTTGTTAAGTGATGGCAAAGTTCATTCTAGTTTCGACCACTTCTTAAAGCTAACAGACGTTTTAAAAACAAATGGCATTAAAGGTGTAACATACCATGTTATAAGTGATGGCCGAGATACAGATACGCATTCATTATACACATACGTATCAGAATTAGAAACTAAACTAAATGAAACAGGCGTTGGTAAAATTGGTTCCATTTGTGGTAGATACTACGCTATGGATAGAGACAAAAATTGGGACAGAACAAAAAAATACTATGATTTAATAACTAAAGGCGAAGGATTCGCAGCGCCCAATATCCCAGTTATGATTCAAAAATGTTATGAAAAAGGTATTACTGATGAATTTTTGCCCCCAATAAAAACTAAAGATTATAAGGCTATTAAAGATGGAGATGTCATAATCTGGATGAATTATCGTACAGATCGTGCTAAACAAATTATGTCATGTTTTGCTACACCAAATTTTATAGATATGCAAGTTATTTCCATGCCTAACATAAGTACATACTCATTCTTACCAATAGACCCAAAAATAAAAACTAAAAACTTTCTAGTAAGAGATACAATTAATAACCCATTAGGCGTTTATCTATCTGAACTTGGTCTTACCCAAGCAAGAATTGCGGAAACTGAAAAATATGCTCATGTTACTTATTTCTTTGATGGTGAAAGCAATGCTTCATTAGAAGGATGCCAAAAATATTTAATCCCGTCACCTAAAGTTGCCACTTATGACATGCAACCAGAAATGAGTGCTATTGAAGTAACCAAAAAGTGTGTTCAATGTATGGAAAAAGATGTTGATTTTATCTTCCTTAATTTTGCCAATCCGGATATGGTAGGTCATACGGGTAATTTAGATGCTACTATGAAAGCTATTATAAGTGTTGATATCTGTCTAAAAACCCTTTATGAAAAATCATTAGAAAACTTTTATACTATGGTTATATTAGCGGATCATGGTAACGCCGACCAAATGTTAGATGAACAAGGTAATCCCGTTACCACTCACACCACAAGTCTAGTACCTTTTATTATAACTGACTCAAAAATAAAACTAAAAGATGGTGGTAGTCTTGTAAATGTAGCCCCAACAATTTTAGAATATATGGACATTGCTTTACCAAAAGAAATGCAAGAGACAGAAAGTTTATTGCAAAAAGAAGAGAATTAATCTCTTTTTTTTACAGCAAAAAGCAATTGATTTTCACCAGAAATTATCATATAATGATAAAAAGAGGTGAAAATATGATAATTTCTAATAAAATTGCCAAAGAAAATTACAAAGGATATATAAATAAAAACACAAAATTAATAAGAGACAAAAGAGATGGTAAAATATTTAAAATTATAAATGGCTTATATGAAACAAATCCTAACACACCAGGTTATTTACTAGCTTCTAGTATATATGGACCATCTTATATATCTTTTGAGTATGCCTTAGCGCACTATGGCTTAATTCCTGAAAGAGTAACTACAATAACATGTGCAACTTTTAATAAAAAAAAGATAAAAGAATACAATACTGATTTTGGTATATTTACTTATCGAGATATCCCAGAGTTTGCCTACCCTGAAGAAATTCTTTTAAAAGAAGAAAATGGCTATTCATATCATATTGCTACTCCAGAAAAAGCTCTATGCGATAAACTATACACATTAGCGCCATTATACAATTATACTAATTTAGAAAAAATGTTATTTAATGATTTAAGGATAGATAAAGAATTATTTGCTAAATTAAACGTTGATAAAGTTAATAAATTAAGCAATTTATATCATTCTACAAATGTATTATTACTAGCAAGATATATGAGGAGGTATAGTAATGAATAATATTATTGAACAAATGCTTTCAAAATATGAAATAAAAAATACTACTGATGAAATTAATGCTTTAAAAGAGATTATTCAAGAAATAGTCTTAGCAGGCTTATCAAGAGGCAATTTCTTTAATGAAGTAGCATTTTATGGTGGTACAGCATTAAGAATTTTTTACAACTTAGATAGATTTTCTGAAGATTTAGATTTTGCATTAATAAAACCAGATAAAAACTTTGATTTAAGCAAATATTTTAGTTATATTGAAAAAGAACTTAAGGCTTATGGCATTAATTTGCAAATTAATACCAAAGTAAAAAGTATTGATTCAAATATTACTTCAGCATTTTTAAAGGGTGATACCCTAGAACATATATTAAAATTTTTCCCTAATGAAGAGGGGCATAAATATAACCAAATATTAAAAAATTTGAAAATAAAATTTGAGGTAGACATAAATCCACCTAGGGGCGCAACATATGAAAATCAATATAAATTATTACCTTCTCCTCATTTAATAAAACTATATGATAAACCATCATTATTAGCTGGTAAAATTCATGCAATTTTATGCCGAGGCTGGAAAACAAGGGTTAAAGGTAGAGATTTATATGATTACTTATTCTTTATGGCTACAGATACTAGAGTGAATTTAGAATTATTAAAAAACAAATTATTAGCGTCAAATGCTATTAAGTCTGGTGATGATTTTGATATAAATAAACTAAAAGAATTATTAATTAATAAATTCAAAGTTATAGATTACAATGAAGCCAAAGAAGATATAAGTCCTTTTATTAAAAATATAAATGATTTAAATTTATGGAGTAGTGAACTTTTTATTTCTGTTACAGATAAATTAATGACTTATTAAATTATTATTGGTACAATAAACAAGGAAAAAATGAGGTGTGAAAATGGATTTAACAAATTTAAATGAATTACAAAGAAAAGCAGTATTACATAATGAAGGCCCATGCCTTGTTATTGCTGGTGCTGGATCTGGTAAAACAAAAGTCTTAACAACTAGAATAGCCAATCTTGTATTAAATGGTGTCCCTTCTTATAATATACTAGCCATAACATTTACAAATAAAGCAGCCAAAGAAATGAAAGAAAGATTAGAAAAACTAGTGCCTGAAAACAATGCTTTTGTAGGTACATTCCATTCTTTTGGTTTACGTATTATAAGAGAAAATACAGATTCTTTAAATATGACTAGCAATTTTACTATTTTAGATAGTGATGACGTAGGAACACTTATTAAAAAAATAATTAAAGAAAAAGGTTATGATCCAAAACAAGTAACGCCATCATTTGTTAAAAATAAAATTAGCTTTATAAAAAATGAAATGCTAACTAACAGTGAAGCCGAAAAACTACTTAATACCGATATGGATAAAATAGCCTATCAAATATATATAGAATACAACATGAAATTACGTAAAAATAACTCTGTAGACTTTGATGACCTATTAAAATTACCAGTCGAACTATTTAGAAAAAATCCTAGTATCTTAGAACACTACCAAGATAAATTTAAATACATACTAATAGATGAATATCAAGATACCAATGAGGTTCAGTATCAATTAGTAAAACTACTTGCTGCAAAATATCAAAATCTCTTTGTAGTAGGCGACCCAGATCAATCAATCTATCAATTTAGAGGCGCTAACTATCAAAATATTTTAAACTTTGAACATGATTATAAAAATACTGAAGTAATAGCCTTAGAAGACAACTATCGTAGTACCAAAATGATTTTAGATGCAGCTAATTCAGTTATCAAAAATAATAGTGAAAGAAAAGAAAAAAACTTAAGAAGCCACCATGGTGACGGTGTAAAAATAAAGTATATGCGTGGTTATAATGAAAAAGATGAAATAGTAAAAGTTATAACGGAAATAAAAAAATTATTAGAAAATGGCTATTCCAAAAAAGATATTGCTATATTCTATCGTACTAACGCCCAATCAAGAGTTGTTGAAGAACAATTCTTAAAAGAAAATATACCTTATAAAGTAGTTGGTAGTTATTATTTCTATGCTAGAAAAGAGATTAAAGATTTAATTTGTTACTTAAGACTCATCTCAAATTCTCTTGATGACATATCACTAAGAAGAGTAATAAATACCCCTAAAAGAGGTATAGGAGAAGCATCTATAACTAAATTAGAAAAAGAAGCTTTATTAAATAATACTAGTATGTATGATGCTATAACAAGTGGTAAAGAATTAGAATTTAAACGTATAATTGAAGAATTAAAAAAAGATATGGAGAGTATGAGTTTAACAGAATTAGTTGATGATGTTTTAGAGAAAAGTGGTATGAAGAATTCTCTTGAAGCTGATAACACACTAGAAAGTGAATTAAGACTAGACAATTTAATGGAATTTAAAAGTATAACTGCTACCTTTGAACAAAATACGGGTTCTGTTGATCTAAAAGATTTCTTAGAAGAAATAAGCTTAATTGCTGATATAGAAGAGCACAAAGAAGATAGTGACGTTGTAACACTTATGACTATTCACAGTGCTAAAGGCTTAGAGTTTCCCGTAGTATTTCTTGTAGGTATGGAAGAAGGTATATTTCCTCATCAAAACTCTTTTTGTGAAGAAAATGGTATTGAAGAAGAAAGAAGATTATGTTACGTTGGTATAACAAGAGCAGAAAAAAAATTATATTTATCTAATGCAAGACAACGTATGCTTTATGGTAATACTAGTCAAAATCCTCCAAGTAGATTCTTAAAAGAAATAGACCCTAATGTTTTAGAAGAAAATAACTCTACTATGAATATAAATATCAATAATCATGATTCATTTAAAAAACAAGATATGTACAGTAATAATGATATTGATTTAAAAGTAGGGGATGTCATAATCCATGATATATATGGTCGTGGTGTAGTTGTAGGTGTTGATAAGTCCTTAGTATCAATTGCTTTTCAAAGACAATATGGTATAAAAAAACTAATGAAAAATCATAAAAGTATTCATAAACAATAATAAGAATTTAGTGAAAAAAACTAGATTCTTTTTTTTGAAAAAAAAGCGATATCAAAGTGCAATCAGTATGATAGCAATAGAAAAAAAGAAAAAAATAATTGTCGAAAAAGGTCTTGATTAAAACAAAAATGTATTGTAATATCTTAATAGAAAAGAAAGTAGGGTTAAAGATGGAAAACAAAAATAATTCAAATGTTAAAACTCCAACTCTGGGGGGGGGTTATTTAAATAGTATAACCCTATCAATAATAATATTCTTATTAGTGGTAGCGTGTGCTGTAGGAGCTTCGTATGCATATTTTGCGACAGCAAATAAAACAACAGGAAATGATAAAAACTTAAATATTGTAACTGAGGATTTAGGTAACATTAAGTGGCAAGGTACTAAGGTATTTGAAAGTTCTGGTCTACTACCAGGTGAAATGGGTATTCAAACATTTACAATTGAAAAGAACAGTGCAACAGGAAAAGGTATTTATGAAATAGACTTAAAAGGAATCATAGATTCGGTATTTAACGATGATGTAGAAATAAGTCTTTATAAGTCAACTAATCCAATTACTGATAATGTTGCAATCACAGAGGGTAATAGTGCAACAGATGCAGGGGCTGATAATAAAGTACATTACTACAAAGAAGATACATTAACAATAAATGGCAGCCCAAAGAAAGTCTATGGACCAAAAGCCTTAAAAAATAAAAATCCAATTATATTAGAACAAGCAGATTTTGATAATAGTACACTACAAAAGACAACATATTATTTAGTATATCATTATAAAAATGCTGACACAGCCCAAGATGCCCAACAAGGCAAAAGTTTTAGTGGAGAAATAAGTGTTAAATTAATACTTGAAAAAGGGAAAGTACCTCTAAGTGATTATGTGGCAGATACAGCAAGTGATACAGCAATAGATGAAGCAGGTAACACAAGGTATATAGGAGCAGATCCAAATAACTATGTGAGTATTGATGGCGATATATGGCGAATCATCGGTACAATGAAAGATGTTGATGATGGAACAGGAAATAAAGAAGACAGAGTAAAATTAATAAGAGCTAGCTCTATAGGTAGTTACTCATGGGACACAAGTGAAAGTTCTGTAAATAATGGATATGGTGTCAATGAATGGAGCCAAGCTGATTTAATGAAATTATTAAATCCAGGCTATGAAAGTGAGTCAGTTGGTGGATCATTATACTGGAATAACCAATCAGGAAAATGTTATTACTCTAACAATAATGGAACAACAAGTTGTAATTTCACAAGTACAGGCATAAAAGACAAATTAAAAACTTTAATTAGTGATGTTGTGTGGAACACAGGAGCATCAACGACAAGTAGTCAAATAGCAACTAAATTTTATACAGAAGAACGAGGAACTAGAAATGGCAAAATATGTTCAAGTGGTACCTATTGTAATGATACAGTAGAAAGAACAACAACATGGACAGGAAAAGTAGGTTTAATGTATCCAAGTGATTATGGCTATGCAACAAGTGGAGGAAGTACAACAGATCGAGCAACATGCTTAAATACAAAATTATACAGTTGGGATTCTAGTAATGTAAGTGATTGCAAAAATAATGACTGGTTATTTAGCAATAGTTGGCAATGGACCATGTCGCCGCTTGCTACCTCTTCCCGTGCGAACGGTGCGTTCTTTGTTACCTCAGACGGCGCCGTCAACGGCTACGATGCGTACCTCACCAATGCGGTTTTGCCCGTCGTTTATCTGACATCGAATGTGGGAGTACAAAGCGGAGATGGCAGCTTAGGAAATCCCTTCATCCTTAGTTAGGGCGTAATAAAACCCTCGCTGGCGGGAGTATATCCGCCCGAGGATGTCCCTAGGCGAATGCCTAGGGTCGGCCAAATTTTAAAAAAAGAAAGAAAATAGATCATGAGCTTAAAAAGTAGATATACTTTTATAAAGAAATACTATCCTAATCATCTTTTTGTCTTTGTAACAAATAAAGACTATAAATACTATGGGGTAGATAAAAGAATAATAGAAAATTTTTGTAAAAGTAAAAATGTCTTTAAATGGTTACAAAAGAAACAAATAAATTATTTGGTTATCGATAATACCAAAATTATTGATTCTTTTGAAAGTATTGATAGTAAGTATGAAAAATACTATTATCAAAGTATCCTTTGTGACATATTGGGTAAGTATCAGTAAATCGCCGAATGCTAACTCTTCCAATGCGAACAATGCGTTCAATGTTAACTCAGACGGCAACGTCAACAACAACAATGCGTACAACAACAATGCGGTTTTGCCCGTTTGGTAGCCCTTTCTTCATTAGGGCATTATGGTCATGGCTATAATGTGAAAATATTAAAGGACATTACTTATCCAGAGATTTTATTCTCGAATGATGATGTAGATGGAAAGATATACGTATCTTTCCTAGCACTACATATATAAATAATATCATTAAGCTAAATAATAAGCAGTATCAGTTATTTGGTTTAAAAGTATTATTTATTATGGAGGTTATATGAATTTTTTAAAGATTCGTAAAAGTGGACTCTTTTACGAAACATTTGATGATGATGCTAAGATACTGCATTATTTATTTGGTTACAAAATTATAAGCGGAAGGTGCGCTTTTCCGACTAATGCTGTTACAAAAGTAGTAAACACATTAGAAGATAAAAAAATTAGTTATGAAATATGTGGAGATATAAGTGAAAAACGAGATTTTAAAAAGAAAAATACTTATGGCAAAATTTTAGCCGCGGCTGAAAATAAATTGGAAATAGCTACGTTAGCTAATAAATTAACTTTAAAACTAGAATCTTTAAGTGACGAAAAACTTTACAATACTCTAAAAAAACTAAGTGAGTTTATCGATGCAGAGTGAAGATTTTAGACTTATTAAAAATATGAAAAATTTTATTATATCTTTAGATGAATGTATTATTAATTTCCCTAAAAGTGAAAAAGTATTAAAAGATAGTATTTCTAAAACAAGTTATGAAATACTAGAAAATATTTATTATGCCAATTTAATTAATGATAAAGAGTTAGTTCAAAAACAAATAGTTTCAAAACTAAGTATGTTAGATTTCTATTTTGAGGTAGCATTAAAGAAAAAATATATATCTGAGAAGAAATGCAATCACTATTGTAGTGCAATACTTATGCTTAGTAAAATGACTTATGGTTGGATAAAAAATGGATGATTTAAGTATTTACGATATACTTTATGTTTATGAGAGTGAAATTAGTAAGGGTGTTAAACATAAAAAGAAGCTAGTTAACTTTGAACGCCATAAAATGGAACATATTATAAGTATTTACAATCGCTTAAAAAATCGTGATTATAAAATAAGGAAATACCATATATTTTTAATATATGAACCAAAATGTCGTATTATTATGTCTCTTGATTTAGAAGATAAGATTATTAATCACTATTTTACAAGATATCATTTAATACCTAAACTAAGTAAGTACTTAGATATTCGTAATGTTGCTACAAGAAGTGGTATGGGAACTGATTATGGTATTAGACTTACCAAAAAATATATAGAACAAATGAAGAAATATGATAATTTTTATGTTTTAAAATTAGATATTTCTAAGTATTTTTATAGTATAAGTCATGAGGTTTTAAAAAGTATGCTAAAAAAAGATTTAAATGAATGGGAATATGATTATATTAGTAAAGTTATTGATAGTACTGATGAAGATTATATAAAAAGTTGCATTGATGACTTAGGTATGGCAGATTTACCAACGTATAAAAAAGGCTATGGTTTAGGCATTGGAAATATGACTAGTCAATTTCTAAGTATTTATTATTTAAGTTCGCTAGACCACTATATAATACATGACTTACATTTATCTAAGATGATTCGTTATATGGACGATTACGTTATACTTCATGAAAATAAAGAGTATTTAAAGGAATGTTTAGTTAAAATAAAAGATAAGTTAACTAACACATATAAACTAAATTGTAATATAAAGAAAACTAATATTACTAGTATTAAAGAAGGTTTTACCTTCCTAGGTTATTTTTATAAAGTGGAAAATAAGAAAACAATTATTCATTTGCGTGGTGAGTCAAAACGAAAAGTTTATAAAACACTTAATCATTGGCAGAAAATAAAAAATAAAACTAATTTTCCTAAGTTTTATAGTGTTATAAATAATTATAACTATACTTTTAAATATACTAAGGAAAGTTGCATTAAAGATAAAATTAAAAGTATAGTTTAATAATTTCGACAAAACTCTACAACATGCGTTTTTATACGACAAAACTTCCTAAATTATCCCCCTTGTCTAAACTACAAACATGGTTTAGGATAACTTATCAAGGAGGACAACTATGAATAAAACAATCACGAAACCTAAAAAATTTTATACTTGTAAAAATGATTCAGCCTTTAAAGAAATATTTGGTAATATTAAAAATAAAAAGTTATTAATATGGCTATTAGAAAGAATATTACAAGTTAGTATTAATAAGTTAACATATTTAAATGTCGAAAGAAATAATAATGATTTAGTAACGAAAAGAAAGAGACTCGATATATTAGTGGAAACAAATGTAGGTAGAATCAACATTGAAATGAACGCGACAAACAAAGATTACTTACACCCAAGAAACTTTTGTTACTTAAGTAATATTTATAACAAGAATACTAGTATATCTGAAGATTATAATGAAGACACGCTTACCATTCAAATTAATTTTACATATGGTATAAAAGATGATAACAAGATTTTAAGAATATATAAGGTCCAAGATGATGAGCAAAAATGTTATATAAAAAACTTTGAAATATACGAATACAATATGGACATAATAATGAATTTTTGGTATTCTTTAGATATAGAAAAAGTTACTGAATATTCACATTTAATAATGTTAGACTTAGAAAAGAATAGTTTAAAAGAACTAGTTAAATATGATGGGAAGGTTGATGAATAT
>CAKOMI010000036.1 GCA_934096605.1 uncultured Bacilli bacterium
ATTTTAATACATCTGGTAAAAGTGTTACTTTAAAAAGTAATGGTAGTAGTATATATACTATTACTAGAGGTAGTGGTTTAACAAGTGGTAGTATAATAAACTTTTATAATTCTAGTACAACGACTGTTACCAACATTAAATTTAATGGTAATAATGTTTCTTCCAATAAGCCGTTGTTGATTTCATCTGGCTCTGCAACCGTAAATTTAAATAGTGGCGTAACAATTCAAAATGCTTTAAATACAGCGACATACTCTGGCGGTGGGTTCGGTGTCCATTCTTCATCAACGTTGAACATAAATGGTGCGACAATAACTTCTAATAAAAGTAATAACCAAGGTGCTGGTTTATACATTAATACTGCCACATTAAATTTTAACTCTGGTACTATATCTAATAATTCATTTACGTCATCTGGTGGTAGTGGTGCTGGCATTTTAGGTTGGCAAGCGACAGTTAATATAAAAGGAGGCACAATATCAGGTAATACTGCTACAAGTGAAGGTGGAGGTATATGGGTCGGCGGTAACAGTGGAAAAATGGCATTCAATATGACTGCCGGTACTATAACAGGAAATAAGGCTAATTTTGGTGGTGGAATAGCCATTAGATCTGATACAACAGCTACTAAAACAATAGGAACTATTTCCGGAGGAACTATATCAAGCAATAATGCATCACATGGTGGTGGCGGTGTTAATTTAGGAAAATCAGTTGTTACCATAAATAATATAAACATAACAAGTAACAATGCGCAATGGGGAGCAGGAATTTCAATTACTTATGGGGCGACATTATATTTTAAAGGCGGCACAGTTCAAAATAATATAGCAAGTAGCTCTGCAGCTGGAATAGATGTTGGCTCGGGCACTGAAGGAGGTCCAAATCATTTATATATTCAAGGTGGCAAGGTCATTAATAATAAATGCACAGCTAGTAATGGTATTGGCGGTATTAATGTAAATACATCATCAGGATCCACTTATACTCATTCTTCAGGTACTGTTTCTGGCAATACACCAAATAATACTGGTTCTTGGTAAATTTTCTGGATGATAAATATTAATACGTAAAAACACTTGAAATAAAAGAATAAATTTTGTAAAATTAAAGCAGAATAGGAGAGATAAGCCATGAAACAAAAATATGTTGGGGGGGGGGTTATTAAATAAGCATAACTCTCTGAAATTACAGAAATTTAAAGTTAGAAACAGTAAAAGAAAGGTAATTATTGCGACAATAATTTTAAGTGCTCTAGTTCTAACAGGTATATATTTATATAGTTCGTTTGCAGTGTTTAATGAAGAAAAACATTTTAATGTGATTAATGGTGAAATTCAGGATCCAGGTGATATTTATTTTGCGTATTACATAGACGGTGAGATAACACGTAGTATGCCTAGTAATGGCATTGGATATACTTTGGATACTGAAAAAAGTAATTGTACGAATGGTGTTATACCAAAATGGGATAATGCTGGTTGGCAATTTATAGGTGATTATAGTAATTATAATGCCACTGATTATACACGGACGAGGTGTAACTTGTATTTTAAAAGAATTGATATAACTTTAACTAATTATATTAAAAATTTAGCACTTTATGATACGACTAACTTAAGTTATGATGAAACAAGTGATAATAATTTAAGATATGTTGGTGGTAGTCCGAATAACTATGTAAGTGTGGATGGTGAGTTATGGCGTATTATTGGTGTTATGAATAACATAGATGATGGCACAGGAAATAAAGAAGCAAGAGTAAAACTTATTAGGGCTCAAAATATTGGTGGATATACATGGGACACAAGTGAGTCAAGTGTTAATGACGGTGATGGTGTTAATGAATGGAGCGAGGCCGATTTAATGAAATTATTAAATCCGGGCTATGAAAGTGAATCTATAGGTGGGTCACTATATTATAATGCTAAAAAGGGAAATTGTTATTATGGCCAAAATAATGGGACAACCGCATGTGATTTTACAAGCAATGGTATGAAGGAAAAGTTGAAAACAATGATTAGTAAAGCTGTATGGCATACTGGAGCAGTTAACGAAGCAAATATTAATACGATGGTCGCAAGAGATATTTATAATAAAGAACATTCTAGAGAAACAGGTAAGATTTGTTCTGGAGGGATTCTTTGTAATGATACTGTTACTAGAACGACTACTTGGCAAGGATTAGTAGGTCTTATTAATGCTAGTGATTATGGGTTCGCTGCTAGTATTAATGGCACTTTAGAAAGAGGAGTTTGCCAAAATTATCCTTTAATAAGTTTTAGCGATAAAAATAGCTGTTATACAGATAACTGGCTTAGTACGTGGGCATGGACAATGACTGTGGCTTCAGAAGGTAGTAGAAGCTATGACGCGATAGACATTAAAACAACTACAATTGGTCATGATTGGGTTAACTCGCCCATAGCGATTTACCCTGTAGTTTATTTAAAAGCTAATGTGAAAATTACCAAGGGCGTGGGAACAAGTGATATTCCTTTTGAAATAACTATTTGACACAAAAATTTTAAAATTGACTATGAGTGGTTGGTATGCTAAAATTTTCTTAGATACGGAATGATTATATGAGAAAGAATGATGAAACTAAAAAGTTTGCTCAAGGAATGTGTTTTTATAAAATATTTTGGATATTTTTATTTGGCTGTATCTTTGGGGCTTATTATGAAGAAATTTTAAATTTAGTAGTGCATTATAATTATCATCATGAGTTTGTTTGGCAACTAAGAAGAGGCGTTATATATGGACCTATTTCGCCAATATATGGTGGCGGAGCAGTTCTTATGATTGCTTTATTAGGACGCAAGGAAAGACCAGATTGGCAAACATTTTTATATGGAGCTTTAATTGGTGGCGGTTTTGAATACTTAATAAGTTTTTTACAAGAAATGTTTTTAGGAACAGTGTCTTGGGATTATACGAATGAAATATTAAATTTGAATGGGCGAACAACTATTCCGTTTGCCTTTGTGTGGGGAGCTTTGGCACTGGTTTTAGTAAAAATATTTTATCCTTCTATTTCCTCAGTTATTGAAGCTTTACCTAAAAAGTTTGGTCGTATTTTGACTAATATATTGATAGTATTAGTGCTTTTAGATTTTGGTATTTCCTGGGGGTCTTTATTTAGACAAATATTTAGACATAATGGTATGCCTGCTTATACTATTGTTGGAAAGTTTTTTGATAAATATTATGATGATGAAAAATTAAAAGAAAGTTATACCAATATGGTTGTAATAGAGGCTAAGAAATGACTGTGTTAGGACTAGGTCTTTTTTTCTTAGTAATAACTTTGGCGTTAAAATTGATTCTTTTTATAACGAGAAAAGATAATACTTTAAAGTTAAATGAAAATATAAAAAAAGACCCAAGAATATGTGTGATTATACCAGCTCGTGATGAAGCAAAAGTGATTGATGGATTACTAGATTCAATAACTATGCAATCTTATAAAATTGATAATGAAAATGTTTATATAATAGTTGAAAGTGATAAGGATAAGTCTATTAATATTGCTAAAAGTAAACAAATGCGTTATTTTGTAAGAAAAGAACTTGATAAGAAAACAAAGGGTTATGCGATTGATGAATTAATTAAGTATTTAGATAATATGAAAGAATATTATGATTTATATTTTATTTTTGATGCAGATAACGTTTTACATAAAGATTTTATATTAAATGCTTTAGATGATTATTATAAAGGATATTATGTATCGACAGGTTTTAGAGGTCTTAAGAATCCTAATAATTATCTTTCTCTTAGTACTTGGCTTACTTTTTCAATACTAAATAATAGTCATAATACAAGAATGCAAAAAAATAATGGTAATTTGATTTTATCTGGGACGGGTTATTTTATTGAAGGATCTATTATTAAAGAATTTAAAAGATTTCCTTTTTGCTCTTTAACAGAAGATTATGAAAGTTCTTTATATTATACTTTAGAAGGTATTGCGACTAGTTATAATAAAAAAGCTATCTTTTATGATGAACAACCAACTAGTTATAAAGTTAGTATAAAGCAAAGAGCTAGATGGATTAAGGGTTATTTTAATAACTATTTTAAGTATAGAAAAAGATTAATTAATAAGTTAAAAGATAAACCATTAAATAAAGGTTCATTAATAGAAATGGCAATGGGTGTATTACCATTAATAACATTTATTATTAGTATTCTTAATTTTTTGATATATAGTATATTTATTAGTATTAAGTTATTTTTAGTAGAATTATTTATTATATATTTATCTTTAGTAATTTTAAGTATTTTAGTTATATTAAAGAATAAAAGGTATATTTTAACTTCTAAAAAAGTTATATTTAAAACGGTTTTTTATCATCCTATCTTTTTAATTAGTTATATTCATGCTTTTTTAAAAATGGTGTTTACTAAAAATATGGGTTGGGATAAGATAGAACATACAAAGTCTAGTTTAGAAATTGATGACATTTAGTCTATTAGATTAAGTGTCATTTTTTTATTACTACTATCATAATGATTAGGAGAAATAAAATGATAGCAACTAATTTTAAAAAATTTAAAATAAAAGTTTCTAATCTATAAGGGATTTGGCAGACACTCAACAACTGATATTTCCACTAAGATATACTATATAAGTATATGTAAAAGCAAGATAAAAAATAATATATACAAAACTTTAGTTCGCACTAATAATACGTATTAAAAAATGCATAGTTATACTATATTTACTTAGTATTAATCATTACTTATATAATTGTTATATTTATTAATATTAAAAAAGTAATCTTTTTCTGCTTGAAATTTGATATTGACTTAGGTTTTAAAATACTATAAAATATATTTATCTTAAGAAAGAAACGAGTATATTTTATTCCTTTATGAAAAGAGAAGGCTAGATTGCTGGAAATGCCGCATAAAGAAAAATAGAAAAACAATTCTTTAATACTTAAGAACGGATTGTCCGTTATAACAAGAAAGAGTACCCTAGGTAAAGTAAGGTGGCACCGCGAGAATTCTCGTCCTTACGTTTTATCTAGGTTTTTATTTTGGAAAGGAATGGCTAATATGTATTTAGATGAATTATTTAGGATAAAAGAAGAACTTATTGGTAAAGAGGTTACTGTTCATGGTTGGGTAAGAAATCATCGCCCTCAAAAGGAATTTGGTTTTATTGATTTTTCTGATGGAACAGCGTTTAAACATTTACAAATTGTTTATGATAAAGATACGGAGGATTTTTCTTCTCTTACACACATTACTAATGGCTCTTCAATAGAAGTTACTGGTCTTTTAGTTAAAAGTGATGGTAAGGGGCAAGATATTGAACTTAAAGCCTCAAAAATAATAGTTTTAGGTGATTGCCCTAGTGATTATCCGTTGCAACCTAAGAAACATTCAAAAGAGTTTTTAAGAAGTATTGGTTACTTAAGACCAAGAGCTAATTTATTTCAAGCAGTGTTTAGGGTTAGAAGTGTTGCCGCGATGGCTATTCATGAATACTTTCAAAGTCATGGTTTTGTATATTTTCATGCTCCTTTAATAACAGCTAGTGACTGTGAAGGAGCAGGCGAAATGTTTCAAGTAACAACTATTCCTTTTGATAGTAAAAGTATTAAGGAGATTGATTATAGTAAAGATTTCTTTGGTAAAAAAACAAGTCTTACAGTGTCTGGGCAGTTGGAGGCAGAAACATTTGCGACGGCTTTTTCTAAAGTTTATACTTTTGGGCCAACTTTTAGAGCAGAAAATTCAAATACGAAGACACATGCTGCAGAATTTTGGATGATTGAGCCTGAGATTGCTTTTTGCGATTTAGAAGGACTTATGGATATTGAAGAAGATATGTTAAAGTTTATTGTAGGATATGTTTTAGAACATTGTAAAGATGAAATGACTTTCTTTGATAAATTTGTGCAAAATGGTTTACTAGATCGATTACATAATTTACTAAAAAGCAAATTTACGAGAGTAACACATGAAGAGGTTATAACTATTTTACGTAATGCTAATGTTGTATTTGAAAATTACCCAGAATATGGTGAAGACATTCAAAAAGAACATGAAAAATATATTACAGAATATTTTGGGGGACCAGTATTTATAACGGATTGGCCAAAAGATATTAAAGCATTTTATATGAAACAAAATAGTGATAATAAAACAGTCCGAGCAGTAGACCTTGAAGTGCCAGGTGCTGGTGAGTTAATGGGTGGTAGTCAAAGAGAAGAAGATATGACTAAACTAACTAGACGAATGCATGAACTTAATATGAATGAAGAAGAAATGGATTGGTACATTAATTTAAGAAAATATGGCACTTGTGTACATTCAGGATTTGGTATGGGATTTGAAAGACTACTAATATATCTTACAGGAGTAGAAAATATAAGAGATGTTATTCCATATCCTAGGGTACCAGGATCTTGTGAATTTTAGGAGAGTGATTGTAATGAATAATATTTATAGAAATTGTTTATGTGAAGAAATTGATGAAAGTTATGTTGGCAAAAGTGTTACTTTAAGTGGTTGGGTTGAAAATATCCGTGATCATGGAGGCGTTTTATTCTTAGATTTAAGAGATAATACAGATATATTACAAGTTGTTAGTAATGATGATTCAATATTTAATGGTATAACAAGAGAAAGCGTTATTAAAGTTACAGGTGTGATTAGAAAACGTGATGCCGAAACAGTTAATGAAGGCATTAAAACTGGTATGGTTGAATTATTAGTAAGTGACTTAGAAGTATTAAGTAAATCTTTAAATGTTTTACCTTTTGAAGTAAGACAAAGTAAACACTCTAGTGAAGACGTAAGACTTAAATACCGCTATCTTGATATGCGTAATAAGAGTGTTGCTAAAAACTTTAAATTAAGAAGTGATCTTTTACATTTTTTAAGAAATAAAATGTATGATATGGGATTTACAGAAGTGCAAACACCAATTTTAACCGCATCAAGTCCAGAAGGAGCAAGGGATTTTGTTGTACCAAGTAGAAATTTTCCAGGTAAATTTTATGCTTTACCACAAGCACCACAAATATACAAAGAATTATTAATGTGTGGCGGCTTTGCTAAGTACTTTCAAATAGCCCCTTGTTTTCGTGATGAAGATGCAAGAAGTGATAGAACTTTAGAATTTTATCAACTTGATATGGAAATGAGCTTTTGTGAAGAAGAAGACGTTTTAAGAGTTGGGGAAGAGATATTTCATGATGTTTTTACAAAGTTTTCTAATAAAAGTGTAAGTGATATACCTTTTAGAAGATTAAGTTACCAAGAAGCTATGGAAAGTTACGGGACTGATAAACCAGATTTAAGAAATCCCCTTATTATTAAAGATGCCAGCAAGGAGCTTTTAAATACAACTTTTAAACCATTTAGTAAAAGTGTTGTTAAAGTAATTGTAGTAGATAATATTGGTGATAAACCTAATAGTTGGTTTAATGATATTGTAGACTATGCTAGTAGCATTGGCATGCCTGGAATTGGTTATTTAACTGTTATGGCAGATGGTACCTTAAAAGGACCTATTGATAAATTCTTAAGTGAAGAAGAAAGAGCTTCTTTAATTAAAAACTTTAATATGCAAGAAAATTCCGTTATGTTCTTTATAGCAAATAGAAACATTAAAACCGCAAGGAAATATGCCGGGTTAATTAGAACTTATCTTGGTGAAAAACTAGGTCTTATTGATAAAAATAGATTTGAACTATGTATAGTAAAAGACTTCCCAATGTTTGAATATGATGATGAAAAGAAGAAAATAGAGTTTTGTCATAATCCATTTAGTCTACCTCATCATGGTATTAAAGATTATGATAACGATGATGTTTTAAGTATTTTAGCTTATCAATATGACTTTGTTTGTAATGGTTATGAAATGGCTTCAGGCGCCATAAGAAATCATGATTTAGAAAGTTTGACAAAAGGCTTTGAAATAGTGGGTTACACAAAAGAAGAAGTTGAAAAACGTTTCAATTCAATATATACAGCTTTTAAATATGGTTGTCCCCCACATGGTGGTATGGCACCTGGAATTGATCGTATGCTAATGCTTTTACTTGATGAAGAAAATTTAAGAGAAGTGCAAGCCTTCCCAACTAGTACGAGTGGGGCTGATAACTTAATGGGTTCACCTAGTACGCTTACACCATTACAATTAAAAGAATTAAAAATTAAGTTTGAGGAGATTAAGAAATGAGTAAATTTACAAAAGAAATGATAGATGATTATGCTGATAAGTTACTTATTGGTTTAACAGAAGAAGAAAAAGACATGATTTTAAGTGAATTTGATATTATTGATGCTTCTATTAGTAGTGTTACCAAAATACCTAATATAAGTAATGTCGAACCAATGACTCATGCTCTAGATGATTTTACATATGTTCTTAGAGAAGATGAACCAGAAGAGTCTGTACCAATCGATGAACTTTTACAAAATAGTGGCGATGAAGATGGAGCGGAAATCGTCGTACCAAAGGTGGTGGGATAAATGTTAAATAAAAGTATTTTAGAAATTCATGAAGCTTTAAAAAATAACGAAATTACAAGTGATGAGTTAGTTAAGGAAAGTATTAAGAAATGTCATGAAGTAAATGATGAATTTAATGCTTTTGTAACTATTTTAGATGATAAAAAAGGCAGTGATGTTACAGAAGACGTGTTATCAGGTATTCCCTATGGCTGCAAAGATAATTATTCAACCAGAGGTGTTTTATCAACTGGTTCATCTAATACTTTGAAAAACTATGTCCCATTTTTTACAGCCACTAGTATTTTAAATTTAGATTCACATGGTTCAGTGATGGTTAGTAAGTGCGCAATGGATGAGTTTGGTATGGGTGGTACAGGAACAACTTGTCATACAGGGATTGTTAGAAATCCTTGGGATAAAACACGTATGACAGCCGGTTCTAGTGCCGGTTCTGCTTGTGCGGTAAGTGCAGGATGCTTTCCATATGCCACTGGTAGTGATACAGGAGACTCTATTAGAAAACCTGCTGCTTACTGTGGAATTGTAGGATATAAACCTACCTATGGCATGATTAGCCGTTATGGGTTATTTGCTTTTGCTTCAAGTTTAGACCACTGTGGTGTTTTAACACGTAGTGTAAAAGATGCGGCTTTAGTTGTTGATGCAATGAAAGGTATTGATAAAAATGATATGACTACTTGGGATTCTAGCAATATCCATTTATATGAAGCATGTGATAAAGACCTAGGTCGTAAAAAACTTTGTTATATTAAAGAGATATGTGATATTAATCGTTATCCTAATGCAGGTGAGGAGTTAAAGTGTCATTTAAGTAATTTTAAGGATACAGTAGAAAAATTAAGAAATATTGGTTATATAGTTGATGAAGTAAGTGTTGATGATAACTTATTAAAGGCAGTAGCTAGTACATACGTAATCATATCTTGTGCTGAAGCAACAAGTAATATGAGTAACTTAACGGGTATTATCTTTGGACCACGTGGGAAAGGTGATAACTACATCGATATGATGAAAGATCACCGAACAAAAGGTTTCTCATCTTTAATTAAACGTCGTTTTGTAATTGGTTCTTATGTTTTACAAAAAGAAAATCAAGATCGTTATTTTAGAAATGCGCAAAGAGTAAGAAGATTAATCGTTGATGCATATAAAGATCTATTTAAAGAGTATGATGCCGTGGTGTTACCAGTTGGATCTGGACCTGCTAAAAAGTTAGATGGGGCAACCGATATTTTAGATAAAAATACCGAGATACTAGAAGAACATTTACAAATTGGTAATTTTGGTGGATTTCCATCTATCACTATTCCAAATGGTCTTATTAATGGTTTACCAGTTGGTGTTAATATAACAGGTAATTGTTATGATGATGAAATAGTTCTTTCTATCGCCCGTAATTTAGAAAAAAATATGAATTTTGAAGGAATGACGGCAGGAGGTAAAAAAGATGAGTAAATATATTGCTAAGATTGGTCTTGAGATGCACTGTGAAATATCAAAAACAAAAACAAAAGTTTTTTCTAGTGCCAAAAATGACTATAGTTCTTCCCCTAATACAAGTGTAAGACCTGTTGATATGGGCTTTCCTGGTGTTTTACCAGTCGTTAATAAAAAGGCCGTTGAACTTGCCCTTAGGGCTAGTATGATTACTAATTGTACTCAGCCAGAATACATTTGGTTTGAAAGAAAAAACTATTATTATCCTGATTTACCAAAGGGATACCAAATTACCCAAGAGACTAAACCCATTCCCGTTGGTATATATGGATATGTTGATTATGAATGTGATGGAAAGTTAAAAAGAGTACGTGTTAACAATATTCACCTAGAAGAAGATGCAGCAAGTCTAGATCACTACGAAACAACCAGTACCATTAACTATAACCGAGCAGGTGTACCTTTACTTGAACTTGTAACAGAACCAGACTTTCATACAGCAAGTGAAGCCGTAGCCTTTCTAGAACATATGCGTAGAACTTATCAATACGCGGATATTTCTGAGGCTGATACTAAAAAAGGCCAAATTAGATGTGACGTTAATGTTTCTATAATGGATAGTAGTTTAGATGAAACTGACCCAAATAACTGGGGAACAAAAATTGAAATTAAAAATGTTAACTCTTTTGGTGGCGTAAGAGATGCTATTAACTATGAAATTGAAAGACAAACTGAGCTAAAAGAAAATGGTGAGTATGACGAGATGCCTCAACAAACCAGAAGATGGGATGAGGATAGTTTTAGTACGATTTATATGCGTAGTAAAGCAGACGCAGTTGATTATAAGTATTTTGTTGAACCTAATATTCCTAAATTTAAAGTTACAGACTCTTGGTTAGAAAGTATAAGAACCTCTATTCCCAAACTATTTATGGAACGTAAAAAAGATTATATAGAAAATTATCATTTATCAGAATATGATGCAGGTGTGTTAATTAAAGAAAAGCCAATTTCAGACTATTTTGAAGAGTGTTTAAAACTGGGAATAGACGCTAAAACGGGAGCTAACTGGATTACTGTTACAATTGTTGGTGAATTAAATAAAGAAGAATTAAGCATTAGTGATTTTTATATTACACCAGTGTATTTAAAGCAAATTATTGATAAAATAAATGATGGCACTATTTCTAATAAACAAGCTAAAGAAATATTTTATAAGTCTTTAGAAAGTAAAAAAGAACCAGTTACATTCATTAGTAAGGATAATGCCCAGATATCTAATAAAGAAGAATTGTTATCTTTAATTACCGATATTATTAAAAATAATGCTAGTCAAGTAGAACAATATAAATCTGGTAAGACTAATTTGTTTGATTATTTTGTTGGTCAAGTCATGAAATCTACCCGTGGTAAAGCAAATCCTGTTATGACTAAAGAAATACTTAATGAAGAACTAAATAAATAGTTCTTTTT
>CAKOMI010000037.1 GCA_934096605.1 uncultured Bacilli bacterium
ATGATAAGAGAGTTCTTGCCTGATTTAGAAGAGGTGCATGGGCATATCATTAACATATCATCTGATAATACAGTAGATGCTTATGACATGGTATCACTAGAGTATGATATATCGAAATGTGGTGTTAATCAAATAACTAAGACATTTGCTAGGGACTATCAAGATATTTATATTAATGCCTTATTATTTGGGTGGCTTGATACCCCAATGAATGATTTTCCAAGTGATATCAAAAAACAACTTGACTTTATATCTCTTGATAAGGCAACGGATAAGATAATAGAATATATGTATACTAAAAAGTCGGGTGAATTGGAGTTGGTGAGAAAATGAAAGAATTTTTAGACTTAGAACCAGAAACATGGGCGTTATATGAAAGTGTGAAAGAAAAGTTTAATAGTAAATGCCAAAAGATAGATGAATTAGAAGAATATAACTCTTCAAAAGTCATGAATGCTTTTTGGCAAAATCATGTAAGTGAAAGTGATTTTACATCAACAACTGGTTATGGCTATGGCGACGTAGGAAGAGAAAGAGTTGAAAATGTTTATAAAACCATTTTTAAAACCGAAAGTGCCTTAGTAAGAAATCAATTTGTTTCAGGAAGCCATGCCCTTACTAAAACATTATTTGGTATTTTAAGACCAGGGGATACATTGTTATCGATAAGCGGGACTCCATATGACACATTACATGAAGTAATAGGTATTGTTGATAATCCAAGTTCCTTAAAAAGTTTTGGCGTTTTCTATGATCAAATAGATTTAATAGATAATGATTTTGCTTATGCTAAAATAGAAGAATATCTACAAAATAAACCCGTAAAAATGATAGAGATTCAAAGAAGTCGTGGCTATTCAACTAGAAAAACCATTGATATTACCAAAGTCGCAAAAGTAATATCTTTAATAAAAAAAGTTAGTCCAAGTACTATTGTTATGGTTGATAATTGTTATTGTGAGTTTGTATCTAAAACTGAACCTAGTGAGGTAGGGGCTGATTTAGTTGTGGGTTCCCTTATTAAAAATTTAGGTGGTGGTATTGCTTCTAATGGAGCGTATGTCGTTGGTAAAAAAGAATACGTTAATTTAGTAAGTGAAGCCTTGACCTTGCCAGGGGAAGGAGCAGACGTAGGACCTAGTCTTGGGGCTAATAAGCAATTTTTACAAGGCTTGTTCTTCGCTCCAAGCGTCGTAGCAAGTGCTCTTAAAGCATCCTTGTTAACAAGTCTATTATTAGATAAAATGGGATATATGACTGACCCAAGTCCAGACGAAGAAAGAAGCGATATCGTAGAGACTATTACATTTAATAATCCGGAGTATTTAATCCTTTATTGTAAAGGAATTCAAGATGGTAGTCCTATTGATGCTTTTGTAACTCCCATAGCAGGTGATATGCCAGGATACAAAGATCAAGTTATCATGGCTGCGGGTGCTTTTACGCAAGGTAGTAGCATTGAACTATCATGTGATGGCCCCATAAGACCTCCTTACATTGCTTATCAACAAGGGGGACTCACATACCACACGGCTAAATTAGGCGTTTTAAAAGCCGTAAATGAATTAATAAAGAAAAAGAAAGAAGGAAAATAATATGCCAGAAAAATTTACTTTAGAAACTGATGAAGGGACACGCGAATGTCGTATAATTACTAGTTTGTATAACGAAAATCGTGATCGTCATTATTTGATTTATGAATATACTGATATGCCAAGTGAAGATATTTTTGTATCTATTTATGATCCTGATAGCGATGAAGATGACTATGAACTATTAGACGTATCAGATGAGGCTGAACTTGATGAAGTAGCCAAACTTCTAGAAGAATATATGGAGTAGTTATGATCCGAGAATTTGAAAGAGATAAAATAATTAGCTATTTAATGGCTAAGTATCCTAATAAACCTGTTTCAGTTAAATTTTTAAATGGGGAAGATGGGACTTATAAAAAAATGTTTTTAGATCGCACACATCATAAATACTATCGTTACAATATAATTGGTAATGAATTATATTTAGCTAAAGTTGTTGTAATGGAGTTAAGGGCTAATAAGGTCCTTGTAATTGGCCCAGGCCCCCATAAAAAAGTAGATATAAATAAACTTAAGTCTAATCATGGTAAAATTAATAAAAGCGCAAGAACAATTGGTACGTTAACAGTAGTTGCCCTTTTAGCTGTTGGTGCGGCTAGAGAAATTGATAAAATAGAAACAAAAAATTTAGATATACCATTCGCTACTGTTATTGAAAGTGAAGAAAGAGAGTATGAGAATACGGCCAAAGAGGATACTTTAAAGGAAGAAAGCGTTACTAATGAAGGTGAGGTTCATATTCATGTTGAATACCAAGGCGGTGAGTATCAAAATAGAGAAAGACGACTTGCTACTGATGAAATATATGGCGACATTATAAGCTACTATACTAATCGTTATGGCTTGCCATATTCTCTTACTGCCGCTTTATTTAGCCAAGAAAGGTATTATTTAGATAGTTCCTCTTTAAGTACTAAGAGAAATGTCGGTAGTTTAACTAGTATTAACTGTGAAAAAATAGTCGTGCCTGTAATGGAAAATGGTGAAGTTGTTGATTATGATAAAATTTATGTTTTACCAAAGTCTTATGATCAATTTAAATTAGAAGATTTATCCACGATGATTTATGATAAAAAAGACTTAGGCGATGATTTAGTCAAAATAAGAGAAGCTAATAAATTACAACAAGAAGGCTATCAAATTTATTGTAATCGTGATATGTATGAAGTTAAAAATAATATTAAAATTGCCTGTGCTTATTTAAGGTATTTAGTTGATAAAAAACATGATATTATAAAAGGCTATATGAGCTATAATATTGGTCAAAATAGAATTACTGATGCGACAACTTACGAAGAAATTTTAAATGGAAAAATAGAAAGTAATAATTTAGGCGACATTTTTTATTTAAATCATATTGCTCAGTATATATTGAGTGAAGAAGAAGGCGAAGACTTAACTGTTAATTTTACAGATGGTACTAGTCAAACTATTAATATTATTAAAGAAGATACATTAAATCTAGGAGCAGGAAGATCATGAAAAAGTTAGATATTTTATATGAAGATAAAGAACTATTAATAGTTAATAAACCAGCTAAATTATTGACTATTGCTACTGAAAAAAGAGAATCTAATACTTTGTATAGTATGGCTAGTTTTTATGTAAAAAAACAATATCCTAAAAATAAAGTCTTTATTGTCAATAGATTAGACAAAGATACCTCAGGAATAGTAGTTTTTGCTAAAAATGAAAAATTAAAACATTATTTACAAGAAAATTGGCAAGAATGTGCTTTACAAAGGCTATACATGGGTGTTGTGGAAGGTCGTGTTAAAGGTTCCTCTACTTTACAATATTACTTAGCAGAAAATAACCGTTTAAATGTTTATATTACTGATAAAGAACATGGCAAGTTATGTACGACTAAGTTTAAAACTATAAAATCAAGCCGAGCTTATAGTTTACTTGATATTGAAATACTTTCAGGCCGTAAGCACCAAATTAGGGTATCGCTTAGTGAATATGGGTATCCTTTAATTGGCGACAAAAAATATGGGTCTCATAAAAATCCTATAGGTCGTCTTGGTTTACATTGCTACAAACTTACTTTACACGTTCCTTATCGTAAAGATGACATTGTAGTTGAAACTAAAATACCAAAAGAATTTTTAAAAATATTTGAAGGTGGTGAATAATTATGGAAAGACTCCAAAAAGTAATAGCAAATAGTGGTTTTTGCTCTAGAAGAAAAGCAGAAGAGTATATTACAGGTAATAAAGTGTACGTTAATAATAACTTAGTTAACGAACTAGGTACTAAAGTGTCTTATGAAGATGAAATAGTAGTTGATGGACATGCTTTATCAAATAAAGAAGATAAAGAATACTATCTTTTATATAAACCAGAAGGTTGTGTTTCAACTGTAAATGATGAACATAACCGAAAAACTGTTGTTTCTTTCGTGCCAACTAAGGCTAGAATTTATCCTGTCGGGCGTCTTGATTATAACACTACCGGGTTACTTCTTCTTACTAATGATGGGGAACTTACTAAAATCCTTACACATCCTAGTCATATGGTTGAAAAAGTTTATTTAGCTAAAATAAATGGTATTTTAACACCTGAAGAGTTTATGAAATTAAAAAAAGGCATAACTATTGAAGGAAGAAGAGTCGTGCCATCCTATTTAAAGGTAAAAAAAGTAAATAAAGAAAGTGATTCATCAAGTGTTTTAATAGGCATTAGGGAAGGACGTAACCACATTGTTAAAAAAATATTTGCATCCATGCATCATGACGTCAAAAAATTAAAAAGAGAAACATTTGCTTTCTTAACGCTTGAAGGTTTAAAACCAGGTGAATATAGAAGCCTTACTATTAAAGAAGTAAAAAAACTATACGCTTTAAAATAAAAAAACCGCTTTTTAAAGCGGATTATTCATGACAACAACCATTACAATGATCACATTGACATTCTTTTTCTGATTCATCACCTTCAATTGCTATAATACCAACTGGACATGATTCAATCGCGTCTTGTAAACTAGTCGATTCTAAATTATCTTCACTTATAACATGCGATAGATTTTCATCATTAAAATCGAAATGCTCAGGATCTATACCAACACAAGCCCCACAGCCAATACATAAGTCTGTATTTAAAATCAATTTTTTCATAAAATTCCTTCTTTCTTTTTTATATTATAAGCAAAAAAGAAATTACTTACAAGACTAAAAAAATGGCTCACTAAATAAAATTATAGAGAGGAGACTTTTTAATGTTTTTAATTGAAACCAAATTAAAAGAAATGCATGCAACATTTATTACACCTAAAAATAGTTTTTTAAAATCTTCTTTTTTAGAAGATCAAAAAGATTTTGATGAAATTATTGGCGATTTAAAAAGAAAAAAAGAATTTGAAGAAGCAAGGCTAATGGAACAAACAGCTGATAATAACTACCAAAACTACTTATGGCTTAGTGAAATTTACGTAAAAGAAGAAGTAATTATTAGAAACCTAATATTTGAATTAAAATTTATCATTGATAAAATAGAAGATTACTTACTTGATGCAACCCAATATGCAATTTTAGAAAGTGATTATTTAATTCTTGCCAAAGAATATTCTTTTGCACTTTTATATTTTTCAACTTTCTTAAAAAAAGAACGAAGACTAGTTTCTAAAAATACTATAGTAAATGAATTTTTTAAAGAAAGAAATTGTTTAGTACCTGTTATTACAACTAAGACTCTGGAATATCAAGATGAAGAACAAGTTTTAGTGCACGCACTTGAAAGTGGCTTTAGTTATCAAAACTATTTAAACCAGTTAAAAGAATTTAAAGAGAATAAAGAAAGCCTAAAAAAAATTCGACAAAATATTTGCAAAAACTCTAAATTATGATATCATTTATAATGAAAGGATATCCTATTATGAAAACAAGAGTAGAAAAATATTTTGATGATGGTGATAATGCTCCAAAAAGAACTAAAAAAAATAATGAGTTATATGAAGAAATAAAACATAGTGATATTTCTGGTTTTAATAGCTTTTCTAATGCCAAAGTGATTGGTGACCAAAATAGTCAAATTGACGTTGATAAAATCAAAGAAATACTAGAAAAAAACTATCAAGAACCTCCTAAAAGAAGAAGTCTTGCTATTGAAGATGATGACAGTGCTGAGATAGAACTTGAAGCAACAAAAGAATATGATATTAATGCTATTTTAGATAAAGCAAGACTTGAAAAAGAAATAGATTATGAAAATGAAAGATTAAAAAAGATTCGAGATACTCAGTATGATATTTTAAAAAGTTTAGAAGTTGATAAAGAAAATACGACTAAGTCATCAACCGAAAAAACTAAAGAAGAATTAATGGAGCTTATAAATACAATAAATATAAATGAACAAATGACTAAAGAAATTAAAAGTGAAGAAACAAAAGGCTTAGATCCACTTGACTTATTAAGTGATTTAAAAGGGGACGAGAACACGATTGTTGCAGGAGCCAAAGAATTAGATGAAGAAAGAAAAAAAATAGAAGAAAGTGAAAATAATAAACAAAAAGAAAGTGAAATAGATAAATCATTCTATACTAATAGTATGTCATTTAATAAAAAGGACTTTGATGATTCATTCTTAGATGATGAGAATCACTTTAGCAGCATTATAATTAAAATTCTTATTTTCCTAATATTCATTGCTATTATTGCAGGCATCGTTATTTTTGTTAATGATTTCTTAAATTTAGGGCTGTTTTAATGAAATAGCTCTTTTTTTCATATTATTTAGTATGAAGAAAAATCTAGGTAATAAATTATTTATTAAAATTTTAGGGACAATCATTAGCATATTAATCTTTTCTCTAATTTTCTTTAATTATATTGATAAACGTATTAGTCCTAAATTAAATCATGTAGCTAAGATAACCCTTAATAAAAAACTTAAAAATGTGGCTAGTAACTTTCTTAAGTCCTCTTCTTTAGATAATGAAGATATTTTAAAATATACTAAAAATAGTGAGGGTGAGATAACAACAATTAACTTTAATCAACAAGCAATATATGGGATGGCTAATAAACTTACATTAAGTATAAAAAATGAACTTACTGATGCCAATAATAGACTTCTTTTAAATATTCCTATCGGTATGGCTAGCAACTCACCTTTTTTAAATAACTTTGGTCCTAAAATTCCCATTGGTATTCAATATATTGACACAGTCTTTACACAAGTTAAAACTAACATTCAGGCTTATGGTATTAACAATGCTTTAATAGAAATTTATTTAGATATTAGTTTAACTTATGAAATAATTAGTCCAGTAACTAAAGAAAATGAAGAATTAAAATATTCCTTATTAATTGATTCTGTTATTGTTAATGGCGTTGTTCCTAATCTCTATGGTAAAACTTTTGAATCGAAAACTGTTTTCTTTAATGTTTTTCCTTAATTTTTATGTTATACTTATATTAAGGTGAAGGATATGATAGGAAAGGTATTTATAAATGATGTGCTTAGTCAAGGTATTTTGCTTTACTTAAAGATTAAAGATAAACCATTAGAACCAAGTGGTCAAAATTTCTTAGTAACAGCTATTAGAACTTTAGTTTATATATATGGTGAACTAGATATAGTAAATCCCTACATAACCCAAAATGAACATAATATGGGGGGATTTGATAGTAACATTACTAAGTATGGTTATCCTAAAGATAAGTTAGAAGAATTTAAAAATGCCTTTATATCTTATAAAGAAGAAACTTTAAACAATATTAAACCTAATAAGTCTTTTATAAAGATTGAAGAAAGTTTAATAGATATGTTTTTCTATAAGAAAAAAAGTATGAATCTATCTTTAGAAAGTGAAATAGAATTTAAAAAATATCTTTATACAAGTGATACTAAAAATCCTTATATGTTAAAAGAATTAAATCTTTATTTAAATGATATTACTTTAATTGATAAATATTTTAATAGTAAGAAATTTGAAATGAGTCATACATTTAAACTAGAGCCAATTAAAAGGAATATTTTAAATGAAGAAGCTTATGTTTTATTAGGTTATAAAAAAGAACAGATTATTAATTTAAGTGATTATGATTTAGAAAAAGTTAATAAGGAAATATATCATTTCTTTCATGTTGATGATACATTAGAAAATAAAAATGAGGTGTTAGATAAAGCAATTAATTATTACAAAAGATATGGCAATAAAATAACAAGTGGTAATGGTTATGTCGATTTCTTACTATTCTTAAGTGTTCTTGCTACCTCAATATTTATTGTAATTTTATTTGCTTTTAAATATTTATAATGGGGGATTTATGGAAAAGAAAATATTATTAAATAAAAGTTATATTTTAATTAAAAATGTTCGTGATGCTTACATAGAAGAAGAGGTTATAAAAAGATTTACAGATTACTTCTTGCCTTATGATTATGTACTTGGCGACTGGGCATATGGTAAATTAAGATTAAAAGGCTTTAATAATAAAGATAATTTAAATTTTAAAGAAATAAATGATTTTAGTAAAGTTGCTGATTATTTACAAAACTACTGTGCAAAAGAATGTAAATATTTCATTCTCCAAAAAGAGAGTGATGAAAGTATTGAAAGTTAAATAAAACTTTGTTATAATTTTTAAGAAATAAAGAAAGAATAAGAGGGGAAAGTTATGAAAGAAAAAGTTATATTAGCTCGTCCTAATGGTGAGATGGATGAGAAAGACGTTATTTGTCATTTTAAATCAGTTGATGATAGTAAACCAAATATTAAAGATGTGCCTATTTTAGTTCTTGATAAAAAAGAAGTTAATAATGGTAACCAAGTTGTTGAATTTTACTGGGAAAAAGATGGGGTTTATCAACCTATTTTAGATGATGCTGCTTGGAGTGAGGTTAAAAGTGTTATAATTGATATTATAAAATCTAATGTAGAAGTGGATGGTGTTTTATAATGAGTAAGATTGTTTATTTAAACGAACAAATAGGGGGAATTGAAACACTTTCAGCTGCTTTAGGTGATGGTAGAACTTTAGGTTTAAATCCTAATCAATTAGATACAATTAAAAATAATGTTAAAACACAAATTATGAATTTTAAGCCAGTAAGTGAACCAACACCAATTCCTATGGTAGAAGATGCGAATGTTGTACCAGGTTTTAATACTGTTAAACCAGAAATACCAGCTGTGCCACCTGTAAGTGAGCCACAAGCCCAAGTAATACCTGTTGTACCTCCTGTAACAGAGCCTGCCCAAGAACCAACAATTATTCCTAATGTACCTGCGCAAGTTATCAAAGAACCAGTACCTACACCAGTAGAAAATCCTAGTACTAATGTTGAAATTGTAAGTAATGAACCAAAAAAGACTGACTATGATAATTTAATGGATGAAATTGCCGCTTTAAATACAAAATATCAAAATGATTTACAAGCAATATTACATAAATATCAAGAAAAGATGAATACATTTGAAACAGAAATAAATGATTTGAAAGGCAAAGCAGAAGAACATTTAAAAAATGCTCAAGCTGCTGAAACAATTGCTACAATCGCACATCAAAATGCTCAAAATGTAACGTCTAGTGATAACGGAATCCTATAAGGGTTCTTTTTTTTCTTTTTAAACATATAAAATTAATATGAAAGAATTATTATATAGATACTATTTAATTAAATTAAGTGATTATATAGAAGATACTAAAGATAGTTTGTATTTTACTATTAATGATAAAAAGTATCATTTTTTCGTAGTTCATCGCGATTTAGAAGAAATAGAGGATATATTAAAAATAACTGATGATTTATTAAAAAGAAATGTTTTGATATATTCACCTATAAAAAATATTAATGGTTCTTTTATTACAATTGAAAATAATAATTATTATGTTCTTTTGGATGAAAGTGGTGATAATAAAGAAATTACTTTATTAGAAATTATCGATTTTACTAATAAGACTAGAATTATAAATAATATTAAAAGTAAATTATATAGAAATGATTGGTATACATTATGGCAAGAAAAAATTAATTATTTAGAATATCAAGTAAGTGAACTTGGTAAACAGTATCCCGTAATTGTTAGTTCTTTTAGTTATTATAGGGGATTAAGTGAAAATGCACTTTGCTATGTTAAATATTTAGAAAATAAAAATATAATAAAAAATGATAACTTAGTTATAAGTCATCAAAGAATGCATTATCTAGAGTATGCCAGTACTTATTTAAATCCCTTTAGTATGGTAATAGATAGAGATTTAAGAGATATTAGTGAATATTTAAAGAGTATGGCTTTAGAAAATAATAACTATGCTTTAATTGATTTAAAAACATATATGAATTTAAGAAAACCAAGTTTTTATGAAGCTAGTATGCTTTATGCAAGACTTATTTTTCCAACGTATTATTTTGATAAACAAGAAAGTATTATTAATAATAATGATAAAGAAGATGAATTGTTAAAAATAATTACCAAAAAAGATCAAATGGAAGATTTTTTAAATGAAGCATATAAAATCATTCAAAAATATCAACCAATTGATGAGATAGTTTGGTTGAATAAGAGTAACGATTTATAAAGATACGTTAATAATTCCTTTGATTTCTTTAATATCTTCTTTTAGAAATGCTTCAATATGATCTTTGATAGTATAATCTTGGAATCCGCAAAAAGCACAAGCCCCAGTTAATTTAACATAGACATAACCATCTTCATATTTAATGAATTCAATGTCGCCACCATCCATATTAAGAAATGGTCTAATATCTTCTAATTGTTCTTTTATTTTATTAGTTATTTGTTCTTCGCTCATAAAGGCCTCCTTTTATAATTATAAAATTTTTGACTTAACAAGTAAAGAAAAATTAGATATAATGAGTTATGTGTGGTGGTGCTTATGCAGAAAAAATATAAAGAACACGATATTGTTACCGGTGTTGTAACTGGTTTATCACCTTATGGAGTCTTTCTATTATTTGATAATGATTATACTGGCTTAATCCATATTTCTGAGTTAAGTGATAATTATGTTGCAAATATTGAAGACTTTGCTAAAGTTTCTGATAATGTAACTTGTGAAATACTTTCAATTGATGAAGAAAAAAAGCAACTTAGATGCAGTATAAAAAATACTTGGTATGGTAAAGAAAAAGAAAAAAATATTGATCATGGTTTTACTTTATTAAAGAAACAACTACCAATTTGGGTAAGTGATAAGCTAGAAGAATATCAAAAAAATGATAAAAATGCTAATTTTTGAAAAAAAGTATAAAAAAAACTTGATTATTTTGTAATTTAATATTATAATGAAAAAGTCTTATGAACTAAGACAAGTGCCTGCCCAAGTGGCGGAATAGGTAGACGCACAGGACTTAAAATCCTGCGAGTGTTAAAGCTCGTGCCGGTTCAAGTCCGGCCTTGGGCACCATTTTATTTTTAATTACTATTGGAGGAATACCCAAGTCCGGTTGAAGGGATCGGTCTTGAAAACCGAGAGGTCGCGCAAGCGGCGCAGGGGTTCGAATCCCTTTTCCTCCGCCAATTAATTTATCGCGGAGTAGAGCAGCCTGGTAGCTCGTCGGGCTCATAACCCGAAGGTCGTTGGTTCAAATCCAGCCTCCGCAACCAATGGTTCGTTAGTCTAGAGGCCTATGACGTCTGCCTGTCACGCAGAAGACCACGGGTTCGAATCCCGTACGAACCGCCATTTGGCTCCATAGCTCAGTCGGTAGAGCAGAGGACTGAAAATCCTTGTGTCACTGGTTCAATTCCCGTTGGAGCCACCAGGAGTACAATAATCCCCATAATTTGGGGTTTTTTCATACTTTCAAACACACTTGCAACACACTATTCTAAA
>CAKOMI010000038.1 GCA_934096605.1 uncultured Bacilli bacterium
ATTTAAAAAGCTCCTTAAAGCCTTATAAATAAAGGCCTAGGGAGCTTTTAGTCTCTAAAAAGTGTTTAAGTTGAGATAGTAAAATAACAAGAGTTCTAAATAAAAAAAATATTCATAAATTTAACTAGAGGTGATAATTATAAACGGTAGTTTTTTTAGTAATCCTACATTTCCAAGTGCTTCAAATGCAGCACCCATAACACCACCAGGTAATATCTCAGTCGAGCAATCTTACCCATTAGAACAAAGTTTAATAGAAAACATATTAAGATTAAACAAAGGAAAATCAGTAAAAGTATACGCTTCATTTCCTGATTCTAATGAATGGCGTGACAAAATATATACCGGTGTTATAGAACAATCTGGAAGAGATCATTTAATTCTTTCTGACCCAAATAATGGCACATGGTATTTAATACGCATGTTATATATTAACTTTGTTGAATTTAATGAGAAAATAAATTACAATGTGGATTACTCAGATACATTTGATTAGCAATTAGAAAAATCTAATTGTTTTTTTCTAGTTTTATTTGTATTTTCTTTTCTTTTTCTAATTCTTTTAATGATTTTTTGGGCGTTGGTAATTTCTCAGGCATAGTGCCGCCATTTTTAATAATAACCTCACGAATATTCTTGCCAATATTATAATGTGTTTGATTTGCATCATCTTCACTAGAAATATTATCCTTTTTTAACTTTGCTTCAGTCTGCGTTATCCTAAATAGATTAGCCGCTAATTCTTCACTGCCCATATTATCTAAAATATCTTCACGATATCGTAATTTTTTTCTTTTAGCAATATCATTCGCTGTTTCACCATTGTATAGCCCCTTATATCCAGCGTTATGGAATTTATCGAAATTTTTAACGCCACAATTTTTAGCCGTTTGATTTAAAGAATAATTACCATTTTTAGTTAAATCTCTTTGAGTAAATCTTTTTTCTTCTTCAGTTAAATTAACATATTCTTTTTCACTTAATTCCTGTTTTCTAGTTTGCACAGCAAAATACGTTTGTCCTAAAGCAACAACCTTTTTTCTAGCATCTGCATTTTGTACTATCAAATAACAAGCGTATCTTGATAATTCATAATCAACTTGTTTTCTTTTAGCACCAGAGCCTATTTCTACCATTTTGTCGGCTTGGGCAAAATGGTCTAGTACATTAATATTGCTATTATTACATGCATTCATAGCTTTATCCATTACTCCAGAAAATTTCCTCCACTCTTTATACTCAAGAGCCACTTGCAATTCTCTAGCATACCAATACTCTTTTCCATATTCATTAATATGTTTAATACTTTCAAAAGTTGTTTCATTATATTCACTTATTTGATTCATTAAAGCCTCCATATTCTATATATTTACTATTGAAGAAAAATCATTATTTACTTTTGTGTTTATCTAACTTTTGCAAAATAATATTTTAGTAGTTTTCTTACACTATTAAACAAATAATCTTCAAAATGTATGCTAGTTATATTAAAGGATTAAAAATCATATGTCAATACTTTTTCGAACATTTGTTCCAAAAATTTATAAAGTATTTAAGAAATATTCCAAATTATCTTTTTCATCACGAATAGTTGTAGACTCACCATGCCCAGGATATAAAATCATATCTTCTAAATCACTATCCAAAAACATTTTTATACTTTTTTTCATTTCTTCGTTATTACCACCTAAATCAGTTCTACCAATACTCCCTTTAAATATAAAGTCTCCTACGAAAATAGCATTAATATCCCGAAAACAAAAAGACTTAGAATCCTTCGTATGTCCTGGTGTATTTATCATTTCACACTGAAAGCCTTTAGGTATTACATTAACTTGTAACCCATATTTATCTTTTAAATAATCTAAAGCTCCAATATGATCAAAATGATAATGTGTAACTAAAAGGCCAACAACTTTTTTAGTACTTAAAACATCTAATATCTTTTCTTTTTCATCACCTGGGTCTATCACTATTGCTTCATTATTTTCATTAACTAAAATATAACAATTTTCTTGTAACTCACCTACAACAACTCTAATAAACTTCATATATATCACCCTAAACCAAGTTTATCATAAAAAGAATAAAATTAATAACTTTAATATATTTATGCTGTAAAGATGAATGGATTATCCTTAGTTCCAGACCCATTAACACTCAGATTACCTTTTAAATTTATAACTGGTCTTAGGCCAAATGAGTAATATGTTTGAGGGTCAACATCATTAATAGCTCTTGCATCTATACAATAAATCATTGCATAACTACCATTTGTCCAGTTTGTTGGCCATAAAAAACCTATCGGTGTCATAGTATAAAAATTAAAACCTATGTTTATATATGAATTAATATTAGGTGCTGTCAACACATATCCACCGCTACTAAAGCCACCAGCATACCCAGCATACATTACCTCATCCATAGTAACTAATCCAACCGGATAGCTAAGAGCTTTATTACCTTTGCTAGAACCATTAACTGTGTAATAATCACTAGTACTCTCACATTCCAAACTAGGTTGTGATTTCAAAAGTCTTTCATAACCACCATACAAAGTATAATTACTACCTGTTCCAGTTCCTGTGTTAGAAGAAATAACACTTCGGTCTCCACAAAAGCCTGTATTAGTATCAATATAATTATCATAATTAATTAACTTATCTTTATAAAAATTATCATTACTAGTTTTAATCAAAGAGCTAGTTCCTATCCCATGTACTTGTCCACTTGTATACATATACCCAACATACATATTATCGCTAGCCGTAGAGTTATAATTAGTTTTAGAGTAATATCTATCTTCGCTAGCCTCACCATTGTCGTGTGCTACTGTCCCATCATAAATTATACGAATACTACCATTGCCATTAATACGGATGATACGCCAATAGAAGCCTGCAAATTTAACATAGTTGTTTTCTACACTACCTCGGTAATAATAACTTGTTCCATCACCATCTTGTGTCTCATATATTCCTTTTTCATGTGATTCACAAGTAGAATCATCACACGCACTCTTTGTAAAATCTGGCGTATAAGTATTTACATCTATATCACCAATAACTGTACTTACTACTTTACTAGTCTTCTCAAAATATAAGTTACATCTAGTTCTTGTATAATCTGTCGCGTTGTATCCACTATAATTGGCCTCGAAAGTCCATGTCGCATTATTCCAGTTTGGCACTACACCATTTGTACAATTACTCTTCTCTTTATTTAATGTATAACCTGTGTTTTGCTTTGGCATACTACGCGTTATCTCGCCATCTACATAATAAGCAAAATATATGTCTCCTGGGTCACTCACAGTTCCATTTATCACATTAAACTTTTTATTACTTTCAAATACTGCATAACTTTTCCCAAAATAAACATAATAAAATATACCATTTAAAAATACTATCACGAATAAAACTATCATCAATTTTTTATTAGATTTAAACTTTTTCAAAATACCACCATCTTTAACGTACTAATAATACGCTTACCATAACATATATATAGCACAATCTAAAACGTATTGTCAATACGCCTATCAAATTTTAAAAAAAATCATTTGTTAAAGTAAATTAAAGAGGTGTTTAAATTGAAGATAAAAGCAAATGAATATAAGCCAAATGAAATTTTATATTTTATAAGGCAAAGCACAGGTAAAACCCAAAAAGAATTTGCCCAAACAATTAACAAATCAAAAGATTGGGAACAATCAAATGAACTAGGAAGAAGCAACTTTCTCTTTAAAGATTTACTAGAACTTGCTAAAATACATAATATTGAAATAATTATTCAAGAAAAAAAGAAAAATTAATATAAAATATTTTAAATATTTAATAACCATAAGACTTTAAAATAAGTAAAAAATATTGTATCAAAAAAAGTCATGTATAACTACAATGACTTAAAACAAATTAAATTTATAAAAATCATTTATTAACCAAGACTATTGATAATACTACTCCAATCATAAGTGTAACTATCACAACTATAAAGCAATTAAAATAACCATTTATTGCTCTTTTCCTAATTAAATCTTGATCTTTTTTATATGAATCTAAATTTCCATTTAAAATTCTATATTCATAATTATTAGATGCTAGTAATTTATTTAAATATTCCTCATTTAAAGACTTTTGTCCATCATCATCTATATAAAAATATTTTTCATTATATATTTCAAGTAAGTTTTTTAAACATTCATTTTCATTATCATAATCAGGCTCTCTACCATATTGCTTGGTAAAAGAATCAATATAATGTCTTATCTCATTATCTATATCATTTCTAACAAAACCCAAAATATCTATAAAAGACTTATCACTACTATAATACTGAGCCACAGTACTCAGCAATTCAAAATGCTTATCCATAGCAAATGGTTTATCTTTAATTTGCTTAATTTGCCAAATATACATTCTAAAAGCATTTATAAAAGAAAGAAATTGAGTACTAAAAGTATAGTCTTTGATTATCTTAATTTCATTTTTAAGTTCCAAATAATGAAGCAAATCTAGAGCTTCAAAAGACACCTGTTCAGTTGGCACTACTGAGTCATAAGAAATCCATTCACCATTTGGAGCCTTAGTGCTTGGTTCTAAATACTCCACAAATTTTTCTTTAGGCAATTTATATATAGATATATATTTAGAATCTAAAGTTTCATCTATTGTTCCTGGAAATATTTCTTTAATAGCATTTTTTTCTCTTGGAAATAAAGTAGATGAACGAAATGTAGCCATTTTAAAACAATCAATTGGATCTACTCCTCCATAAACATATTTTCCTTTTTGAGTACTTTCGTTCACCTCTAATTTTTCAATACAAGGATTTAAAGAAGCATGAAATATATTTTTTTCACCATTATGAAAAGCACTAATCCATTCATCTAATAACTTATAATTATTTAAGATTGTTTTTCCTTCTAACTCTTCTTTATTATGAATCATCGCTAAATTATAATCAGCCAAAAAAGCATTGCTAACACTTAAAACGGTTTTTGCCTCTTTAGTTCTTAGTTTATTGATATCACATCCCCCAACAGGTGCAGGATAATTAAACCTATTTCTATCAAGCGCATCAGCATCTTTCAAAATATCGCTCATTTTTTGAACTTTAATTTTTTCCATATCGGTAATTTTTACATTAGAAAAATCGATTTTATCTTCTTCTAAAGCATGCTGTTTTATTAATGTGGAAATAATAGTAGCCTTTTTATAATCCAAATCACCAACATGATTATCTAAAAATTGTTTTGCACCAACAAATCCATGCATTTTATTAGAAGCACCCAATGTTTTACCAATATCGTGATACAAAGCCGCCGTCAAAAGTAATTCTAAATCAATATCTTCACTATTTAACTTATTAGCGATCATGCAAATGTAAGCAATTACTCTTTCTATATGTAGCAAATTATGTTGGAAATCCTTTGTAGACGTATAAAGTTCTTCATTAATAGCCTTATTAACAAGTACAGCAATTTTATTTTGATCATCTTTTGTTAAACCATATTTATTAAGTTGCTCTAATGTAAAAAGATTAATATAACTTTTTTCCATTTATTAACACTACCCTTTCAATCACCCAGTAAATCTTAGTAAATACCCATCTGGATCTTGTATTAAAAATTCTTTATCTTGATAAACTTCATCATCAACTTTATATTCACTAACTTTAAGCTCTCTAAAAATAGGTATATCTAATTTTTTCACTTTTTGATAAAGAGCATCTATATCACTAACTTCCATACTTAAATTAATACCATTTCCAAAAGGATACGAAAGTTTACCAACACTCCAATTATTATTTACTTCTTCTATCATAATCTGATTATTTTCGTATTCTAAAAAAACAAACTTATTTTCTTTTCTCTCATACTTAACATTAAATCCTAAAAGAACATAAAACTTAGTACTAAAGGTAATATTCGTAACACTAAGCTCTGGTATCAACGAATTAAATTTCATCTTATCACTCCTACCATATATAAAATTATAAAATAATTATTAAAAATCAGCAATGAAATAATGCAAATAAAAAAAAACTATGATAAAATTAAATTAAGTTAGGAGAATAAAAAATGGAACCATTAAATATAATTTTATTAATAACTATAATTGTTGGCTTACTTGCTATTTTATATATTACAATATATAACAAATTACAAACAGAAAAATCAAAAATAGAACATGTAGAAAGTCTAATAGACAATGCTTTAAGAGAAAAATTTGATTTAGTAAAAAGATCTAACTTAGTAATATTAGAAGTACTTAAAACTCAAAAAGAATATTTAAAAGAATACATTGCCTTAGAAACCCAAGATATTTCTAACTTTGACTTAGAACGTGACCTAAAAACAGCTGAAAGCATTATAAACAATCTTTTTCACGATCACGAAGATTTAGAAAAAAATGAAAACATGATAAGCATTATACACGACTTTAAAGAATGTAATGAAAAACTAACCGCGTGTATTTTATACTATAACAAAGAGGTAGCTATTTTAAATAATATAACTAGAAAATTTCCTAATAATATTGTTGCTAAAATTCATCATATCAAAATAAAACCATTCTTTGATGGTAAAGATATGCAAGATGATAATAATAATGATTTCAAATTCTAAAAAAGACGAAAGTCTCTTTTTTTTATTCAACTCTCGCCCAATTAATCTCTTTTAAGTTTTTACTTTTTAAAAATTCATTTGTTCTAGAAAATGGCTTACTTCCGAAAAACCCATAACGGGCTGAAAAAGGACTTGGATGAGGTGAGGTTATAACACAGTGGATTGGATTAGTTATAAACTTAACCTTTTCCTTAGCAAAATTTCCCCATAATATAAAGACTACCGGTGTATCTTTTTCATTAACAAGTTTAATAATATAATCAGTAAGTCTTTCCCAGCCTAATTTTCTATGTGAAGCCGGTTTATCTTTTTCAACTGTTAAAACAGCATTTAATAAAAGTACCCCTTCTTTTGCCCAACCAGTTAAATCTCCATCACTCCGTGGTGGTATTCCTAAATCGCTATATAATTCTTTATAAATATTTTGTAGTGAAGGAGGTACTTTAATACCTTTTTGTACTGAAAACGAAAGCCCATGTGCTTCACCTTCACCATGATATGGATCTTGCCCCATAATAACCACTCTTACATTACTAAAAGGGGTCAATTTAAGTGCATTAAATATATAACCCTTAGGTGGAAAAATAGTTTTCGTATCATATTCATGTTTAACAACACCCATAAACTTTTTAAATCCATCACTTTCTTCTATAATCTTTAGTTTCTCATCCCAATCATTACCTATCATACTTTCACTCCTATCGCTATAAATTATCGCAAAACAAATATTTAAAGTCAACCAAAAAAGAGCCTACTATGACTCTAAAAATTCAAAATTACACATTGCTCTTTCTTTAACTGTAATTCTAGGCATCACACCTATTTTATCTTGATACTCTATTTCCATTGGTTCTATCTGTACAACATTATTAACCCCTTCAAAAATAAACTCACCATACATACTAATTAATTCTTTATAATTATTAGTAATAAAATAACTTATAGTATTATTATTAGAAGCATACTCTATAAAATCATCTATAAAAGAAATCTTAGGTATTTTATTTAAATTATCAAATATTAACACCAAACTAGTATCTTTTTCTTTTTTAGCTAAAACTTGTTTTAATAGTACTAAACCTAAAGAACTATTTTTACCAGCCCCTGAAAAGAAAATAGCAGTTTTATCTCTTTTACATAAATCTATTTCATCAGTACTTACTAAATCTAACATAGCCGGTCTAAAAATGTAACTACTTAAAGCTGACTTAAGTGTTGCAAATATTCCACTTCTTGTTTCTATTGGTGCAAAAATACTAGCAGAGCCAAAACTATATATTGGATCTATCACGTCTAATTTACTCAAATATTTTCTTAAATCTTCAATTAGTTTATTTTGATCTTCATCAATTTTTCTTAAAAGATTAACTATACTATAAAAATTTATTTCTTCCTTCTTTCCTTCTTTAAATAGCAAAAGAATTAAAGAACATAATAAATCTCTAGCATTATTATCCCAAAAATCAGTTACATTATCACTAGTATTAACCATAGATACCCCAAGTTCTTGAATAAGCAATAAAGCCTTATCAACATTACCACTTTTATATAGTAAGTAAGGATAACTAAGTATATTAAAGCCATTAGAATTTTCTGGTTCATCTAGCCGTACCATTTTAATAGTATAATGAGCGTCCTTTAAATCATTATAAAAGTAATTATAATATTCTTCTTTATTATCCCAAATAAATAGATTATCACCATTACTTATCATTTCTTTAACCTGGTTAAACATATAACCTCTTGTTTTACCACTATCAGGTTTGCCAATAATTAAATTTGTTTTTTTCATTTATAATCAATCCTTCCTTCTTAAGAGTACATCGTCTACTCTTTCTTTATAAATCATACCATGAGCTATTCTTGTTCTAAGTTCATCAAGTTTTTTAATTCTCTCATTTAATAACTTTTGTTCTTGAAACACTTTTTCTTTTTGTCTCAAAAAATATTCATCATTCCAATTATTCCAGTTATCTCTAATTTCTAAAAGTGAAAACCCTGCTTCCTTTAGTTCCATAATTAAATATATATCATCAAGCTGTTCTTCTGTGTAATATCTATATCCACTAAAAAGATCTATTTCACTTGGTTTAAACAAGTCAATATCATCATAATAACGTAAGGTTTTAACTGGTATATTACATAGTTTAGAAAACTTTCCTATCTTTAATTTCACTTACCTCACCAACCTAATACCCCATCATTTTTCCAACAAAATAAAGAATACATAACAATATAAATACTACCACATACATAGTAATTGGTATAGTATCTTGACAACTATTTTTCCCTAAATCGTAAAGTTTTTGCTTTTCATACCAATTTCTACTATAACTTTCTGAAAATTTTTCACAACACCCACTACAAGAAGAAACATAGCATTTACATTTCTTACACTTATAAATACCATCACGCTTCTTATCCAAAGTATTTATATATTCACAATCAGCACAATATTTTGCCATATAACTCACCACCTGTAATTAAATTAAATCATTACAGTTAACTGGAGAGTCAATTACTATTTTAATATTTCTTCTAAATCATATTATCATAAAAAAAAGTAACAAGATTATCTTGCTACTCCTCTACCAGGATCTTCAAAAGTAGGAATTTCATTATTATAATAATTAACTCTACTAGGTGCCATTTGTCTAAGTGCTTCTTGTAATTCAGCAGGTGCATTAGCAATTTTACGTTCAATTTCTTCCATACTTTCAGGCATAATTGGTTTGAAACTCATATTATTTACTTCTTCTGATGGCTCTAAAATTCCAACGTTATGTTCATTTAAAGAAACCTCGCCATTAAACTTTTGTCCAGTTTTATAATCTTCACTTGTAATATGCATAGTATCAACATTAGTTCTGTTGAATTCATTTCTATAAGAAATATAGTTTTTGAAATCATCAACAAAACCAATGCTTTGTATTTTAAAAGGCATATTAGATTCACTTATAACAGGAAGCCTTCCATTAAACAAAGGCATTTCGATAGATTTAAGACCAAAATGCTTCTCTGACATCTCTATACCATTATTGTCATAACTTCTAAAGTTCACAAAACTATCATCAATACAATACTCTTTATTTTCACTTAAATTCAAAACTTCAACAGCATCAGAAACAAATAATTCATTTCTACCATCAGTACCAATTTTACTTTGAATTTTTGTTAAACTTAACATGCTAGAAGTATAAAGGTCAGCCTTATTACATAAATTCAATACAAAATCATTCAAATAGATTGAATATTCTTGCCCAAAATTATCTCTAATACTAATTTTATCATCCATTACAAAACAATTGCATCTATCTTCAATATCATCAAGATGTTGTTGTATATTAGACAAAAAATTTGAAATCTCATGTTTTAATGCATAATTGCCACCAAACAAATTACCAAATCTTTCATTAACATCTTGCTTTAATTTTTCAAGACCATTGTCTTTGCTAACAAAATATTGTTTACTTTCCATATATTTTTCCCTCATTTCTAAGATAAGACTAACATAAATAAATAAATAAATAAATAAATAAATAAATAAATAAATAAATAAATAAATAAATAAATTTTACGGTTCATTTACAATATCAAATAAAAATCCACGCCTAAAAGACGTGGTTTTTCGCTAAGGCCTATAAGGCCAATTACTGGCGGCCTCCATTTGGAGGCTTTTTTAGTCTGCCAATTGCCTTTGTCCCTCTTACCTACCCGTGAACGGGTCTTTATATTCCTTCATGCTTCTTTTGTCTAATATTCTATCTTCTGTTTCTTGTTCTTGAATATATTTTTTTATTGTATTTTTGTTAGCACCTACGGTACTAACAAAATATCCTTCTGCCCAAAAATGACGATTTCCATAATTATATTTCAAATTTGCATGCTCTTCAAATATCATAAGTGAATTTTTCCCCTTTAAGTATCCCATAAATTTTGATACACTTAACTTAGGAGGTATTTTTACCAACATATGTATATGATCAGGACAAGCGTTTGCTTCGACTATTTCAACCCCTTGATAATCACATAATCTTCGTAAATACCTTCCAATATCTTTTCGCAGTTTGTTATATATTGCTTTTCTCCTATATTTTGGAGTAAACACAATATGATATTGACAATTCCATTTTGTATGAGATAAACTGCCCATCTCATCATTGTTTTTCAACTTTTTCAAAAATAGCTCTCCTTTCGATTTTTAGATTTGGCTGACAGACCTCTTCTATCATATCAAAAGGAGAGCTATTTTTGTTATACAACGCCATCGCTCTTCGGTTCGCACGTGCATAGCACGTGGTTTAAACAGCAGCTAACTATCGTTTGCTGCACAACAAAAAAACTCTATTTATCTAGAGCTTCATACACAAATTTCATTATATCTTCCAAAGTATCTGCCGCAATTAAAAATCTACTATTATGGCAAAATCTTAGTCCTTCTGGTAATTCATG
>CAKOMI010000039.1 GCA_934096605.1 uncultured Bacilli bacterium
AAAACTAATCTTTATTTTACTAAAATTTTGTCAAAACTTACAAAAATTGACTTGTCTATCTAAAAAAGTATGATATAATACTCTAGACAAAGAAATACTATACCAAGGACTTTGGTATGGCGAAAGGAGAGAGTAAATTGAGAGCAAATATTCACCCAGAAATGAAAGATGCTACTGTTACTTGTGCTTGTGGAGCAACATTCAAAACAAAATCTACTAAAGAACATATCGACGTTGAAGTTTGTTCAGAATGTCATCCATTCTATACAGGACAACAAGGAAAAGCTAAAAAAGCTGGTAAAATTGAAAAATTTAACAAAAAATACAATTTGAAAGAAGAAAAATAATCTTCTTTTTTTTTAATCACTTTTGCACATTTTTAACACATTTTTTAATTAAACTTGTTTCTGGTGATGAAAAAATGTATTTATTAACAAGAATAAAAAATATGAATATGAAAAACTTTAGAAAAACAATTAACAAAGTGTCGGCAAGATCTGGAAAAAACAAGATTTTAGTAGCTTTGGATATCATAAAATGTGGCTTAATTTACGAAGCAGGTTATACTGACTATGACCTAGTTCATATGGAAGAACCATCAAAAAAAGAAAGAAGTAAAATTATAACAAGAGGTAAAAACAACAAAATAATAAAGAAATGTAATAATAAGAACTTTATTCATATCCTTCATAATAAAGAAGAATTTGACAAAAGATTTTCTAGTTACTTAAATCGTGACTTCCTATATTTAGATGATTATAAAGAAGAATTTGTAAGCTTTATAACCAGACACCCTACATTTATTGCTAAGCCAGTTGACTTAGAATGTGGTAAAAAAGTTGAACTAATAAATGTTAATAATAAGGATATGAGCAAGTTATATACTTATCTTACCAAAGAAAAAAATATTTTAGAATAGATAGCATCCCAAAACAAAGTTCTTAATGATTTGCACCCCTATAGCATTAAAACAGTACGTATTGTTACATTAAATACCCATGTAGTAGCCGCATACTTAAGAATTGGTAACAATAAAAATATAGTTGATAACTTTAATCATGAAGGACTATTAGCTTTAGTTGATATAGATACGGGCCAAATAAACTATGATGCAATTGATAAATTAGGAAGAACATACGCCACACATCCTCTTACTGGGGCCAAGATAAATGGTCTTACAATTCCTATGTGGGAAGAAGCTAAAAAAATATGTCAAACACTAAGTAAAGAATTAAAAGAAATAGGCTATATTGGCTTTGATGTTTGCATTGGTGAGGAAAAATGTTTTATAATAGAAGCAAATGAATACCCAGGTCATGACCTATACATTTTAAATTACACTTTAAAAAAAGAAGGACTATGGCCATTATTCAAAAGTATTTTATTAAAGGAGGAAAAAAAATGAAAATTTATATTGCATCAGACCATCGTGGTGTTGAACTAGAAAGTAATTTAATAAATAAACTTGTCGAATTAGGTTATACAGTAGAAAAATCATCTCTTACTAATAATCCTTTAGATGACTATCCAGATTTTGCTTTTGATGTAGCTAAAAAAGTTGTGAATGATAAAAGTAGTATTGGTATAATCATCTGTGGCAATGGTATAGGTGTTTCCATCGCTGCTAATAAAGTAAAAGGCATTCGTTGTGCTAGAGTAGTAAAAAAAGAAGAAGCCTATCAAGCGAGAAATCACAATGGAGCCAACATGTTAGCCTTTGGTGGAATAAGTGTAGAAGATGCCCTTCTTATTGTAAAAACATTTATTGAAACACCATATGTAAATGAAGAAAAGCACTTAAGAAGAGTAGAAAAAATCATTAGTTATGAAAATGGGGCATATTATGAATAGTAAAGTCTATTTATATTTTATATGTACTCTTTTTTCATGTTTTGCCTTATCCGGTATTAACTTTGAAAAAATAATTAAAAAAAACCGAATATGGGAAACACGTATTCTCGTTTTATTATTAAGCCTAGCTCTAGGTTACTTAGTAGCCCAATTTATTTTAGAATTTCTATAAGAGGTCCTTATGAAAAACAAAATTCTTCTTGCAGTTGTTTTAATATTAACTATTATTTTATTTATTGTTACCAAAAATGTTAAGCAAATTTACTTTGAACCAGTCCCAGTCAGTGATAAAACCAAAAAAGTAACCGTCAATTTATTAAATGAAAGTGATGGCTCTATTACAAATGTTAACATTGAAGACTATATCATTGGTGTTGTCGCAGCTGAAATGCCCGCTTCTTTTGAGCCTGAAGCCCTAAAAGCCCAAGCTGTCGCTGCAAGAACTTATGCTATGTATAAAAAAGAAACTAGAAACTTAGATTATGATTTAATAATAGGCACTAAAGATCAAGCCTATCAAACTAATGAAGAATTATTAAAAAAATGGGGTGTATCATTCTTCAAAAACTATCTAAAAATCCGTGATGCTGTCCTAGCTACTGAAGGTGAAATACTAACATATAATGGCCAAACAATTAATGCCTTTTACTTTTCAATGAGTAATGGTTATACCGAAAATGTTGAGTCCGTTTTTAAATCTGACTTGCCTTACTTAAAATCAGTACCGTCAACCTGGGATAATGAATCAATTAAAAATTACGAATTTACTAAGACTATATCTAAAGAAGATTTTTGCAAGTCCTTAGAAATACCTTGCGATAACATTAAAATAGAAAATATCCAAAAAACATCATCTAATCGGGTTGCGAGTATCACCATTAACGGTAAAACACTAGAGGGAACTAAAGTAAGAAGCTTACTTGGCCTAAGATCCACTGACTTTACCATCGAATGCTTAGATAACGATATAAAGATTACTACCAAAGGCTATGGTCATGGAGTTGGCATGAGTCAATACGGCGCTAATGGTATGGCCAAAGAAAATCACAATTACAAAGAAATATTAAACTATTTTTATCAAAATACCGAAATATCAAAAATAAATGTATAAAAATAATCCTTCTACTCAAAATAGAGTTAGGAGGAAAATTATGAGAAAAAGAAAATTAAAAAGATTTGTATTACCAACACTTTACCTTATCATTCTAGGAGTTATGGCTTGTTCAATTACATTCTTAAGTAAAAACTTATTAAATAAGTCTGTTAATAAGGACGAAAATTACAATTATTCAATGAGTGTGTTTAACAACGAAGAAACTACTGAGGAACAACCAAAAGAAGTAGAAAAAATTATTAATCCTTACAATAGTGAATCAGTAAGTATAGCGAAAAACTATTATGACAAAAAAGAGTCCAAAGAAAGTCAAGAAAATGCTTTAATCTACTATGCTAGTACATATATGCCAAACACAGGTATATTGTATGAATCTCAAGATGAATTTGCTATTCTTGCTGTCTACAATGGTAAAGTAAAAGACATTAAAGAAGATGAAATACTAGGTACAGTTCTAACTATTGAAAACAATGAAAAGTTAACTACTATCTATTATGGTATTAAAGACGTTACAGTAAAAGTTGGCGATGAAGTAAAAACTGGTGATCATATTGCTACTTCAAGTACAAGCAAATTAGAAACTTCAAAACCAAATACTCTTCTTTTTGAAACATATGTAAATGGAACTCTTACTAATCCTAGTAATGTCTTAGGAAAAAGTATGACCGAATTAAATTAATCCCTAAAGGGATTTTTTATGAATTATAAAACCCTATATTTATATGACAATATTATTGCATATATAGAAAAAGAAGAGTTAAAAGAGCAATCATTTAAATACTTAAGGTGTGGTAAAATAATTGACCTAGAAAACTTTAAAATAGAATTAGAAAAGTTCTTAGTAGACAAACATTGGTTATGTTTCTTTAAAACACCAAAACTTAAAATTATCATACCTTGCTATTACTCTAAAGTAGACAAATACCTTTTAACAGTCTCGTTTAATGATTTAGGGCTATATCCCACTTACTTTAATGAAATAGACTTATACACATTAAATAATGATGATTTAATTTATAATGTTCACAATACTCACATAGAAATAATTTCTAGTTCAAGTATTAAAACAGTAGAATTAAGTATTTTTACAAGTACCAAAACTGCTTTAGACTATCTAATGAAACAAAAAAAGAAAAAAATGAATGCCTTTCTTATTGGCAATAACGAAATAATAGAAAACTATGTTAAAGAAAAATTAAGTAATACAATTTACTATTATGAAGAACCAAAAAAATATCTAATTACTAGTTTAAATAACCATCAATAATGGTTCTTTTTTTAACCTTTTTCCCCATTTATTGGGGTATTTTAATTTTTACTCTACTTGTGATATAATCTAAAAATGTAGTATAGAGATTGGGAGAGATTATATGGTTAAATTTATTATTGTCGAAGATGACATAGCAGTACAAGAACAAATTAAACAAGTTTTAAGAAAAATAAGCATTCAAAAAGACATTAATTTAGATATTGTTTATTTCACTAAGTATGATAATAATTTGCAAAAAGAGTTGGAAAACACGTTGTATCCAAAAATCTATGTTATGGATATTGAGTTAGATAACAGCATAAGTGGTATTGAAATTGCTAGTAAGATTAGAGAATCTGATTGGGATAGTGAAATTATCTTTGTAACTTGTCATGATAATATGTTTGAATCGGTACATAGGCAGATTCTAGAGGTTTTTGATTTTATTGAAAAATTTCAAAATATGGAAGAAAGATTAGAAAAAGATTTCAACAGGATTATTAGTAAAAAAGTCGATAAAAAAATGTTGAATTTAAAGGGCAAGCATGCGGATGTATCAATTTATATGAAAAATATTCTTTATATTTTAAGAGACAAAGAAGAAAGAAAATCAATTATTTATACAGATACAGACCAAGTTAATTTTAAGGTTAATTATTCTTTAACAGACCTTTTAAATCTTTTAGATGATAGATTTGTTCAAACTCATAAAAGTTGTTTAGCGAACAAAGAAAGAATGGTCGAGAGAAATTATGCTAAGGGTTATTTTGTCTTAAATACTGGCGAAAAAGTAGAATATCTATCAAAGAAATTTAGAAAGGAGATTGATGGTGAATGAAAGAGATAGCAGTATCATTATTTTCAATAATTATATTTCAATTTGCCTCTTTTTATGCTTTTGGAAAATTATCTGGAAAAAAAATGCATTTAAAAAAAGTTAACATTCCATTTATTATATTATTTCCATTCGTTCAAATATTTTTTAATAAAATTAATTTAAGAGTTTCTGGTAGTCTCATAACTGTAGTGTATTTTTACTTTATGTATAAAAGAATATTTAAGTGTACTAGAGATGAAGCAAAAAACTATGGAATATTAATTTGGGGAGCATGTTTATTATACGATTTATTGATGGTATTAATATTAGCTACATTTGGGTTGACTAAATTTTATGAAACACATGAATTTATCACTAAAACTATTTGCTCACTTTCACTAAGTTTGGTTGTTATCCTTACTTTTAACTGTAATATATATGTTAAACACCTACGTAAAGCATATAACTCACTATGCAAAATGAAAATTAATATTAAATACATTTATATGATTATAATAACATTTATCTTTTTAAATATTTTAGAACTTAGTTACATTAAGGATAATACCTTAGTTAGATTAACATTTATAATTGGAATGCTTGGTTTTGTTTTGATTACTGTTTTAATTTCTAAAAGTTATAAAATTATGGTTTTAAAACTTACTAACAAAATACTAGAAGAAAATAATCTAACTAACAAGAAAGTTATTACTGAATATAGTATTTTAAAACATAACTTTGAAAGTAAACTATTAGGTATAAGAGATATTGCTAATAAAGAAGCCAAAGTCTTAATTGATGACTTATTAGAAGATACAAATTCATCAGTTTATATTAAAAATGATATTAATGCTATGCCACTTGGTATCAATGGTCTAGTTATGGGAAAACTTGCTAAGCATGAAAAGAGTAATATAAACATTTCCATAACTAATGATATAAAGTCTAATATTTTAGAGGTAGTAAGTCCAAGAAGCTATAACTTATTTTGTGAAGCCTTAGGTGTTAGTTTAGATAATGCCTTAGAATCTGCTAAGAATACTAAAGAAAAAATTGTCTATTTAGAGTTTAAAGAGACAAGCACTGAAATCAAATTAATAGTCATCAATACTTTCTCGGGTGGTGTTGACTTAGATTGTCTAGGCGAGGTTAACTACACTTCAAAGAAAAAAGGTCATGGCTTAGGATTATATTCTTTATTCAGAAAAAATTTAAATATCAAAACAACTATTAAAAATAATTTATTTATCAACGATATATCTATCAAAAAAAGGCAAGCAAAAAGTGAGTAAAAGCTCACTTTTTATAATAGGTCTTTATCTACAGTAGGTTCATCAAGTGCGAAACACCAACAAGCAGAGGATACTGACTTAGCAAATAAATTTGCTATTCCTGATAACATATTAACTAAGAACATCAAGACCCACTCCTTTCCCCGTTAAAATTTATATTAAATAAATTTAACCCATATTTTTAACAAAATACTTATAATTGTTGTACTGCATATTAAATAACTTATATATTAAAGGATTTATCGAAGCGCTTTCTAAGATAACTCCTAATAATATAACCTCTTTAATCATTTGACTTTCTACTGCATTAAATATCAAAAAATATGTTAATAATATTATTATTGATAACACTTTAGCTCTTACCCTTTTTTCTTTATGAATCAAGGGCCTTTTTGGTGTATCAGCAGGAGCAAAAATCAAGAATGATATAAATCCACATAGCCATAATAGAAGAGATATTTGCAATGGAAAATTAAAATATTTAATAATAAGACAACCACCAATGTACAATGGAACAGTAGTCACCCAACACTGAAAAGTTGTTTCCATGTGAATTCCAAATCCGTATAGTCTCAAACTTGAATAAACTAATATTAATAATAAATATTCACGCCATATACCAAGTATTATAGATAATATAAGCATTACCATAAATTTAGTATATGTGTTATAAAATCCTTCAAGACCATATCTTAATCTTTTTTCCTCTAGATTATCAACCTCTTTTTTTGATTTTATAAGGTCTAAGGAAGATTCAATAAACTTTTTTTTCATACCTTTTCTCCTTACAAACCAAGTTTATCAAAAATATAAAAATATAACCGTTTCCATGTATCAATAGTTTCTTTTAAAGATTAATATATAAAAAAAATATCAAAAATTATAAAAAAAATGCATTTCAAGCATCAAAAACGCTATTTGAAGCAAAAATGACCCCATTAGACATATTTTTAAGATAAACTTTGATTATCGTGAGTTGAGTACGAATTATAATCTAATAAATCAAATGGCTGCAGAGTTTGAAGTTTAGTTTTAAGGTAGTACGGGCGCATGATTAGTATTAAGCATAGAGCAAAATAGAAAGGGAATGATGAATTATGATGCTTAAAGGAACTGTTAAATGGTTCAATAATACGAAAGGATATGGTTTTATTGAGTATGGAAACTTAGAAGATATCTTTGTTCACTACTCAGCCATTAGAAAAGATGGTTACAAATCATTAAGAGAAGGAGAAATAGTAGAATTTAAATTAATAGAAACAACTAAAGGGTTACAAGCTATTGATGTTGAAGAAGTATATTGTACTGTCAACTAAAAGAAAAAAATGTGAATAAAGCTACAATTCGTAGTTTTTTTCTTGTCTTTATGCTAAAATAATCATAAGGAAGGTGATAGAATGAGAATTGACATAAGAGGGGATAAAATTAAAATAACTGAAGGAATGAAAACTCAAATTGAAGAGAAAATTGGCCACTTGGATAGTTACTTTAAAGAACCTGAAAGCCTAAAAGCTTACGTTGTAGTAAGAGTGAAAAATAATGAGGATATTATTGAGGTAACCGTGCCAACACCAAAATTTACACTTCGTAGTGAAACAAGTGATAAAGACTTTTATGCAGCCCTTAATACTAGCATTGACAAATTAGAAAGACAAATAAGAAAAAATAAAACTAAATTAAAAAAGAAATTTAAAGATGCTTTAAAATATGAAATGATTGATATGGAAATAGAAGAAGAACAAGTTTCTAATATTACTAAAAGAAAAGAATTAACTCTTCATTTAATGGACGAAGAAGAAGCTGTTTTACAAATGGAATTACTAGGCCATGATTTCTACATTTTCAAAAATAGTGACACTGATAACGTTTCAGTAGTTTACAAAAGAAAAGATGGCGAATACGGCATTATTAATACAAAATAAATAAAAAACAAAAAATATTCACTAAAAAGTGAGTATTTTTTTATGACTTGATAGAATTATTCTTTTTTTGTCCAGACTTTTGTGCTAAAATATCCATTATGGAGGTTATATTTATGGGATTATTTAGAAAACTAATAGATTCAGAATATAAAGAATTAAAAAGATTTGAAAAAATTGCAAATGAAATAGTTGCTAAAGATAGCGAAATGTCCGCTCTTAGTGATGAAGAATTAAAAAATAAAACACAAGAATTTAAAGAAAGACTAGAAAAAGGTGAAAGCCTAAACGATTTAGTAGTTGATGCCTTCGCCGTTGTTCGTGAAGCTGATTATCGTGTTTTAGGTGAAAAACCTTACTTTGTCCAAATTTTAGGTGGCCTTGCTATTCATTATGGCAATATTGCTGAAATGAAAACTGGTGAAGGTAAAACTTTAACTGAAACAATGCCTGCTTACTTAAATGCATTAGATGGTAAAGGTGTACATATTATTACTGTTAATGAATTCTTAGCAAAACGTGACTCAGAATGGATGGGTAATATCTTTAGATTTTTAGGCTTAAGCGTTGGTCTTAACACTCGTGAAATGAATGTTTTAGAAAAACAAGCAGCTTATAATTGTGATATTTTATACTCAACTAATAACGAAATTGGCTTTGATTACTTAAGAGATAATATGGTTGTTCATAAAGAAGACCGTGTACAAAGACCACTTAATTTCTGTATTGTTGATGAGGTCGATTCAATATTAATTGATGAAGCAAGAACACCATTAATTATTTCTGGTGGCAAACAAAATTCTAAAAACTTATATATGGATGCTGATAAAGCAGTTAAAAAATTAGTAGATGAGGAAGATTATCAAGTTGATAACAAAACTAAAAATGTTTCTATAACAGAAGCTGGTGCTGCTAAACTAGAAAAAATATTTCATCTAGACAACTTATATGATTATGGAAACTCTGCTTTAGTTCATCATATCAATAATGCTTTAAAAGCAAACTATGGCTTTAAAAAAGATGTTGATTATGTTGTTGATGCTGGCCAAATTATCATTGTGGATCCTTTTACTGGTCGTTTAATGCAAGGACGTCAGTATAGCGAAGGTCTTCACCAAGCCATCGAGGCTAAAGAAGGCGTTAAAATAAATGAAGAAACTCAAACAATGGCTACAATTACATTCCAAAACCTATTTAGAATGTACAATAAACTATCTGGTATGACAGGTACAGCTAAAACTGAAGAAGAAGAATTTAGAAATATTTATAACATGTATGTAATCCAAATTCCAACTAACAGACCTGTTATTCGTGAAGACTTAGCAGACCTTGTTTACTCAACTGAAGAAGGAAAATATACTGCCATAGTAAAAACTATTAAAAAAATCCATGAAACTGGGCAACCAATCTTAGTAGGTACTATATCTGTTGAAAATAATGAAAAGTTATCTGCTTTACTAAAAAAAGAAGGTTTAAAACATGAGGTGTTAAATGCTAAGAACCATGCTCGTGAAGCAGAAATAGTTGCTTTAGCAGGTGAAAAAGGCGCTATTACAATTGCTACTAATATGGCTGGTCGTGGTACTGATATTAAACTAGGTAAAGGTGTTAAAGAATTAGGCGGATTATGTGTAATCGGTACAGAACGTCATGAATCACGTCGTATAGATAACCAATTACGCGGACGTGCTGGTCGTCAAGGAGACCCTGGTATGAGTCAATTCTTTGTTTCATTTGAAGATGATTTAATGCGTAGATTTGGTACAGATAAAGTAAAAAATATGGTTATGGCTCTAGGTATGGTAGGTGATCAAGCTATTCGTTCTAAATCTCTTACTAAGTCAATTGAATCAGCTCAAAAGAAAGTTGAAGGTAACAACTTCGATATGCGTAAAAATCTTCTTGATTATGATAATGTTGTAAATGAACAAAGAAGAATCATTTATGAACAAAGAAATACAATTATTGATAACGAAAGTATCCATGACTCAATTAAAGAAACATTTAGAAATACTATTGAAGATTTAGTTACAGCTCATTCTAAAGAAGGTAAAATTACTGAAAGTGATTTAAAAGAAATAATTGAATATGTTAATACTAATTTCTTGAAATCTACAAAAGTTAAAGAAAACGATTTAAAAGATTTAGATGAAGGTAAATTAATTGAGTACTTATCAACAATGATTAATGATGATTATGAACTTAAAATAAAAGATGCTCCTAACTTTGAAGAATTTGAGCGTGCTATATCACTAAGAATAATAGATTCACTATGGGTAGAACACTTAAATGCTATGGAAGGCTTAAAGGAAGGTATTTTCTTAAGACAATATGCTCAAACCAATCCATTACAAGCCTATACAATGGAAGGATATGATATGTTTGAAGACCTTTTAAATAGAATTGATGACACAATAGCCCAATTCTTGTTAAAGGCCAACATTGAACAAAATACTGAAAGAAAACAAACTGTCAAAGGAAAAACTAATGAAACAGAAGGTGAAGAGCCAAGAAAGCCTATAAGAAAAGAAAAGAAACCTGGTCGTAATGAC
>CAKOMI010000040.1 GCA_934096605.1 uncultured Bacilli bacterium
TCCATTTTTTCATGAAGACCATTATATTTTTTATTTAATGTATCTAGACCAGTGTTATAAATAACAAAAGGGTGACATAAACTATCTAATACATAATGACAGATGCTACCATATAAGTAACTTATATTTTCATTTGTTTGATTATTTTTAATTGTAATTAGGATATTTTGGAAATACTTTTTTACATTTTCTTTTTGAGCGTTATAACCTAAGTCTCTTTCTTTCTTACCTAGAAATGGTGTAAAAAATTTATAGTAAAATAAATTATCGAAACTTTGTAAAAAGATATCATATATGGCTTTTTCTTTGTTAATTTTCTTTTTTATATTAGTAGGTAAACGTTTTAATACGTCATTGCCAAAATAATAATGTGTTACAATTGATGGCATAAAAATCACCTTATTAATTATTATAGCATGGTATTTCACTAAATTTTCACAAAATTATAACTTTACTAACATGATTTACAACTATTATATATATGTACTTTGTGATATAATATTTTTAGAATTTGGGGTGCTAGTATGGCAAAAGTTTTTAAAACACTAGATGAACAAGTTGAAATATTACAAAGTAAAGGGCTAATTATTAACGACATTCCAGAAACAAAAGATATTCTTTTACGAGAGAATTATTTCTTTATAAGTGGTTATAGGATGCTTTTTATGGAAAGTCAAGAAAATAAAAAATTCTTGCCAGGAACAACTTTTGATGAACTTTATTCAATGTTTCAGTTTGATAGACATGTTAGGAATATTTTATTTAAAAATTTACTTATAATAGAAAACAATATTAAAAGTATAATGGCTTTTCATTTATCAAGTCGTTATGGTATAAGAGAAGATGAGTATTTAAATCCTAAGAACTTTGTGCTGGATAGGAAAAGAAAAAAACAAGTTGATGATTTACTTAGAAAGATGAAAAGACAAATTAGAATTAATGGGGGACAGCATCAAGCAACGATGCATTATTCAGAGAAATATGGATATGTACCAATGTGGATTGCAGTTAAAGTTTTGTCTTTTGGAATTGTAAGTGAACTTTTTCAAATATTAAAGCCGGATGATCAAGAGACAGTTGCTAATGATTTTAATTTAGCTAAAGAAACGTTGGAAATATATTTACCAGTTTTAGCTAATTTTAGAAATTTGTGTGCTCATGAAGATATTCTTTTTGAACATAAGGCCCAAAGAAATATTCCGGATACTAAGTATCATAATTTACTTAAAATACCCCAAGTTAATGATGAGTATATTTATGGTAAGAATGATTTGTTTGCAATAGTTTTAATTTTGAAACAAATGCTTAGAAAGGATGATTTTTTCTTGTTAATGAGTGAACTTGAATTTGAAATTCAGATACTTAGTGATCGGTTGAAGACGATTCCTGTAGAAAAAGTATTTGATAGAATGGGATTTCCAATAAATTATGGAGAGATTGTGAGGTTATAGAAATGGAAAAGAAAGAAAAAGTAGTAACTGTTCATAGTGCAGGAAAGTATGTATTAATAAGTATTTTAATGGTTTTTGTGGGGGCAGCAGGATTATATGCACTTATGTATTTTTTTCCTGAGCCTTTTGTGAAGACTATTACAGAACAAAAAGAAGTTAAGAATGTAACTGTTACGGATACTGGTATTGCTGATGCGGTAGAAAAAGTGTATGATGCGGTTGTAGTTGTAAAAACTTATAAAAATAAACAGCTTTACGCTACTGGAACTGGGTTTGTTTATAAAAAAGATGGTGATACTGCATATATCTTAACTAATAATCACGTTATTGAAAGTGGTGATGCTATATATGCTGAATTTAATGATGGCAATGTGGTAGAGACAAAAGTAAAGGGACGAGATAGTTATTCTGATACAGCTGTTTTAGCCATATCTAGTGAACATGTTACAACAGTGGCTACAATGGGTAGTAGTGAAGATGCAAGAGTAGGAGATACAGTGTTCACTGTTGGGGCACCAATAGATTCTAATACTTATTCTGGTACGGTTACAAGGGGTATTGTTTCTGGTAAAAATAGACTTGTTAGTGTATCTACAAGTAATTCAAGTACGTCTGATATGATGATGAGTGTTTTACAAACAGATGCGGCTATTAACTCTGGTAATTCTGGGGGACCTTTAATGAACGCGAATGGTGAGGTTATTGGTATTACGTCATTAAAGTTATCTTCTGGTAGTAGTTCTACGACAGCAAGTATTGAAGGAATGGGATTTGCTATTCCAATTGAAACAGCTTTAAATTATGCTGCTAAGGAAGAAAAAGGTGAAACAATTGAAAGACCTCAACTTGGTATATCTATGCGTAATTTAAGTGAAGCTAAATATTATCATCCTTCTTTAAATACTAGTTCTTTAGAATCTGGTGTTTATGTTGAAAGTGTTACTTCTGGAGCTCCTGCTGCTAAGGCTGGTTTAAAAACTGGTGATATTATTGTTGGAGCAGATGATAAAGAGGTTACTAATTTGGCTTATTTAAGATATCTGCTTTATAATCACAGTGTAGGGGAAACGATGAAACTTAAAGTTATGCGTGGTACTGAGACTGTTGAAATTAATGTAACACTTGATCAAAAAGCTAGTTAATAGAAAAAACATAGATAAGTTGTCTATGTTTTTTAATGTTCTTTTTTATTTGGATAGGGCTTTTTTTCATCTGTTCTATTTATTAAATAATCTACACTTACGTCGTAAAAATTTGCTAATTTATCTATTTTGTCTAAAGGTATTAGACGGACACCTAGTTCATATTCGCTATAAACTTGTTGAGTGGTATTTAATAATTTGGCAATATCTTTTTGAAATAAACCTTTTCTTTCTCGTATTTCTTTTAGTCTTTTTATATTCATATGCATCACGTTTAGATTTTCTCATACATGAAAATAAATGTATTGAATGTACATGATAATTCATGTATAATTGATTTATGATACATGATATATCGTGTTAGAGGTGATAATGTGCGACTAGTAAAGTTTAGGAATAATAATAAGTTAGAAATAGTTATTGCATGTTTTCTTTTTGTAATAATTATTTTTATTTCTTTGATGTTTTATTTTAAGAGTTATGCTGTGTTTAGGGAAGAAAAACATTTTAATGTAATAAATGGTGAAGTACAAGACCCAGGAGATATTTATTTTGCTTATTATGTTGATGATGAAATAACACGTAGTATGCCTTCCTATGAAAGTGGATATACACTTGATACTACAAAAAGCACTTGTACAAATGGTGTAACAGTAGGATGGGATAATAATTTATGGGCTGCTGTAGTTTATTATAAGAATTATAAGCCTGAAAATATGACAAGAACTAAATGCAATTTATATTTTACTAATTCATTCGTTGATTATATAAAGAATATTTCTAAAAGCGACATTACTAACTTGGTTATTGATGATTATGAAAACATAAGATATATTGGGTCTAATCCAAATAATTATGTAAGTGTTGATGGGGAATTGTGGCGTATTATAGGTGTAATGAAAAATGTAGATGATGGTACTGGAAGCAAAAGTGATAGAGTAAAATTAATTAGAGATGAAAGTATTGGTAATTATTCATGGGATACTAGTGAATCTAGTGTTAATGGTGGTTTAGGTGTCAATGAATGGAGTGGAGCTGATATAATGAAACTACTAAATCCTGGATATGAATCGGAAAGTATTGGAGGTTCGTTATATTGGAATAAAAAAGTTGGTATGTGCTATAGTAGTGAAAATATGGTAACGAAAAGTTGTGATTTTACGAATACTGGTTTAAAGTCTAATTTAAAAAGTTTAATAGATAATGCTTTATGGAACACAGGTAGTCAAGGAACAAATGATTGGACTAGTGCTAGTAAAGGGCTAGTTGGTCATTTTTATACGTATGAAAGAAGTAATGATAATGGTAAAATATGTATATCTGGTGACTATTGTAACGACACTGTAGAAAGAACAACTAAGTGGGTTGGTAAGGTAGGTTTAATGTATATAAGTGATTATGGATATGCAACGAGTGGTGGTAGTCCAGTATACCGAACAACATGTTTAAATAAAGAACTATACAATTGGAATGATGATAATATAAGAAATTGTAGGGATAATGACTGGTTATATAATGCTGGTGTTCAATCAACTTTATCGATAGGTGCTGGTTCAATTGGAGCAGCTAATTTGTTTTCTGTTTTTTCTGATGGACGTGTTTTTAATAATCATACAAGTGACGCCTTAATAATTCGTCCTGTAGTTTATTTAAAACCAACAGTGAAAATAATATCTGGAATAGGTACTAAAGAAAATCCGTTTGTTATTGAAAATTAAAAAAACTTATCTGGTGTGGATAAGTTCTTTTTGCTATTTAAATATTTTAATCATTTCATTATCTGGTATATCTAAGATAATTTTTATTTTTTTTAACATTTTTAAAGTTGTTTTAGTTTCGTCTTGTTCAATTCTTTGTAAATGTCTTGGTGATATATTTAATAATTCTGCTAATTGTTCTTGAGTGTAGCCTCTTTTCTTACGATATTGTTTAATCATGTTCATTCACCTAAAATTATTTTTTCATATAATCGTCAAAAAAGACACGACCTCATGTGTCATATTTTCTTGAGAGATATTTTGTTTTCTGATATACTATTCATGACATAATATGTCGCGATAAGAATTGGGTGATGACTAATGGGATTAAAAAAATTTAAATATATAAATAAAAGATATTGCTTTATAGTGGCTAATATTTTATTAGTGATAGGTTTGTTTAGTTGTATGTTGTATTTTAAAAGTTATGCTGTGTTTAAAGAAGAAAAACATTTTAATGTGATAAATGGTGAAGTACAAGACCCAGGAGATATTTATTTTGCTTATTATGTTGATGATGAGATAACGAGAGAAATTCCTAAAAAAGGTAGTGGTTATACTTTAGATATCACAAAAAGCACCTGTACAAATGGTGTTAGTATTTCTTTTGATGAAAATAATTATGCGGTTATAACAAGCTACGAAAACTATAATGCTAATGGTTATACAAGAACAAGGTGTAATTTATATTTTAAGAAAATAGACACAACTTTAAGTGATTATATAAAATCTTTAGCAATGTATAATAGCTATGATTTAACTATTGATGAAGCAGGAGGAAATATAAGGTATATTGGTGTTAACCCAAATAACTATGTAAGTGTCGATGGTGAGTTATGGCGTATTATTGGTGTAATGAAAAACATTGATGATGGCACAGGAAATAAAAGTGACCGAGTTAAATTAATTAGAAATGAGAGCCTAGGAGCATATTCATGGGATAGTAGTGACTCAAGTGTAAATTCAGGTTGGGGAATAAATGAGTGGAGCCAAGCAGATATTATGAAATTATTAAATCCTGGGTATGAATCAGAAAGTGTTGGAGGTTCATTGTATTGGAATAGTAAATCAGGAAACTGCTTTAATGGAAGAAATAATCAAACAGTTGCTTGTAATTTTTCTGATAGTGGTATGAAAAGTTCTCTAAAAGTAATGGTAGATACCGTGTTGTGGAATATTGGAGCTAATGATGGGGTTACATATATTCATAATAATATTATAACTAGTAAATTTTATGAGTTAGAAAGAAGTAGTAATAATGGTAAAATTTGTTCAAATGATTCTTATTGTAATGATGCTGTGGTAAGAACAACCACTTGGACGGGTAAGGTAGGTTTAATGTATCCATCAGATTATGGGTATGCAACAAGTGGTTCTGGTACTATAGATCGAGCGATATGTTTAAATGAATTTTTGTATAAATGGAATAATGAATTTAATGATTGTGCTCTAAATAGTTGGCTTGCGATTAATCTTTTACAAAGTACTGTTACTCCTAAAGCATCAGTTAATGAATCTATGCGAGTATTTAGGATCAATTATGGTAATGTCGATGATCCAGATGCTGGTAGTAGCGCTGAAATACGTCCTGTAGTTTATTTAAAACCAACAGTGAAAATAGTATCTGGTGTAGGCACTAAAGAAAATCCGTTTATTATTGGAAATTAAAAAAACTTATCTGGTGTTGATAAGTTCTTTTAGTCTTCATTTGTTAAGTATTCTTGTATGGCATTTGCTATTGCACTAGCGTATTTTTCACGATTGTCTATTAAGTTATGTAAGTCTGAATAATTATCTAAGTAACCTAATTCAAAAAGATAAGGTTCTGCAGTGTTGTTAGAATTATAGTGTTCATTTTTAGGATAACCATTCCGGGCTATATTTTGAGCTGCATGGGTAGATATGCCACCAACCTCACGAATATAGTAATAGTAAATCATAGAGGTGTTCCAATAAGTGTGTTCGTCATCTATTTCATATTCTTCAAAAAATCTTTCATAAATACCATTGCCAATTTTATATTTCATTTTTGGAGAAGTCCAAGTACTTGCCTCTTTGGTTATATTATTTATGAACATTTCTGCTAAATCAGTATTTGTATCATTGGCAATGTATAGTTCTAAACCTTTTAAAGAGTTTTCACCACCCATACCAGATGAGTTATGGTGAATTGCTATGTTAAATTTAGAATGTGTATCATTGGCCATGGTAGCAGAACCATATGGATTATATATATTTACTGTATCACTTTCACTATTTCTTGTCATAATAACTTTATAACCCATGCTTGTTAACTTTTCTTTTAACACTTGAGATACTTTTAAATTCATATCATTTTCATAGATGGCATCGTTGTTAACGCAATAACCACTGGAAGATGGAATAGAACCATCAAGGCATCCAACTGTACCGGGGTCTGTGCTATCATGACCTGGGTCTATAGTTATATCATAAACGTTATTTGGTAAACTTTCTTTTTTAACTTGAAATTCTAAGAATGTTTTATCTTTTAAAGAAAGCCAATTAACATTTATTTTATTATTTTTATTGTTGTTAGTTATAGTGTAATATTCTAAGTTATTATATTCGGTATCGTTTTTTAAAGTATAATACTTAGTTTTATTACCGGTTGTTGTTTTAATAAGTAAATATGATTTTGCAATTTTTAATTTTTCTAAATTTAATCCTTCATTAATATATTCACTATTTTTAAAAGTATAAGTGTTGTCTTTATTAGTATAGATAGTTGATATTTCTGTTTCTTCATTATTATTTTTTAAAACTAGTTTTAAATCATCTACTTCTTCATCTAATGTTATGGAACCTTTTATACGAAAGTGAATACCATATATAGCATACTCATTAATACTTGCATATGTATTACTTTCAACTTTTTGCTCAAGACTATTAGAATATTTAAAGATACTATAAGATGCTATCATTACTAAAATTATAATAATAATTATTAATAAAGTTTTTTTCTTGTTCATAACTACCTACTTTCTATGATACAATGATTATAACAAAGTTTTTAAATTGAAACAATTATGAAAAGAGGAAATAAATGAAAAATATATTTGACTATTTAGATTTTTATAAAGATATAAGTTTTAAAGAATTTGCTTTTAATGAGGTTGATGCCTTAATACTTGGAGTTTTAAGTTATGTTAAATTTGATGATATTGTACCAAGGGGTATTAAAGAATATATTTATTTGGAAGATGCAGTTACTTATTTCTTAGAAAGGTATTGTGAAGATGATTTTAAAAAGGAAAACTGGTTATTTCCAAATTCTTATAAATTAATGACTCTTCTTGGTAGATCTAAACGTTTTTATCATACGAAATTGTATCATTATAATCCAAGTGTTGGAGAAAAAGGACAGTTTGGTGCTTTAACAATTCGACTTACTAATGGGATAACATATGTATCTTATGAAGGAACGGATAGTAATGTAATTGGTTGGAAAGAAGATTTTGAACTGATATATAAAAATCCAATTTATTCACAAGAAATGGCAAGGGACTATTTTAATGAAACTATTAATTTTTGGGATAGAAAAATTATAGTTGGAGGACATAGTAAAGGTGGTAATTTAGCCATGTATGCCTATATGTACGGTAATGAAAAGTTAAAGAAAAGAGTAAAAAAAGTTTATAATTATGATGGACCAGGTTTTTTAGGTGCTGTATATGAATCAAAAAAATATGCACAAATGAGTACTAAGTTAGAATGGATTGTGCCAAAAGATAGCGTTATTGGAATGATACTTGGTAATGGTACATATACAGTAGTAAATAGTAGTGGATATGGTGTTCTATCTCATGATGCCTATACATGGGAATGTTTCGGAGGACAACTTGTAAAAACTGAATTATCTAAAAAAAGTAGAAAATTAGAAACTAATTTAAAAGCATATATAGACGACATGAGTATAGAAGAACGTAAAAATTTTGTAGAAACTTTTTTTGCTGTCTTTTCCCAAGCGGGCATTAGTAATATTATGCAACTTAAGGATTTTAAAATTTCAACATTATTACAATTGATGAAAAATCTTACTAGTGTGCCTGCTGCAACAAAAAGAAATTTAATTGCAGTTTTAAGAATGCTTATAACGGGAATGAACTAATTATCTTCTTAGTTTGTCAAAGTATTCCCAGACAGCAAATAAGAAAAATTGAATTAAACTGTACATAAATCCTCCTTTCTTTTTTAGAGAATAAAAATTATCCTCTACTTATATTATTCAAGATGAAAGGTCGATTTTCTTTTTTTTTAAACAATTTTTTGTAATTTTTGTTAATTTTTGATATTTTTGAGTACTTGAAAAAAGTTTTTTTATTATATAAACTTATATTAAGTCATTAATGTGTTTAGTTGTATGACATAGTTAATAGAGATTAGATATGGGATAGGTGAGTTTGGTGAAAGATGAAATTAAAGAATTAACATTGTTATTAATGTATTTATCATCTTGGGAAGAAGAAGGTTATGTTTATGAGAATAATGAAATTATTTCTACAAAGACAAAAGTTTGTTGGAAGGGTTATTCATTTGATATTTTAAATGAATTAGTTGATGAAAATTATTTATATGATAGTAAACATAGTAATAAAAGTGTAATTTTAACTAAAGAAGGAGAAGAGTATGCTAAGCGTCTTTTAGATAAGTATTTAGTTAAATGAAGATAAAAAAAAGCCGTCTAAACGGCCGTGAGTATTTGAGGATAACCTTTATTTTAACTTTTCTGTGTCATCTTAAATGGTATTGGAATTTAGTTACTTAATGAAGGAAAATATATGTTTTTTTGATATGATTGATAAAAGTAATAATTACTTTAGAATAACTAATGTATATAAAATGGGAGATGAATACAATGACATTGCAATTAAGACAAAAATTAGAGGAAATAGCAAAAATAGTTTGGACAATACCGGATATTACCCAAGACTTAGTTTTAGCAATAATAGTGCCATTGAAGAAAGAAACTCAAGCCACGAAAATGTTAGAATACCTACAAGAGAACAAGAATAACGAGGAATTAATGCGTATAGACAGACTCTTGAAAAAAACATTACAAATAGCAGAAGAGAACTTGTAAAAAAACTTTTATTGAGATTTAATTTGGGATAGGCTTTATCTACTATAATTATTATATAAATCAAGATTAAAATTATATGATATTACTATTCACTTAAACCATAATATTAATGCTTTATATATTGATGTTTCTTTTATTATAAAGATAAAAATGAATATCTATTTAATAATAATTTTATTGTATAAATATGTATTGCTTTTGTTAAATTAAAGACTTTTTATTAGAAATTTGGTACAATTTTGTTAAGGAGTTTTTTTTATGAAGTTAGATAAGAAGAAAATTATTGTTATTTTATTAATGGGTTTATTTATAATCATGTTGTGTGTTAAATACTATACTGGTATTAATGTTAAAAATGAGTTTAATCATAATGAAGTTGGTGCTCCAGTAAATAAAGAAGAAGATGGGCACTCTAACGATTTTAATGAACTAGAAGAAAAACAAGATAATAAGAATAGTGAAAATTCTCAGAAAGAAGAAGATTTACAAGAAAAAAATGGGAAAACTAAGGAAGAAAAGATAACAGAGCATAAGCAAGAATCTAATAATAAGCAAGAAAATAATTTGACTAGTAGTACTAAAAAAGATGAGACTAGTGTATTAGAAAAAGATACAAATTCTAATAAAAATACAAATAATAAGGATAATACTATAAAAAATAATACTACTATAAAAAATGAAGGAACTACCGAACAACCAAAAGAAGAAAATAATAACACAAGTTCTTTAAGTATTACCAATGATAATTTAAGAAAAAATATAAAGTCAAAATATGGTGTTAATATTGGCTATAAAGATGAATCAGATGTTAATTATATTAATTCATATTCTAATTTTACAAAACAATATGATGATGAGAAAATTCATACGGCATTAAATAATGTCAATGTTGCTTTAGCAAAATATCCAAACAGTTTCTTTTTTGAAATTAATAAGAAATGGAAATCTTTAACGATTTATTTGGTAGCTCAATTAACAGGTAATGTAGCAGGATTAACAGATAATAGAAATCCAAATAATGTAGTGATTCTTATTAATACAGAAAGTTTATTGTTTGAAAGTACACTTCATCATGAAATAATGCATTATATAGATTGTTATTTAGC
>CAKOMI010000041.1 GCA_934096605.1 uncultured Bacilli bacterium
TAACTAATCTTCTTTATCTTTTAATACTTTTTCTACTTCGTTTATTAATTGCTCTTTATTAGGAATATAATACGTATATGTGGAAGTAAATAAGTTATTTGAAATACCATTTAAAGCAAATTCCATCATAACATTATCTTTTTCGGTACATAGTATAATCCCAATAGGTTTATTATCATATTCATCATTTACTACTTGTTCATAATAATTTAAGTACAAATTCATTTGTCCTAAATTTTCGGCTTTCAAATTATTCATTTTTAAATCTATTAAAACATATGACTTTAAAAACTTATTATAGAAAACCATATCTACATAATAATTAGTATTATTAAGAGTTATTCTTTGTTGACTCCCAACAAACATAAAACCTTTACCTAACTCTAGTAAGAAATCCTCTATATGTTTAATTAACTTATTCTCCAAATCTTTTTCTAGTAATGGCTTTTGTTCTTTTATTCCTAAGAATTCAAATACATAAGGCTCTTTTATTAAATCACTTGGCTTTGCTAATACTTGTCCTTGTTTAGATAATTCTAAAACTTTTTCTTTATTTGGGTTACCATCAGAAAGTAATAACATTCATATAGCGATGTGTCTAGTTGCCTTTGCAATTCCCTTACACTCCAATGAGCATTGATACATTCTTTTTCGTAGAAATTTTTTTTAGTATCATCTTTTATTATTATTAGCTCACTATAATGAGTCCAAGTTAAATCAGAACTTATTTTTTCAAAGTCAGGATATGTCTTATAAAAGATTCTCATATATTTAAGATTAGTGTAAGAATAACCTTTACCTAAATATTTTGTCAATTCTTTAGACAGTCCTTTTATTATTTCTTTACCATATTCTAAACGATTATTATATTCATTCTCGTTTGAAACAATAATTCTACCAATATTCCAATAAACATAAATTATTTTATTGTTAATTTCTTTTGATAAATTATATTTCACTTCATTTACTAATTCAGTTATTTCATGAACCATTTTATTATTTTCTTCTAACATAATGTTTCCTTTCCAATTGGTCAGTCGCGACTGACCAATTCAGTTAAGTGATTCAATGACATGCATTTTTATGTAAGTTACCAATGATATTTCGTGTCATGCATGCCACTACTGATCAATGTCACTAACTTTAATATTGTAATATTATGCTAACACTTTAAATGCATCATTAATAAATTATCTTTTGACATTTTCAAAGTGTTTTCTTATAGCATTTGGATTATGTACATCTATTACAATATATTGTTTCATATTATTCTTAACAGCAGTTGCATAAATAATTGATGTTATTTTTAAAGTTAGCTCTGGTATATCTTCAAAAAAATAATCAGAAGATTACTTATAAAATTTTGATAATTCCTTAATATTTTTAAAGATATTGTTCTATTTCGAAGCTCGTAGCCCTTGTGTGTATTTTTTTTAACACCAATTACTCCACATATTCTCTTTGAGATAAACTAAACTGCCTCTTAGCTTTGCCATGTGTTTACCAATAACAGTATTAATTGTAGCTTTTTCCCTATTTTCATTTACAATGCCATCATTTCGTAATTAATTATATTGCATATGGTGCAATTTGCTTATTTTTCTACACCCATCTATTTTATTACTTTTATATGTTGTTATATTATAATGGTTATTATTTAAACATAAGTGTTTTTTACATTCTTGTTCGGTTAATTTTATAAATTTTTTGTTTTTTTAAGCATTCTATTATTTCTGATATTTTCAACACTTGTTTTAAAACTTTTTTCCCCTTCTTATAAAGCATTCTAGTACAAAAAACACGTGCTAGACGTGCTTATTATGAAAAGACAATTTGCTTTAAACGTAAGGCATCAGACAAAGTCATCATAAATTCTGAATTAGTAGGTTTGGCTCTGTCATAGTCTATACTATGGCCGAATATTTTATTCATCATTTCATAATCGGCTCTATTCCAACTTATTTCAATCGCATGGCGAATGGCTCTTTCTACCCGTGATGGTGTTGTATTATAAAGGTTTGCAATTGCAGGATATATTTGTTTAGTAATACCACTTGTGACACCAGCAGATTTGTAAAGCATAAGTATTCCTTCTCTTAAATATGCGTAACCTTTAAGCTGAGATGGAACACCAAGATAATGTAGAAGTTCAGTTACCTCTAGTTCATTTTCTTCCGTTATAATTAATTCTTTAACAGGTGATTTTTCAGCACTAGCAATAGATTTGATTCTTTTTTCTAAAGTTGGTAAGTTTACTGGTTTAATCATAAAATAGTCAACTCGGTAATCTTTAGTCATACGAACAGCATAATCTTTTTGATAACTTGATAGTACAATTACTGGTTTGTTAATTTTTCGTTCTTTTAAATCTTCTAAAATTTCTAAGCCATCTTTGCCCGGCAAAATTAAATCAAGAAGAATGATGTCAATGCTTTCATTACTATTTTGCAAATAGTTTATTACCTCACTGCCATCACTAATGACATTTACTATGTCAATTGATACGTTGTCTTTGAAATACTTTTCTACACTACTCGTAAATTCCATACTGTCATCTACTACTAATGCATTAATTTTGGTTTTCATTTTTGTTCTCCTTTTTCTAGTACCTCTAATACAACTACGTGATTACATCGTACCAAATATTTAGTCGAATTACCATAGGAGATTTTGTCGAACGGTGTCTAGTTTTGTATAGTTTTGTCGAATAAACTCGAATTTTTCTTTTTTTCAATGTTTTTTATGACGTTTTTAATGTCTTTGGATAATGACCCAAGTAATAAACCATCTATATCTTTACTAAAATAATAATCATTTATAGTATCTAAAGTTAAACCACCACCATAGTAAAATGGAAAATCATGATGATAATCTTCTTTTAGTTCCTGTTTCATAAATCTTAAAATGTTTTCTGTATCACTTAATAATAAGGGCTTACTTTGTCCTATTAGCCAACTTGGTTCATAAATAAACGTGATATTTTTATATTTACTTGCAGGAACTTTAGATAAAATACCCCTTATTTGGTTTAAAAGTTTAGTAGATGTGTACTGATAGTTATAGTCCGTTTCTTTATCACTTAATATGACATACGCTTTCATATTTTCTTTTAAAGCCATTTTTATTTTTTCAACTTTACTTTCATAAGAATCGTGCCTGTCAGCATGGCCAATAAGAGTCATATTAACATCAATACTTTTTAGAGATTTTGCAGAAACTTCACCAGTATGAAAAGCATCACTATACTTAGATATGTCTTGTGCACACACTTTATAGTTAGATGAGTGCATAAGAGTTAAATATATATATGAAGGACAAATAATTAGGTTATCATATTCTATCTTATTTAGTTCTTCTTTATATTTTAGTATTTCTTGTACATTAAAACTCATTTTTAAATTACAGATCAAGGGTTTCAATATTATCGTCCTCCTCACTAATGTTATCTAGGGCCGGAAGGGTTTCAGTGGCTAAATATTCAAGTGTTGCCCCTCCACCACTAGATATATAGGTAAATTTATAGCCACAGCCAAAATTATAAGCACTAGAAGCTGCATCGCCACCACCGGCAACCGTGATTGCATTAGAACTAGTTATTATATTTAATAGTTCTTTTGTTCCGTTAGCAAAACGCATATTTTCATACATACCAACTGTACCATTTAGAAAAATTGTTTCAGAATTATTAATAACTGTCTTATATTTTTCTAATGTTTTTACGCCTATATCTAAAATGATTTCATTGGGATCGATTTCATTAATCATTTTATATTTTATATAGTCTTTATCATAGGAAATACCAACGATGGCATCTAATGGAAGCATTATTTTATCTTTATATTTTAAAAGCATATCTTGAACTATTTTAATTGTTTTATAGTTATTAGAAGAAAGAGATGAACCTACTGAAAATCCTAAGGCCTTTAAACAGGTATTAGCAAGGCCACCACCTAGTAATAAATGTTCACATTTGGGTAATAGTTTTTCTAATAGTTCTAATTTATCATCTATTTTAGCCCCACCCATTATGACTGTAAAAGGATGAATGGGATGGATAACTAGTCTATTTAACATACCTATTTCTTTTTGCATTAAAAAGCCAATACAACTTTCCATATATTTAGTAACACCATAGTTTGAGGCGTGGCGTCTATGGGCCGTGCCAAATGCTTCAGAAACAAAGACGTCGGCAAGACTTGCGAAAAACATACTTAACTGTGGGTCACAGCCACTTTCTAAATTACCTGGAACATCTAGGAATCTAGTGTTTTCAAGCATAAGTATTTCGCCACTATTTAAGGCATTAACTCGGTCTACTACTGGTACACCAAAGTTTTCATGAGAAAAGTAAACCTCTTTGTCTAATAGTTCCTTTAGTCTTTCAGCAACTATTTTTAAAGAATATTTCGATTTATCACTTTCTGTCTTTATTTTACCTAAATGACTTAAGATAATAATTTTACAATTTTCACTTAATAAATAACATATCGTTTCTAAAGTAGCCTTTATCTTAGAATCATCTAATATTTTGCCATCTTTAATAGGAACATTATAATCAACTCTTAAGAGTACCCTTTTATTTAACACGTCAGTATTTTGTAAACACTTTTTCATAAAGTAACACCCCTTTATCTTTCTCTTTTATTATAACCAAATTATTATATTTTAGCAATGTGTGTTTTAAAAGGTTGTGTCAAAGAATTAAAGATAGATGCTTATATTTTAAGTAAATTACTATATTTATAAAATAAAAAATAGTAACTAATTATCAATAAGTGAATTTCGTTACTATTTTATATGTTATTTTGTTTCATCGAAAGAACTTTTGATTTTTGATTTAATTAATAATTAAAGAGCCAATACTTTATTTTAAAAGTTGTAAGGTTATCAGTAGTAGTTACTTCAATAGTACCATCGTTTTTAGAAACTATTTCTTTAGCAAGAGATAAGCCTATGCCTACACTTTCCTTAGTATTATTTTTCCCCTTATAAAATCTTTTAAAAATATTAGGTAAATCTTCAGAGGCTATTTTATCACCATCATTAGATATATCTATTTCGTAAAACATTTTGTTTTTATGAATAGTTATATAAACTTTTTCTTTAGCGTGTTCAACAGCATTTTTCAAAATATTAGTTATAGCTTCTTTTTGCCAATGTTTATCACATAAAAGGGATATGTCTTCATTAGGAAAATTAGTTATTAAAGTAATATCTTTTAAATCTATTAAATTTTCTGTATCTTTAATAGAAGACTTAATGATATCTATTAATGAGTTTTCTTCATTATTAAAAATGACAGTATTAGTATCAAACATAGATAATTTTAAAAGAGAATGGATTAGGAAATTCATGTTTTCGGTATTATGTTTAATAATCTCTAAAAATCTTTTATACTCTTCTTTAGTTATTTTATCATACCCTAAATTATCTAAAGATAGCATTATGGATGTAAGAGGTGTTTTTAATTGATGGGATATGTCTTCAAGGGATGTTTTTAGTTTTAATTTATCATTATCTAAATTAATTGTTGCTTCTTTTAGGGAAACCATTGTTTTATAAACTTCACTTTTTAGAATAGAAAAATCATTTTCTTTATAAGTAGACATATCTAGTTCATAATTACCTTTATTTATTTTTTGGATATCTCTTTCTATTTCTTTTAATTTTTTTAGTTGTTTTTTATTATTGATATAATTAATAGTAATAATAGTTATTGCTAGAGTTATTATAATTAAAGAAATAATTAAAAGAGAAATACTTAGTATTTTGGTATTAGATTTAATAGATGCTTCTTTTTTTATATCAATATTATAAGCCTTTAAATTATCTTTAAGTGTGATATTTTCATCGTTTAATATTTTTATTATTTCTTCTTCAGTAACATTAGGATATTTTTCTTTGATAGTTGTTATTATATTATTTATAGTAATGTTATAGTTAGTATTATATTTTAAGTATGTTTGATATGTAAAGTATAGGCTTAATATTAAAAATATAATAATTAGAGAAATATAAGTTAGTTTTAATTTTTGATTGTTTTTCATTGTTCCACCATATAACCGATACCCTTAATTGTTTTTATAATGTTGGTATCTAATTTTTCTCTAATTCTTTTTAAGTAAACAGTAACAGTGTGATCATCTACATCGTTACCAGTGTACTCCCAAATTAAATCAATTATTTTAGCACGACTAACAGTTTTATTAATATTCAAAAACAATAAATCAACTATTTTTATTTCTAATGGAGTTAAAGAAATACACTCTTTATTTTTATATATTTGCATTTTATTTTTATCATAAGTAATATCCTTAATTATTATAGTATTTGTACTTTTAAAGCGTGATAAAACTTTATCTATTCTAGTTATTAGTTCTAGGGTTTTAAACGGTTTTGTTATGTAGTCTTCAGCACCTAGTTTTAAGCCTTTTACAATATCGTTTTCACTATCTTTTGCAGTTAGGAAGATGGTAGGGATTTGTTTATCCTTGATAATATTAGCATACAAAGAGAAGCCTGTGCCATCTGGCAATGTTACATCAAGTAATATTATATTAGGAGTTTTAATACTTAAATATTTTTCTGTTTCTCTAATGCTTTTAGTATAGTCTATTATATAACCTGCTTTGCTTAGAGAATAACTTAAGCTTTCTATAATAGATGTATTGTCTTCTATTAATAAAATGTGCATAAACTCACCTCTTTATAAATAATTATAGTTAGATTATACTAACATAAATAATGGTTGTAAATGGCTTTCTTTTCTTATATATTTTCATTTCTAATGGTTTCAATAGTATTTTGTTTGTTTATTTTATTCATGGAATAACGCATTAAAATAAATAATAGTAAGAATACAACTAAGATACTTATTATAATACTAATAGTTGGCAACGTATATGGAAAACCATTTTGTTTACCTAAATAGTTATATATTAAATAAGATAACATTAATCCTAATGACACACCAAGTATCAGTGATTTTATACCCATGAAAAGGGTTTCTAAATAAATCATTCTTTTAAATTCTTTTTTAGTCATACCAATAGATTTTAACATAGCAAATTCTTGTCGTCTTAGTTCCATATTAGTTGTAATAGTATTAAAGATATTGGTAACACCAATTAAAGAAATAACAATAATAAAGCCATAAAGAAAGATAGATATTAAAATATAAAAGTTTTTAACAACTTTGTAGTTTTCATTTTGGTTATATAAGTCATATGAAGTATTATCTAATATTTTTTCTATTTGTTCGGTAACTAAAGAATCATTATCTACTAGCATGTACATAGTAGCTGGATCTGTATTAGAAGATTCTATAGTGCTTAAAAATTTATCACTAACAATCAGAATGTCACAATAATAATTTTTTAAACCAAATGGTGGCTTATTAGTTACTTTTGTTATGGTATATTCTTTTTCTTCGTTGGAATTAATTTGTAAAGTTATTTTATCCTTATCTTTATAATTAAATGTTTCTAAGTACTTATCAGATTCACTATTAGAAACCCAAGAATAATCCATTAATATAACTGACTCAGAAGGGTTACTAGTAATACCTAGACTATTTAAGTATTTTTGAAAAGGAATATCACCGATTGATACAACAGTTAAATAAGCATCCCTATTATTTTTTTTAGTTTCTTCATCCCAGTTAAGAAAAGAAGTATATTCTTTATTATAGTTAGCATTTTTAATTAAAGAAGTTTTTTTGGTTACAATTGAATAATCAGTTATTTCTTTTATAGACGCGATTTCTTTTAAAGCATTAGTTTCTTTATTAGAAATAGTTAAGCTCATGTTGTAATCGTTTAAAGTTATTTCTTTTTTTAGAGCATCACTGCCCATAGTCATAAAACTAAATAAGGCTATAAAAACAGCGACTGATAAGACTAAAGAAACGGTAGTTGTACGATAGGCTTTTTTATTTCTTTTTAGATTTTTGTAAGAGATGACACCTCCGATGCCAAAGATTTTTTTAATTATTTTTGGGGTGTGCATTTTTTTGCTTTTTAATTTTATGTTAGCACTGTTACGAATAGAAGAGATAGGAGGATTTTTACTAGCCTTTAACATACTTTTTAAAGATGATAAGTAAATTGTTATAATACCTAATATAACTGCCAACGCAAGAGCTATATAAGATATTTTGAAGATAAGTTTTAATCCCGCTGTTAACATATCACTTAATAGAAAATTACTAATAATAATTAATAAGTAGGTAGCTAATAATCCACATAATATACCAAGAGGAATACCAATAAGTCCTAATATAAAACCTTCATATAAGACATTTTGTCTAATTTGTTTTTTAGTTGCTCCAACACTTCTTAACATACCATATTGTTTATTTTTTTCAGTTATTGAAATGTCAAAACTATTTTTAATACAGAAGACACTGGTAACAACAATAATGATTAAAACAATTATAACGACAGCACCAAGACCACCAATACCGCTAGATTTAATTGGGTCGGTTTCTAAACCGATTAAGTAGTCATTAATACTGTTAAGTTTATATTTAGAGTTATTTAGTTCACTAGTAATTGTGCTTATTTCATCTTCGCTCATGTCTAAAGCGTTATAAAATCTTTTTAGTTTTGTTTCATCAATGTTTAGGATATTTGCAATATATTTATAAGGGTCTTTTCTTCCTTTTTGATTTAATTTTATATAACCAGTTACATTTTTATTTTCTAGGTTATCTAGATAAGTAAGCATGGTATACCCAGCGGCATAGTATGGTTCAATAGTTGTTGAAGGTCTTTCTATACGACCAACTATGGTATATGTTTTACTTACAGTATCAATTATTTTTTCTTCAGTACTTTGATAAGAGTTATCGATATTTAATGGGAAGCCATCTATACTTACTCGTTTACCGATATCAAGAGTTATTTTATCACCAACTGAATAGTTAACACGCCCATTATTTTTTAAATGAGTAGTAATAAGGATTTCATCATCCTTAGTAGGCATTCTTCCTTCTGTTAGAGTTAGGCCCATATTTTCTAGAGCATTACTATCAAAGGCTACAACTCTTGCATAGGGTTTATCAGTATTTTTACTATCTACTTTAGCATAACCTATTTCGCTTGTAAGATAAATATTATCGATAGCTCGATTAACTTTTAAATTGTTTATATCTTCTTTTTTTAGTTCTTCTAAGGATAAGTGATAATCACCTTTTTCGTTTTTTGCAAAAAGAATTAATGAGGAAATACCACTCATGTAGACAGAAGAAACAGCAGTTATTAACGCAACTGATAGAATGATACCTATGATTGTTACAATAGTTCTTTTTTTATTTAAAGATAGGTTTTTATAAGTAAGTTTTTTTAGTATTTTCATTTTGAACACCTACTAATTTTACCATCTTCTATTTCAATAATGCGATCGGCACATTTGGCTAACTCCATATTGTGAGTAATCATTATGATAGTTTGTTTAAATTCTTTATTAGATTTTTTTAATAAATTCATTATTTCTTCACTAGATTTAGAATCAAGGTTGCCAGTTGGTTCATCGGCTAAAATAATGGCCGGATGCGTAATTAAGGCACGTCCAATAGATACACGTTGTTGTTGACCGCCGGATAATTCATTTGGTAAGTGATTAGTTCTTTTTTCTAAACCTAAAAGTTTAATTAAATTAGTTAATTCATCTTGATCCGCTGCTCTATTATCAAGATCTAGTGGTAATGTTATATTTTCAGTAACATTTAATATGGGTATTAAATTGTAAAATTGATATATTAAGCCTATTTGTCTTCTTCTAAAGATGGCTAGTTTATCTTCATTAAAACTATAAATATCTTGGCCTTCAATAAAGACTTTTCCACTTGTTGGTTTATCTACACCACCTAAAAGATGCAAAAGTGTTGATTTACCAGAACCTGAGGCACCCACTATTGCTAGAAATTCTCCTTTATTAACACTAAAAGAGACATTGTCTAAGGCTTTAACTTCAGTAGAGTTTTTACCATATATTTTTGTTAAGTTTTCGACTTTTAATATTTCCATAAATATTCTCCTTTCAAACTTACATGTTAATTATACGTTATATAAAGTTACAACTATGTTACAATTTAGAAAATTTTTATTTGTACTATCATTATTTTTATGTTAATATGTATTTAATGAAAGAAATTTCATATAATAAAAAAAGAGAACCTCTAGTTTTGATGAGCTAGACGTCCTCGGTTATTTCTTATGGACGCCTAAACACTTGTTTAGACGATTTTTTTAATTATAGAAAAGAGATTAAAAATAGTTTGGAAACTAAAATTAATATGACCATAATCA
>CAKOMI010000042.1 GCA_934096605.1 uncultured Bacilli bacterium
GCATAACATATAACATATATATAATTATAATCAGATACACTAGCAATATAGTGATTATTGTGTTCGTTTAATAATTCTAAATCGGCAACAGTTCCCTTACTTATAACATTAGTAACACCTCGTTTAACCATTCCTTTAGTGTTTTTTGGGTCTTCTAATTGTTCACATATAGCTACTTTGTATCCCTTTGTAATTAACTTTTCAATATAAGGCTTTACAGAATGAAATGGTACCCCACACATAGGGATTCTTTCTTCTAACCCAGCATTTTTACCAGTTAAAGTTAATTCTAATTCTCTACTTGCAAGTTCTCCATCTTCAAAAAATAGTTCGTAAAAGTCACCTATCCGGTAAAATAATAGTTCTGTTTCATAATCTTTTTTAATATCTAAGTATTGTTTCATCATTGGGCTTAGTTTATCATAATCAACTTCGCATCTTTTCATTTTCACACCCCACATCGTTTTTTAATTATATCAAAAATCAAGCTAAAATTGTTATATTTTGTAAATAATTTGTAAAACAAAATGCAAAAAAACTAGACTTTTTCCTCTAGTTTTCTTAAACCATGCATTCCACCTTTTCTTTATACCGTAAAGTAATACTTACAATATCATCATAACCCTTTAAATCTTTAAAAACATTAACTCTTTTATCAAGTATTCCCTCATTAACTAAAATAGCCTTACTTATATCAAAATTAAAATCAAAGATAAAAGCAAGTTCTGAAAGTAATCCATCACTCTGTGTTTTTAAAATACCATAATCAATTAACTTTTCTTTTTTAAAAGCTTCTAACACAACAGAACTTATCTCATCTAAATTATCATACTTACCTGTCCGATATAAAACTCCTAATTTATCAGCATCCCGAATATATCTAGCATATTCTAAAGCCTCATTACTACAATCATCTATACTTAGTTTATTATGAAAATATATTGCTTCACACATTTTCTTTTTCAACTCTTCATCGATATTATTATTTTCAAAAAACTTATTCTCTTCTAATACTTTTACACTTTCTAAAGCATGATCAAAATGACTCTTCACGTCATCATAAGCCTTATACTTCTCTAACTGTACAAATCTTCCTAAATCATGAAAGATAACAATAGTCTTTAAAATATCTTTCTTTTGTTCGCTTAAATTTGTTGTTATTTTTTCCATCATATTAACAACGTCATAAGTATGTCTATATTTATAATAATAAGTATTAATAATATTCCCTTCATCTAAATCATAACTTTTAACAAACTCTTCAAAAAATTCTTTTGCTATTTTATACACTTCAATCACCAAGAAAATTATAAAACATCATCAACAATAAAGTAAAGATTATTATATCTTTTTTTGCTTTCATTTAACTTATGAATTCCATAAACAAAAACTTTTTTCTTTCGTGTATTAAAATAATTAATAAGCCTATGACTTAATACAGATTCTAAAAGAACAATAAAATCATAGTCATGATACTCTTCTTCACTATTAAAAACATAATTTAAGACGCCTAATGGAAACACGCAACCTTTTTCTTTCAATTTTTTAATTACTTTATTATAGAAACTCATGATATAAATATTTTGTTTCTTATAGTTATTAATAACATTTAAAAAGTTATCTATATCTAAATCTAACTCTTTTATTTCTAAAAGAATAATCTTATCATTCTCTAGCTCAAGTACCTCTTTAAGAGTAGGAATACTATATTTTTTCTTAAGAGTAGCATAATCAGTATTTCTAATTAAACACTTACTTATAAAAGCATTATGAACAATAACTAGCGTATTATCTTTAGTCGTTCTAACATCGCATTCAAAACCATTATAAAAAGGGCTTTTGCATGCTTCTTTAAAAGCCTTTAATGTATTTTCTTTAATTTCACTAGTATGTAACCCCCGGTGGGCAATAAAATAATTCATAGTACATAATATGCGAAGATTTATCTTTTAAAACCCAAAACAATTATCTTAAATAAAAGTAAATTAATAAATACAACCCCACTTATAACATACCATTTTAAATGCGGTATTATCCTTTCTTTTTCCTCTTCTTCATAATTAATAGCAAAAACAGGAGTTGTACTTTCCTTTTCTAAATAAAAAACATAGTCTTCCTTTTCGCCTTCCGCATTAATTGTTTCATAAATAACCTTGTTTTCTCCACCTACTACATACTCGTTATTATAGATATTAATTGTTGTGCCACTTTCAGTTTCACAGTTCATCATTAAAGAATTTGCATCATCATTTAGTATAACTGAATAAATGTTATTAGTTGTTTCAAATTCCCTTGATAACGTACCATTTAAAACCTCCACACTTTTAATGGAACTCGCAAAGACACTTGTTGGTAAAAACATTAAAAAAAAGAATATTTTTTTCATACACCCTCCTATATCATTTTCATGAGAATTTCATTCATTACATATAGTTTGTCCGGGGCAATAAAAATATATTCTCCTTTTTTAATTAAATCTTTGTTTTTTAGTAACTGCTTAATAGGATAAGCATCTTCTATATCTATGCCAAATTTATTTTTAAAATCTAAAATATTAATTCCCTTTGATTTTCGCATACCAAGCATTATTTCGTTATCCATAATATCTTTTTTGGTTAAAATATTTCTTTCGCCATCATATTCACCATTTAAGTACTTTTTAAAACTACACGTATTAGTGTAACGAATCCCATCATAGTAACCTGATGCACTAAGGCCAAAACCGTAATAGTAATCATTATTCCAATATGTTAAATTATGTTTAGACTCATGTCCTTTCAAAGCAAAATTGCTGACCTCATAATGATTAAAGCCTTTTTTCTTTAACACTCTACATATATAGTGGTACATAGCATAGTCTTCATCTTCACTTATAGGTGAAAAATGTCTTAAATAAATCTTTGTATGGGGCATTATCATTAAACTATAAGTACTAATATGATCAGGCTTCAATTTTAAAAACAATTTTAAATCACTTTCTAAATCTTTTAAAGTTTCACCCGGTATAGCATAAATTAAATCAAAGTTAATATTGTTAAAACCAAGTTTTCTTACTAGCATTATACTATCTCCTGCCTCTTTATAAGTATGTCTTCTTTCTAATATTTTAAGATTCTCATGATTAAAACTTTGGATACCTATGCTAAGTCTTGTAACGCCTAGTGTTTTTAAAGTAGTAAGTAACTTTTCATTTATATCATCTAAGTTACATTCAAAAGTAAATTCTTCTAACGCATGTAAATTAAATAAGCTTAAAATATCTTTTAATTTAAGTAACGCTGTATTATCAAGAGCCGAGGGCGTTCCACCGCCAATATAAAGAGTATGAATTTCTTCTCCTAAATATCTATCTTTAATTTCTTCCTTTAAACTATCTAAATACTTATAACTCCATTCACTTGTAATAAACATTTTACAAAAATCACAATAAGAGCATATATTTTTACAAAAAGGAATATGAATATAAACAGCCTTATTCATTATTACTTTCTTTTCTAATCATCTTTCTTCTTAAATAGAAAGCTTTATTAAATCTAGATGTATTATAATCATCTACTCTTTTTGATTCATTCTTTAATTCCAAAGGAACATAAAAACTACGAATATAATATTTAGTAATCTCTTGTAATTTCTCGTAAGTAAGAACATATTTTATTCTAAATTCAAAAACAACCTTTTTTTCTTCTTCTGATAGTTCCATATAGCTTTGATGATTTCTTATGACTTGGAAAAAAGCCTTGTCATTCAAGAAATCTAAACATTGTTTTCTTTTTTCTTGATCCTTTAAAAGACAAGCAATACCATAATCGCGTGTAAACTTTTGAGCTTTTTCATAATGAGAAAAATCACTTGGATTTCTATTAGGTTCATCAAAATTAAATCTAATTGCTTGTTTTACAATATCATCAGAATTATTAATAAAATAATTATATAATTCTGTCGTTGGCTCTATATTTATAAGACGTGCTATTTCTTCCAAAGTTAATTTAAATGATAAAATAAGTTTAACGTAATAATCAAAATTGATTCCGATCCTAGTAAAATCTTGTTCAGCCTGATCAGCGTGTTTATTACTAATAGCTTTGTTATGCTTAGTTAAAACATTTAAAGCGTTTTGTTCTTTGTATTGTTCTAAAACTGCTTTTGCCTTTTCATAGAATATTTTAACTTGCTTTTGTGGCAAGACTTTTTCGACAAAACCATCAGTATTTTTCAAATATTCTTGAATCTTTTTTTTATCAATAGCAAAAGTATTAGCAAGTTCATAAATGTCTGTATTATAATTCATAAATGTATAAATAATATCTTTCCTCTTCTTATATTTAAGGTAGTCGTTATATAGTTTCGAATTATTATAGGCATTAAAATCAACTCCATCATTTTCTAACCTTCTAATTCTTTCAAAAACAACAAATTTATTTTTTTCAAGATTTCGGTGATAAATATTCATTAATCTACTATAATCATCTTTTAAATTTTTCTTTAAGACGGCAAGAAATCTTTCCACCTCATTTTCACTTTCAAAATTCATCGTTATAGCTATTTCTAAAAAAGAATATCCATATCTAATAAGTTCTATAATCTGATCTAATTTATCATAATCAATAAATCTTTTGCTTAAAGATTGTTCTAACTTAATCTTATTAAATAACGCCACATTATAATTAGAACTTTTTGGATCGTCAAGTGATTTAATAATTGCTTTTATTTCATTATAAGGCAAATTTACATTTTTAGCTATTTCATTATATGAAATACCCAATAAAGCTTGCTCAAATATACTTCTATCAAAGTCATTATATTTATCTAAATGATAACTTTTCATTTCAATGACCTACCTTCATCATCTGGAACACCATAATTATATTGTGTCAAATTAGTTAGTTTATGTTCTTGTAATTTTCTTTTCACGTCATCAGCAATCTTCTTATCTAATTTAGGTAATCTGCTAGTTAAATCATCATATATAGTATCATGAGTTGACTCAAGTTCACGGGCTGTTTCATCAACAGTATAATCTAAAAGTATACATTTAGCAGCAGCATAAATTCTAATTTTTGTTTCAGCGTCCTCCACTGAAGCAGGCGTATTAAACTTTAATATTTTGCTAACCTTTTGATAACGTATTGGATCAATTTTTGGCAAATATTTTTGCAACCAAGCATGTACAGTTACATTTGATATTGGAAAATAATTATCACTAATATACTTAGCAGTTACTCTAGTAGATGCTTTATTTTCAATAACATAATCAGCCACTAAAAGTATTCTTTGCTTTTTCTCTTCATCACTTAAACTACCATAAGTTTTTGCCATTATTTATCCCCCTCACTTAAAACTGCTAAAAACGCTTCTTGCGGTACCTCAACACTACCAACCATTTTCATTCTTTTTTTACCTTCTTTTTGTTTTTCTAATAGTTTTCTTTTTCTAGATACGTCACCACCATAACACTTAGCCAAAACGTTTTTACGCATTGCACTAATGTTTTCACGAGCAATAACTTTTGAACCAACTTGAGCTTGGACTGGTATTTGAAATAATTGTCTTGGTATTAATGTTCGTAATTTTTCTACGATAGCCCGTCCTCTTTGATAAGCAAAATCTTTATGAACTATGATTGATAGAGCATCAACAACCTCACCATTTAATAAAATACTCATCTTAACTAATTTACTTTCTTTATAACCACATATTTCATAGTCAAAAGAAGCATACCCTTTAGTCGTACTTTTTAACTTATCAAAGAAATCATATACAACCTCACTAAGTGGTATTTCGTAGTGAATATTAACTCTTGTTTCATCGATATATTCAAGTGATTTATAAATACCTCTTTTATTTTGACATAATTCCATAATAGCCCCGATATACTCGGCTGGAACAATAATATTAGTATAAATAAATGGTTCTTCTATTTTACTAATTTTGACTGGCTCTGGCATTTTATTTGGACTATCAATTTCAATTACTTCACCATTTGTAAGTGTTACTTTATATATAACACTAGGACTAGTGGCAATAACTGGTAAATTAAATTCTCGATCTAACCTTGTTGTTATTATATCCATATGTAAAAGGCCTAAGAAACCTACTCTAAAGCCAAAACCTAAGGCATCAGACGTTTCTGGTTCAATAGTTAACGCAGCATCATTAAGTTTTAGTTTTTCAAAAGCCTCTTTTAAGGCTTCATAACGATTTGGTTCAACCGGAAATATACCCGAATAAACCATTGGTTTCATTGGCTTATAACCATGAATTGGCGTACTCGCTTTGTTCTTTAAAAGAGTAATCGTATCTCCCACTTGCACTTTGGAAATATCTTTAATAGCCGCGGCAAAGTAACCAACCTCGCCACTTTTAAGTTCTTTCGTGTGTAACTCATGTGGTGTATGTACACCAAGCTCTGTTACATTAAACGCCGCATCTCCTGCCATAAAGTAAATATCATCACCATATTTTAAAGAACCATCTTCAACTTTAATTAAGCCTACAACTCCTTTATATGGATCAAAATAAGAATCAAAAACTAAAGCTCGAAGAGTATCTTCATTATTTATTTTAGGAGGGTCTATTCTTGTAATAACTGCTTCAATTAAATCACGAACACCCTCCCCTGTTTTACCAGAACATAAAACAATTTCTTCTTCTTTAAAACCAAGTACTCTTTTAAGTTCTTCTTTTACTTTAGGAATATTAGCATTAGGTAAATCTATTTTATTAATAACAGGAATAATTTTTAAATCAGCTCCCATTGCTAAATATAAATTAGCAAGAGTTTGAGCCTCTATTCCTTGGGCTGCATCAACAACTAGTATTGCCCCTTCACATGCGGCAAGGCTTCTTGAAACTTCGTAAGAAAAGTCGACATGACCAGGAGTATCAATTAAATTAAGTAAATATGTTTCATTATTAAATTCATAATTTAAAGAAACAGCATTTAACTTAATAGTAATCCCTCTTTCTCTTTCAAGATCCATACTATCTAATACTTGACTCGTCATTTCTCTTTCGCTTAAAGCCCCTGTAATTTCTAGTATTCGGTCAGCAAGCGTACTCTTACCATGATCAATATGGGCTATAATAGAAAAATTTCTAATATTTTCTTGTTTAATATGTGCATACTCCATCTCGCATCACCTAGTAAGTATTATACAAAAAAAGATTACTTTCGTAAACCTATTTTTGTTGTAATTAATCACTACCAAGAGCCATTGTCTATAGGTGTATTACCTGAAACAGTACCCGAAGAATGAGTATAAGTGGATCCTGATAATGTATTTACATTAATACCGTCAATACCATTACTAGCTGAGCATTTATTATTAATGACATTGCCACTTTGAATATATAAATGATTTGGACTTCCTTCAGTGCCCAAGCCAACATCTATTCTGGCTGTCATTGCATAAGATAAAATGGTACCAATAAAACTACTTGTTAGAATCTTTTGGTGTATTACCACTGATAGTTCCTGATGAATAGGAATACGTTGCATTATTACCCCAATATAAACCACCATAAGTATTAGCTGTTTCGCTTTTATTATTAATGACACTACCGCCTTGCATGTATAATGCTGTGTCAGTATCTCCATACACAATACCGCCACCGTTTAATTTAGCAGTATTATTTTTGATTGTGCCACCTTTAAAATAAAATTTGCTTTTATTAAATAGTGCGACTCCACCACCCATAGTAACTGAATAATTACTACTTATTTCGCCACTTGTCATAGTAAGGATTGATGCCCCTGCTAACCTTATACCACCTCCTGTTGTGCCTCCGGTACCAGTAGAGGTAGAATTATTGTCATTTATAGTTACGTTAGAAATATTCATGGTAGCATTATCCAAGTAAATACCACCTCCTGTTGTTGCGTCATTACTTGATATTGTACCACCCGTAATAGTTCCTATTGCTTTTCCAGCGCCGTCATTTTGAAGCAAAATACCACCACCTGCTAGTGGTGATTCATTCATTTGAATGGAACCACCGCTCATGTTAAATATACTATCATTATCACGGCCGTTAACCTTGACTCCACCACCCCAACAGCCTTTATTTCTTGAAATTGTTCCACCTTTCAAATTGAATGTTCCTTCCCATACTGAAACGCCTCCTGCACTACAACCACCAGTTGATATGACTACTTCGTTTCTAGTAATCGTGCCACCATACATATTTACTACGGATGCATAGGCATTTATTGCACCGACTTTATTACCTTTATTATTTTCAATAATAACTCCAGAATAAATATTTAAGTAGCCACCGCTATCAACATGAACAGCAGCACCAACACTAACAGTTGTTGCTATACTACTATCTAAAACCGTGTCTTCTAATAAATTTAATGTTGCATTTGAAGAATATAATAATGTTGCTGTAGAACTAACACTTTCGCCATTAAATTCCACATTTCTTATGTTAAGGACATTTTTATTTTTTATAGTAATTAATGGACTAGAAATAAAATCCTTTGAACGATGGATGATGAATCTTTCATCAGTGTTTGCACTTGTTAAAGTTATATTTTTATTTTCAGTATCAAAATAAGTAGCCATTATAGGCGTAAGATCGCTTAGTAATTTAATATTTCCTCCAGATTTCACTTTTACATAAGCCATGTTAAGACTAGCAAAAGGACTTTCCTTAGAACCATTGCCACTTGAATCATCACCAAGATTTGAAACATAAACATTTTGATAAACAACTACTGCACTAGTACTTACTGTTGTGCTTAGTCCTGCTTTATCCGTAACTCTTAAATACGCAGTGTATACGCCATCATTTAATCCAGTAAAAGTATAATTTTCTTCTTCTGATGAATAATATGTTGTCCCATCTATACTATATTCATATTTTGCTATACCTGTTTGTGAATCAGTTGACCCAGTTGCACTTATAGTTATAGAATCGTTTAACACACTAGCATTAATTTTAGCTGTTGGTTTTATCATATCTACTTTAGTTACATTAAAATATTGAGATGCAGTACTTGTCCCATTATCTTCCACATAAATACTATAACGGCCATTTAATTTTGCTGTAATTGTTATAGTTTCTTCTTTAGGATTACCAGTAAAATTAGTCCAAGTAATTTGATTATTAGGATCACTTATACCATATCTTTTAAGACCTGTTTCATTATCTTTAGCATTTATTGTTATTTTACTTGTTAAACCATATTCACTTTGTTCCGTTATACTTGTTATTACTGGGGCTATATCATCTATTTTATCAATATCGATACTTGTATGACTAATATTTCCTAATGAATCTTTGGCATATATGTAATATTTGCCATTATTGTAAACTGTTTCTGTTACATTCATTTCTTGTCCATTAACATGTGTCCATTCACTGGGGTCAGTTTCAGTATTTGTTAAAGCATAGCCAGAAAGTCCTGATTTATCATCTTTTAATGTAATATCAATGGTATTTGTTACTCCCCATTCACTACTTTTATTTAAAGAAATTGTAGGCCCTGTTTGATCTAAATATTTTAGTTCAATAGCTTCGTCTTTAATATTACCTACCTCATCTTTAAAATAAATATGTGGTGTAATCTCTTTATTATATGTTTTTACTAATGTTACTTTCTTACTTGGGATATCAACACTTGTATAACTACTACCATCTTCACTATATTCTATAATATCTTTTTCTTTACTTTCACCTGTTATCTCAACTGTTTCACTTATACTACTATATTCTATATCTTTACTTGTATAAGCAATTGTTATTTCATTATTTAAATTTTCTTCTTC
>CAKOMI010000043.1 GCA_934096605.1 uncultured Bacilli bacterium
TAAAGATCGTATAAGATATTGGTGCGTTAGATCCGGTACTTATACTAAATTTAATTCTAACTAAACTTGTAGACGTTTTTATTAATGATTGTTTGGACAGGAGTTCGACTCTCCTCTGCTCCACCATTGACTAATCTGTTCGAGCTATTCGGACTTTATATAAATGCACTTAGATTGTGCAAAAAATACCAAAAAAACAATAAAATGCACAATATTTTTAAAATATTGTGCATTTTATTTACTTTTCTATTTGGATATGTTAATATTTAATTAGGTGATGAAAATGGAACCGTTTAAAGTAAAAGAATTACCAATCGAGTATAACATAGACAAAGAATTACTAAAATTAATTTCAGAAGCTAATGAAAAATATGGAGAATATAAATCTTACTTGAAAAATATTGATTTTGATTCACGTTTTTTTCTTGATTCTATTATTTTAAGTGAAAGTTTAAAATCAACGCAAATAGAAGGAACTCAAATATCACAAGATGAAATGTATTATTTAAAGTATATGCCTAATAGTGATGATAATTTAGAAATTCAAAATTTAAAAAAAGTAATTGACTATTCAAATGAATATTTAAAAAATAGTAATAAAATAGATATTCATTTTGTAAATCACATTCATAGAATACTATTAGATAGTGTTAGGGGTAATGAAAAAGAGCCTGGAAAAATTAGAACAATTCAAAATTGGATAGGACCTAAAGGATGTGGTATTGAAGAGGCAATTTTTATTCCTCCTCTTCCTGAAGATGTTCCGTTATTATTGGATAATTTATTTAAATATATGAATGATGAATTTATCGATCCACTTTTTGTTAATTTAGCTATTTCACATTCTCAATTTGAAACTATTCATGCTTATCGTGACGGAAATGGTAGATTAGGTAGAGCACTTATTCCTATACAACTTGCTAAATTAACTGATGATAGACCAATTTTGTTTTTATCAGAAGTAATTGAATTATATAAACCTAGTTATCATAAATTTTTAAATGAAAGCAGAAAAGGTAATATGTTAGGCTTTATTAAATTTTTCTTACAATGTATTATTGAGCAATGTAATAATTATATTTCTAAAATAAATATGATAAAAAGTATTTATAATAGAGATATGAATAAAATAAAAACATTAAATAGTAATGCTGTGTATAGAATAATGCCTGCTATGATGCACCAAATAGTTTTTACAAAAAAAGAAATAGAAGAAGAATCTGGTGTATCAAGAAATACTGTGTCTACTTTAATAGACCAATTAATAGAATTAGGTATACTTGTTCCTGATTCAACATATGCAAAACTAGGATATCGATATAAAGAAATATATGATGTTTTTGTTGGAAAAAATACTATATAATGTAATTAGATGGGTTCGAGAATAAATAGATAATCAATTCCACATCGGGATTGATTTTTTTCTTGTTTAGAAAAAAATGCACCTAAATGACAAGATTTATTTATGCGTAAAGCTTTTAGAAATATGTATGACCCAATATTTTGCTATGTATCATTTAGTATTTTAGCCGATTCTACAAATAAAAATGATGATAAAACTTTACCACCTGTTGATTCTGAATTTAGAAAAAAATGGTTAGAAATGTGAGAATATGAGTATTATCAAAATCACAAAGAGGCTATAGATAAATATGGGACTGTTTTTCCTTCTATACGATTATCTAGTGATGAGATAGAAGATCTTAAGGCTTTTTTAGAAATGAAACATAACGAAAGAAAAAAACAGATATAAGAATTTATGAAAGATGATATTTCAGATAATTCTAAACAAATGATTTTAAAGAAAGATAAGGACTAGTATGCTTAAAAGAACCGGTCTTTTTGGGATACATTAGACGCTGTTATAAATTGTTATAATGAAGAAAAAGGCAAAATAAAGAAGAGAACTAGGCAATTATAGGAGTTAGTTAGATATAGATACTAACTTTTTTTAAATCCTTAAAATTAATAGTTATATGTTATTACAAACTACCAAATTTTGCTTAAAAGTTATCGTATTTCTTCTCTTATAACCCAAATCAATTGATACTAAACTTGAACTCTTCGAATAAAACTTGTAACATTACTATAAACATACTAAGAAAACTTGGACAAAATAAAAAGGATACATTTGATTGTGATTACTCAAATGCACCTTGTATGAATTAAGATTTGATATTATATTTTAAGGTTAACCCCACCCAATTTTTATTATTTGATTATTTTTTCTCTAACTAGCACGGGAATCGTATCTAACATATATACACATTGATCATTTAACATTTGATAATCTATTAAGTCAGCAAAATATTTTCTTCTGTTAAATGGCTCTAATGTTCTTTCAGTTAATGAAAATTCTTTTAAAATATCTAATTCTTTTGTAAGTTGAACATAATTTACCATATTTTCCATTTTTGATAATTGTTCTTGGGTATAAGAGTATTTTTTTTGAATACATATGTTAAGGGAATCTAATAAATATTCAATTTGGGAGGCACTTAATAATCTGTTTCGAAGGAGATATGAAACCATTGATATTTTTTTGTCAATTATGTCATATCTTTTATAAAATCTATCTTGGTCATATTCGATTCTAGCAAAAGAACGAACCCAATAGTCAAATATTGTATAACCATTAGCATGAGGCTCTAAAGTTAAGTCTACTTGAAAATTTTGTAATATGTAATCCATTAATTCTAGAGCTATATTTTGGGGATTTACAGATAAATTACCAATTACTGATTCATTTTTCTTATAAGTATCACCCATGAATGTTTGGGTATATGATTTAACACTATTGATATCAAATTCTTTATTTAATAAATTAGTTTTAGTGGCTAAAATTAAAAGCTTTAATGATTTTATAGCATTAGTATCAGTTTGTTTAGCTAAGTATATGCCTAATTCATTTAAATTTTCTAATTCTTTAGTAGTATCTTTTAATATATCTATACCACTTTTTACATAACAATTCATACAAAACCTCTTTTCTAATGAAAGATATTATAGCACAATTATTTCTGATATTTAATATATCTCATCTTTTAATTTAAAGACTCACATTATTTTTCATTTTTATTAAATAATGTCCTAATTAGTTTTTTTATACCCTTTTCTTGCTCTAAGTTAGTTGGTAATGGAACCCCTTCAGGTAAATTCATTTTTAAGTGTCCTTGTTTAAGCCATAAAATATCTCGTAAAGAATATAACTTAAAATCAAGTAATTCGCATTGAGCTACTATACCCTGATTTTCTTCTTTTTGTTCTTTTGACATGTTATTGAACTTTGTAGCAAGAGCTTTTTTAGTTCCTATAATTCTTCTCCCTAAAGCATATATTTCTTCTTCAGTTAAGTCTTTAACTTGGTTGTAATCAATTATCCAGTCAAGGCTTTTAAAAAACTCTATTTCTTCAGGAGTATCAAATCTAACAAAATCATATTTATTAGTATCGTCAATAATGACTACACCTTCTTCAAAAATTTTCATCAAGATAGATGAAGGGCCAGACAAATCCCTTTTATGTAGATACATCATAATATCATTTTTCTGAATAAATATAGCATTATTAGTAATTATTTTCATATAAAACCTCTTTTCTAATGAAAAATATTATAACATATGATTGGTTTTTTTTACAATCTAATTTGGTTACTGTTCTTTTTTTTAGTACTACTCATAAAATGATAAAGAATATTTATTATTATTAAAAAAGAATGCAGAAATACAAAAAAAAGTTATAAATAGTAATGATAAGTTGGGGACCATTGTTAAAGAAAATGGTTTTAATGAGCCAAATAATAAAACGTATACTATAATAAAAATGGAACATGAACCTAAAGAAACTTTTATTATTAGTAAGTTAACAAGAAAGAGATAAAATAGTTATATATTATTTATGACTAAAATTAATGAGCATTATAAGTGTTTTTTTTATTTAAAACATAAATTCTTTATATAAATTAGAAATAATAGTATAATACTAATAAATTATATTAAATGAGGTAGTTATGGATATAAATGGTTTTGTGAAAGAGTTTAATAATAGAACAACACTTAGATTAACTAGAGGCGAAAATAATGCGATTATAAAGCAAGATATTAGTAAGGAAGATATTGTATCTTTGTATGATATTTATGAATATTTTTTTGATATGTATAGTATTTTTAAGAATAAGTTAAATGGTCTTGGCAAGGGAAATGTGTTACTAGAAATAGACTCTACTAGCGATAATTTTATTAGCCAGATTCATGCTTTACAAAATACAGATTTACATGACTTTATTCAAAATAATTATGATTTTTTATTAATATATCATTTTCTTAAAAAAAGGTTTTTGTTTGGTGATTTATTTGCAACTATATTCACTAGTATAAGAGGCAGTTCTCTAAACAAATTAGATAAAATGACTTTTCAATTTGGAATGAGTGCAGGTGAAATAGAAGACGTCTTTGTAATCGAATTGTCTTTGAGGGATAAAAATATAGTAAAAGTTAAGAAAGCATTAATTGATTCAAAAGTAATTACAATAAGCGCGGAAGACGCAATTAGTTTATTAAAAAATAGTTTTGTTAATAAAAAGTTTTTGCCTAGTAATAATGTGGTAAAAGCAAGGAGGCGTTAGAGATGGATGAGGTATTTGCAAGGCTTGAACGCTCTAAATTTAGAAGTAGTTTTCATCTAAGTGATAAAGATAAGGCTTATGTTTTAAGTAAAGGCTTGGATACAATAGAACAACACGCAAAGTATTTTGTAGCTAAAAGGCTAGCACCAAAAGATATAAAAAATGATGGGAAGCAAACACCTTTTAAGGGACACCCTGTTTTTGTGGCTCAACATGCTTGTGCTTGTTGTTGTAGAGAATGCTTATATAAATGGCATCATATAAAACAGAACAAAGAATTATCCCATGAAGAACAAGAATATATTGTTAGTGTACTAATGCATTATATTAAAAAAGAAATAAGTATATAATTAAACCTTATTTCTTATTTTTTTATTTATCTCTAAGTTTTGCATTTAACTTACTTTCAACAGTAATAATTATATTATTAAAACTATTCATTACTTCTTCATCGGTAAGGGTTTTACTTGGATTTACAAAAGTTAATTTAAAAGCTAGAGATTTTTCGTTTATGGAAACATTATCACCAACATAGATATCAAATAACGTGCAATCTTTTAAGTTCTCGCCACCAGATGATATTATGACACTTTTAACCTCGTCACTCGTGATATTTTTGGAAACGATGAAAGCCATATCTTTTGTTATACTTGGATATTTAGGTGGTTCAGTATAAGTTATTTTTTCTATGTCTTGCATTAGTTTATTCATTGATAATTCAAATAAATAAATTTCATCTTTATTGGTACTTGGATGAATTCTTCCTATAACACCAATTACCTCATTATCAAGTAAGATGCTTGCCGTTATACCAGGATGGAAATTAGGAGCCGTACTAGCTACTATTTGGTAACGATTACTAAAGCCTAGATAGTTAAGTAAGTTTTCAACAATACCTTTAACATAGTAAAAGTTAACATTTTTACTACCTTGCCATGGATTATTTAGGAATGTTCCTTTTAATAAACCGGCAACTTTATATTCTTCTTTGTAATTTTCATCATAGGTTTTACTTATTTCGTAAAGGAAGATGTTTTCTACTTTACGAGCTTTATTGTATTCATAGATATTTAATAGAGATGGAAGAATACTCGTTCTTATTACAGACTTATCAGTGCTCATAGGATTTGGTAAAACCTTTTGTTTTTTATTATCATAGTTAAATAAACTAGCCATGACTGGTGAAGTTAGTGTATAAGTTTTTGTTTCGTTTAATCCTAGACTTCTTAGTCTTTTACTAATTAATCTTTTATAGAGAATGTCTTTTTGGTATTTACCTTGTCTAATACTTACAACAGGCATAGTTTCAGTAAGATTTTGATAACCATAAAGACGGCCTATTTCTTCGGCTAAGTCATTAACATATGGGTCAATATCTAGTCTTCTTTTAGGAATAGTAACTGTAAATTCATCTTTATCTAAAGTGTATGGAAAGGCTAATCTATTTAGTTCATATTCCATATCTTTGGTACTAATATTTATACCTAGTAAGTTATTTATTTCGTCTGGTTTAAATTTAACTATTTTAGGTGTTTTATCTATCTTATCATGGACTATGGTTCCACTTATAATTGTGGCATCGGCATATTTTTCTAATAGATGACACGCTCTTTGGATAGCAAGACTAGTATATTCGTAAGAAAGACCTTTACCATATCTTATAGAGGCTTCACTTTTTAGATTTAGTTTTTGGGCTGTATTTCTAATACTTACAGAATCAAATATAGCACTTTCAATAAAGATATTTTTAGTATTAGTAGTAACCTCAGTATTAAGCCCACCCATAACACCAGCGATGCAGACAGGACCATTATTATTTGCAATTACTATATCACTGTTATTTAAGACTCTTTTGGTGTTATCAAGTGTAGTTAGTTCTTCATGTTCAGTAGCGTCTCTTACGATGACGTTATCTCCTAGTAAATCTTTATCAAAGAAATGAAGAGGCTGTCCAAATTCAAGCATAACATAGTTAGAAATATCTACGACATTGTTAATAGAACGCATACCAACTGCATGTAATCTTTTTTTGATAAAATCAGGTGATTCTTTAACTTTAACATTAGTAGCTATTTTACCTAAATAATAAGGGCATTTAGTAGTTTTTACATTTAATTTGATATGATTATTTACATCATCTTCTACTTCTTTATAAGTTACACTTGGTAAAGTTACTTTTTTATTTAGGATAGATGCAATTTCATAAGCAAAACCAATGTGATAGTAACAATCGTTATTACGATGCTTATGGATATCTAATTCATAAACGGTACTTAATAGGTTTAGGGATTTTATAGCAGGAGCCCCGACTTGGGCTGTATTTGGAACCTCATATATTCCTTGGGCTATAGTACTTTCATTTTTTTCTTCTAAGCCTAATTCAAATAAGGCACATAGCATACCATTAGATTCTGTATTATGAATAACACTTTTTTTAATCTCTATACCACCTGGTAAGATAGCCCCTTCTTTGGCTACAATTACTTTCATTTGTTCTTTTACATTTGGAGCACCACAGACAATTTGTAATTTTTCAGTTTTAATATCAACAAGGCAAACATGTAAATGCGTATTTGGAATACTTTCACATTTTGTGACTTCACCTATTACTAAATTATCAATTTTATTAGTGATTACTTTTTCAATATTAATACCAGCTTCAGTTATTTTCTTAGCAAGTTCGTGATAATCAAGGCCTGATATATCAATATAATCACTTACCCATTCTAAACTAATCATTGTCTTTATCCTTTCTATCAAATTCACTACTGCATCTTAAGTCGGTTAAGTAAAAAGCTCTTATGTCCGTGATGCCGTATTTTAACATAGCAAGCCTATCAGCCCCAAAGCCAAAGGCAAAACCACTCCATTCTTTGGGATCATAGCCACCATTTTTCAAGACATTTGGATGAACCATACCCCCACCGGCAACAGTAATCCAACCGGTATTTTTACAAATGTTACAACCTTTACCACCACAGTTAAAGCAACTCATGTCAAGTTCAACAGATGGCTCAGTAAATTGATAGTAACTTGGTCTTACTCTTACTTTAGTACTGCTACCAAATAGGTGTCTTGCAACGACAGCAAATGTTCCTTTTAAATCAGTTAAATGAATATTTTTATCAACTAATAAGCCTTCTATTTGGGTAAACTGATGAGAGTGGGTTGCATCGTCGTCATCACGACGGTAGGTTTTACCTGGACAAATCATACGTACGGGTTTTTCACCATGATATTTTTCCATTGTTCTTATTTGCACGGGAGATGTTTGACTACGTAAAAGAATTTCTTCCCCTTCTAAGTAAAATGTATCTTGAGCATCTCTCGCTGGATGACCTTTGGGAATATTTAATAATTCAAAATTATATTTATCTTCTTCTATTTCAGGGCCATCAACAATATCATAACCCATACTAATGAAAAGACTCTCAACCTCTTCGATTAATTTCTCTAGGATATTAGGTGAACCTTCTATAATAGTTGTGGCTGGCATAGTAACGTCTATAGCCTCATTATTTAATTTTTCATTTAACAGTTGTTCTTCAAAGAAGGATTTTTTAGTATTATAGAGATTATTAAATAACTCTTTAACCTCATTTACTTCTTTACCATAGTTTTTTCTTTCTTCTACAGGAACGTCTTTTATTTTACTAGATAGTTCACTTATTGAGCCTTTTTTGCCCATATATTTTATTTTTAGTTCTTCTAGATCACTTATAGATGATGCCTCATTAAGTGAAGAAGTTATTTCTTTTTTTAATTCATTCATATTTCTTTCCTCAACTTTCTATACATGTAATGTCTATTTTCATCAGTTACTTGAACTGCGTCTAATCCAAATGCCTTTGGGCCTTCAATATCTTTTTGGTAATTACCACCAATAAATAAACATTGTTCTTTAGGGGTATATGCTAGGGCTTTTTCATAAGCTTCTTTGTTTGGTTTTAAAGCCGTATCACCAAAGACAAATGTGTCAATATAACTTAGAAGTCCAGCTTTTTCTAGTCTTTTATACTGGCACTCTTTAAACCAATCACTAACAACTGATATTTGTTTGTTATGACCTTTTAATGCAACTAATAGTTCTCTTACTCCTTCATAAACCATTGTCATGTTTTGATTTTTAATAAGCCAACTATCTAGTATATCTTTAGTCATGGGTATACCCTTTTGATTAAAATAGTTAACTAAACCATCAGGTGTTAAAAAGGGAACTTTTTCTTCATATTCTGTTATATAGGAATATATTTTCTTTAATGATTCTTTATCTAGATTTAGATTTTGTTTTAGGTATTCGTTACCAGGTGTCCAATTAGGACATAAAAGAGTATAATCAATATCAAATATGTATCGTGTATAAATTTTTCGCATAAAACCTCCTAAAATTAAAAAAATCCTAAAATATGGGACGGACAAATCCGCGGTACCACCCAAATTCTAGGATTACTAGCACTTTTTTCTTTAACGCATGAATTACGAATTGAAACTCCCATATTGAAATTC
>CAKOMI010000044.1 GCA_934096605.1 uncultured Bacilli bacterium
TTTAAAATAGTTTCACCTAACTTTTCATCACTCATTTTATAATATGATAAATAATTAGTAACATCTAAAAAACACTCATCAATAGAATAAATATGCAAATCTTCACTAGCCACAAAATCTAAATATATTTCAACTACTTTTTTAGACATTTCAATATATCTTTTCATACGGGGGTTAACTATTTTATAATGAATATTTTTAGGAATATTATAAAGTCTCGTTCTTCCTTTAATGCCTAAATTTTTTAAATAAGGACTAACAGCAAGCGTAATAGCTCCTTGGCCTTGACTTTTATTAGCTACCACAAGAGGTGTTGTAAAAGCATCAAGGCCTAAATCAACACATTCAACTGAAGCAAAAAAACTTTTTAAATCAATACATAAGATATTTCTTTCTATTCTCATAATAGCCTCCAAAACATTTGTTTGATAAAATTATAACAAAGAAAAATAAAGACTGCAATTGGTAACTTGTGGTAAAATATTACCTGAAAGTTTTGGTGATTAGATGAAAAATTTTTTAATAGAGATTTTAAAATTTATATTAGGTGTGATTCTAGCTATTATTAAATGGTTTTTGTCTTTGTTTACAAGTGATGATGGGACAAAAGTAGTAAGAGAAGAAAAACTTGCGCAAAAGAAAGAAATAGAAAAAGAATATTTACCAAAGCACACCATGGCAATACCACCAAGTACTAACAATACTAAATTATTTACGATATCTAAAAAGGAAATAAAAGAAATATTAGACGTTGTTTTAAAAGAAGAAAAAATAACTATTCCTAAAAATCATGAAGAACTGATTTCTAAAGTAAATAAAGAAATAGATAAAAAGAGTAAAGAAGGTTTTATAAATGATAAAGAAAGTGTTAAAAAAGAAATAAAAGAATTTATTAAAAAGATACCTAAAGAAGAGTTAGAAGAACATATTATAAAAGAACCTTTAAAAGAAAATAAAAAAGAAATAGAAAATAATAAAGAACCTTTAAGACAAGAAGAAATTAACACAATAACTAAGTCAAATGAAACGATATATAATAATGAAGAACTTATTTTTACTGATGAACCAAAACTAAAGAATGAAGAAGAAATACCTCGTACACCTAAACATCTTTTAGCAGATACGATGCTTACTGTAGAAGATAATAAAGAGTTAGTAAGTGTTACTGAAGACACTAAAGAAACAGTAGAAGAGGAATTTCAAATAGAAGTCCCAGAAGAATTAAAACCAATAACAGCTATTTATAATGATGATGTTTTATTTAATGAAGATTATGATAAGATAGGTGCATATACTGAAAAAAAGATTGAAATTTTAACTAATGAAATAAAGAATAAATCATTACCAAAAGAAAAAATTATTAAAAAAGAGAAGGAAGTAAAAGAGTTAAAACATACTAAGAAAGAAATAGAGTTGTTAAAAGATGAAGAATTAGAGGCTATTAGAATTGATACTGAGTATGAAATTACTATTAAAGAAAAAGAGGACGTTTTAAAAGAATTACATAGTATGCAAAAGAGTAACGAAGAAAAATTGAAATCATTAGAGTTAGATGAAACAATACCTAAGATAAACTCATACTTAGATAACTATAAAGAGTATTTAATAAGACAAGAAATAAATAACATTTTAAATAAGTTAACCATGCCTTTAATACTCACATTTCCATTTATTAAAAATAAGTATTTTCGGTGGTTTACAGGAGGTGTGTTTTTACATAATAGTTTCCATTTTATAAAATCCCTTTTAGGTGGGCCTAAAGAAGATATGTATCCTCCAGATTTAACGGCTATTAAAACCGGGCTTGATGCATTAAACAACTATGGTGATTATTTAAAAATAAATCAAAACTCATTTTATAAATTAAAAGAAGAGATTAGCCTTAAATATCCTCATTTAATGTATGATGAAGAATTTGTTAAAGAGATTAATAAGATTGAAAAAATACTAAATGCCAAAGAAAAGAAATACCTTAAAGATCAAGAAAAGTTAAATAAATATTTTTATAAGGGTAAGTATATGGAACGTAAACTAAAAAGAAAGATTGTTTAGGACTTTTATTTTGATGGGTAAATATGTTAGAATGTTTAAGAAAGGTAGGTTAAGAATATGGATAAGAAAAAAGCATCAAAAAGAATATGCCTATGTTTGTTAGTTTTGGCTATATTACTTGTTTTAACAACTGGGTGTGAAAAAGAAGATTATAGTAATGGCGTGTTGGAAGGATATAGTTATTCAGAAACAGAAGAAGAAACTAATTATGTAAAAATATTAACTAGTAAAAATGAGGTTGTTTTAATTGAGTTACTACCAGATACAGCTCCTATTACAGTTCAGAATTTTAAAGATTTAGTAAAAGAAAAATTTTATGATAATTTAACATTTCATCGTGTTATTGAAAACTTTATGATTCAAACAGGTGACCCGCTTGGTAATGGTACTGGTGGTAGTGAGAAAAAGATAAAAGGTGAATTTGCTAGTAATGGGGTAGAAAACAAATTAAAACATAAGACAGGCGTTGTTTCAATGGCGCGTTCTAGTGATTATGATTCAGCAAGTAGTCAATTTTTCATTTGTGTAAGTGATAATGTATCGTATTTAGATGGTGAATATGCAGCATTTGGTCGTGTTATTGCAGGGTTGGATGCAGTAGAAAGGATATCGAAAGTTTCTACGGATAGTAACGATAAGCCAATAAAACCAGAAAAAATGGTTAGTGTAAGATTTGTAAATGTTACAAAAGAGGAAAATTAACATTGACTATAACTATTTAAATTTTGTATAATGTTTTTAGAAGGTAGGGAATAAATTATGAATAAAAAAGGTTTTACTTTAATTGAATTACTAGCAGTAATCGTAATACTAGCAATATTAATGTTGGTAGCAAGTACCAATGTCTTTAATATTTTGGATAATGCGAGACGTGGTTCATTTAGAACAGAGTTTTTAGCTCTTTTGCAAAGTGCTCAAACAACTGCTTCTATGGATATGATGGATGGCACATTAAGTCAAACAAATAATTCTATTTGTTACAAAATAGGTGATAGTAAATTTAATCAAAATTTTGATAACAAAAATAATTATAAGGGTAGTGTATTAGTTACATTACAATCTGATGGTTCATTAGTTTTAAAAGGATGGCTAAGTGGTAATTATTTCACTATTAAAGATAAAGGTGAAGGTATTCAAAATAATTCTGATGAGATACCTGCAACAACTACTATTGATGAGAATGATACTAAAATTAGTAACTGTGGTAAATAAGCTTTCTTGATTGAGAAAGCTTTTTGAGATATAGTATAGAAATGGAGTAATTATGAAGAATTTTTTTAAAAGTAAAAAAGTACTTATCTTATTAGGGGTAGTATTAATAGGTGTTTTAATTTGTATTTTAAGTTTTACTATGAAAAAAGAAGAACAAAGTAAGAATACTTTAGAAAAAAATTATGTTGCTTATATTAAAATAAATCCATTTGTTAAAATAGCTTTTAGTGTTCTATATAATTGTGATGACTTAACTACTTGTGAAGACTTTACTTCTAAAGTAACTGACTTTTCTTTGTTAAATGAAGACGCTAAAAAGTTATATGAAGACATAGATTATCAAGATAAAAGTTTAGAAGATATTATTTCTTTATTAATTTTTAAAGCTTCAGAAAATAATATTGATACTAGTAATATAGTTGTCACTACTGACTGGGATAATAGTAAGTTTTTTTCTAGTTTAGCTAGTGATGAAAAAACAGAATTTAAGATAAATTATCTAGATGATATTAATGAAGAAGAATTAATTAAAAGCTATGAACAAACTTATACTATTACTTTTGATAGTGATGGTGGTTCATCAGTTGAATCACAAACGATTCTAGAAAATAAGACAATTGCTAAGCCTATAGATCCTATAAGAGATGGTTACACATTTGTGGAATGGCAATTAGATGGTAAGACATATGATTTTACAAGTATTGTTACTAACAATATCACTTTAAAGGCTAAATGGCAAAAAAATAAGGAACTAACTAATACTCCAATTAGTAGCGCAAGTAGCTCTGATAATAATACTAGTAGTACTAAGAAAGAAAATGAACTATCACAAAAAGAGAAAGATAACGCTATTTTAAAAAGTAAATTGAAAGAACAAGGACTTACATGGGACTTTAATACAGAAAGTGAAGCCTATAATCTTCTAGACAAATGGTCAGGCGGCTATGGTGGTGAGGTTTTAAAAAATTCTTATGGTGAATCAGATATAGCCTACAGTGTTAAAATAACCCTTAATACAGCGGCCTGTGGTGGTAAAGAAATCCTAAATATTGATTGGCATAATAATAGTCCAGTAGACTTTATTTATTACTTACATTCTAAAGGATATAATTGTGCTGGAAATGTTGGTTATTATAATGGTAAACATTTTACAATCAATCAAAATAATGAACTTGTTTTTGATTAAATTTTAGCTTTTATTTTATTAAAAATTATGCTAATATTTCATTAGGAGTTGGTAATATGTTAAAATTGTTTTTATCTGTACTTTATAAAAAAATTACTTATGTATTACCAATTTTTTGAGACTTTCTTTTTATGAGAAAGTTTTTTTGCGTTTAGAGGAGTTGTGTATATGGAAAAAGAAATTAAACAGTTAATCAAAAAGTATCCTATGCGTTTTAAAAAACTAAAAAGATACTTTAAATGCTATACGAAAGAAGAAAAAGAAGCTTTAAGAAATACATTGGAGGAAATGTGTGTTAATGGGGATATTTACTTTGATGGTTGTACTTATACTAGTATGCCAAAAAATTACATTGTTGTTAGAGTAGAAGAAATGAAAAAAAATAAAAAAACGCCTTTTAAAGCTTGCTTTGTTTTAGATAGTGGGAAAGTTATTCCTATCATGGAAGATGATTTAAATGGGTCTTTAATAGGAGATAAAGTTATTTTGAATTTAAAAGAAAGAAGAGTAGTATCGGTATTAAAAAGAGAACAGTCAGTTGTTTTTTGTGAGGTTATAGAAAAAGATGGTATAAAAGAGTTAAAACCGTTACGTGTTTTAGGGGCCGATAACTTATATATGCGTATTTCTTCTAAAAGTATGAAGAAATTAGTTATTGGTGATATTATAACCGTAAATTTAAGTACAATTAAAAGTGATGATATATATGAAGCTGATTTCTTATCAAAGGTTGGTAATAGACGGGATACTTCACTTGCTTTAAAAGTCATTGCGGCCAAACATGGTTTTTATGAAGAATATAAAAGTGATGCTTTAAAAGAATTAAAAAATATTCCGGAAAATGTTACTGAAAGTGATTTGCTTGACCGAGTTGATTTAAGAAATAAAAATATTTTTACTATTGATGGCGTGCATACCAAAGACATGGATGATGCCGTTGGGTTAACTACACTTGAAGATGGTAACTATGAATTAATTGTTTCCATTGCGGATGTGGCTTATTATATTAAAAGAAATTCACATCTTTACAAGGAAGCTCTAAAAAGAGGGACCTCATTATATATGGTTGATACGGTTATACCAATGCTTCCACCTGCAATATCAAATGGTATTTGTTCATTAAACGAAGGTGTTGATAGGCTTACACTTAGTTGTATAATTAAAATCACGCCTGGTGGTAAAGTCTTATCCTATGACGTTGTAAAGTCGGTTATTAATTCTAAGAAAAAGATGAATTATGAGGCTGTTTTAAAAGTCTTAAACGGGGAGTCTGTTACTGGGTATGATGAATTTAGGAAAACACTTTTAAAAATGAATAAACTAGCCTTAAAACTTAAACAAAAAAGAGATCTTATATCCTTTGCTTCTGGAGATATTGCATATACCTTTAATGATGACAAAGAAATAATAGATTTTAAGAAAGAACCATCTACCATGGCTACTAATATAATTGAACGATTCATGATTTTAGCCAATCATTTAGTAAGTATGTATTCCACATTCTTATCACTGCCAACTCCGTACCGGGTACATGAAAAACCCACCATTGACTCCCTAGAGACTCTCTATCAAAAACTAAAACTATTATCTTTTGAAATAGAAGATTGCCTTGTAAATAATAATTATGAAACTTTAAAAAATATTTTAGCTAAATATCAAGATAAACCTGAATACAATTATCTTTCTAATTTAATTTTAAGAACAATGAAAAGAGCCAAGTATTCATCTTATAATATTGGTCATTATGCTTTAAAAGAAAGATATTATTCCCATTTTACTAGTCCAATAAGAAGACTACCAGACTTACTTTTACATTATCAAATTCATAGTATTCTAGATAATACTTATCCAGAAAATGTAATTAAAGAAGATAAGATGGAAGAGTTGTGTTACCACGCATCATTTATGGAAAGAGAAGCTGATATGGCTGAAAAAGAAGCTGATGAATATGTCATTATAAATTATATGGCAAGTCATCTAGATAGGTTTTATACAGGCTATGTTGAAGATATTACAGAATCTAATGTAACTATAAGAACAAAAGAAGGTATTAAAGGGTATGTCTCATTACTAGGTTTAGATAGTCTTACGAAAGACTTAAAAAATGGTACTTTAAAAAGTGGTGAGCACCTTATTCTAAAAGTAGGAGACACATGTCTTATCAAAGCCTTACAAGTTAATGTTTTATCAGGAGAAATAGAATTTATAATTGAAAAAAACTTAACTGAAAGAAAATATGAACAAGATTATACATATGTTTTAAAAAGAGTTATGTAAAATAACTAGTTTAATAAGTAATTATTTGTTATACTTTTATCGGTGATGTAAAGTGATAATAGGTTCACATGTTAGTTTTAAAGGAGATGGCTTACTTGGTAGTACAAAAGAGGCCATAAGTTATGGGGCTAATACGTTTATGTTTTATACTGGGGCTCCCCAAAATACAGTTAGAAAAGATATTGACCCCTTAAAAACAAAAGAAGCTCAGGCATTAATGCTTGAACATGGTATTGATTTAAAAAATGTTATTTGTCATGCCCCTTATATTATTAATCTTGCTAATAACTTAGATGAAAGAAAATGGCAATTTAGTATTGAATTTCTAAAGAATGAATTAAAAAGATGTGATGAACTAGGAGTTAGATATTTAGTATTGCATCCAGGATCTCATGTTTCATTAGAAAGAAGCGTTGGTCTAGAAAATATTCTTAATGCTTTAAATAAAGTGTTAGAAAGTGATTTTAAATGTAAAATTCTTTTAGAAACAATGGCTTTAAAAGGAACTGAAATAGGTTCATTAGAAGAAATAGGCTATTTAATAAAAAATACTATTAAACCAGTTGGTGTGTGTATTGATACGTGTCACTTAAACGATGCTGGTTATGACTTAAGTGATTTTGATGCCTTCTTAGAGACATTTGATAGTATTGTGGGTATAGATAATATTTTCTGTGTTCATTTAAATGATAGTAAAAATATAATTGGCTCACATAAAGATCGTCATGAAAATTTAGGACTTGGAACTATTGGTTTTAATACTCTTTTAAATATCTGTTATAATGAAAAATTAAAAAATGTTCCTAAAATATTAGAAACACCTTATATTGGGGATACCGATGACTCTAAAGAAAGAAAATATCCTCCTTATGCTTATGAAATTGCTTCTTTAAAAAATAAAGAACAAAACCCTAATCTCTTACAAGATATTAGAGACTACTATAATAAATGACCATACTTTTGATAATACATTTGTATTAAATTAACAATTTTAACAAAGTTTTCTTCACTATAACGACTTCTATATCTTTCTACATTTAATAACTTTGGGTTCCTAATAATAGGTTCCCAATTTTTTTTAACAAACTGATAAGTAAAATCAAGTTCTTCTTCTGATAAATTAACATTTTTACTAATAGCAAAATCATTAAGTTGTTCTTTAGTTAAATTACTTATATATCTTTTTATTAAATTATACATTTTATCACCTATAACATTGTATGAAAATAAAGTTTTTAATAATACTAATAAAAGGTGATTATATGAAAATGCGTCTTTTTTTACTTTGTCTTTTTCTAACTTTTTTTAGTGTGTTATATCATATTAATAATGAAGGACATAGTTACTATACAGTTTTATTAGATGAAAAATTAAATCGTATTACATATGGTACTAGTGCAAGACGTGGTCGTATACTAGATCGTAATGGAGTAGTCTTAGTTGATAATGAAGCTGTTTTAAATTTAGTATATCATAAACCAGTAAATACGAGTTTTGCAAGTGAACTAAGTCTTGCAAGTACCCTAAAAGAATATGTTACAGATTATAATATTACTGATAATGAACGAAAGAACTATTATTTAGTAACGCATAATAATGGCTATGATTTAATAACGCCTTTGGAATGGCAAGAATGGGAAGAAAGAAAGCTAAATAATGATGATATAGCATCTTTAAAAAAAGCCCGAATTACAAAGGATATGATTACGTATTCTATAGATGAAGAAAAAATAATTTATCTATTTACTAAGATGAATGATGGCTATAGTTTTCAAGATAAAGTTTTACTAAATAACTTAAGCGATGAAGAGTTAGCCCGTATTATGAGTTTAAATAATGATTCTTTAAGTATCAGTACAACTTCAAAAAGAGTCTATCCCTATGAAGATACATTAAAAAGTATTTTTGGGTCTATTGGTAGTATTCCTAAAGAAGAAAAAGACGAGTTTTTGCGTCTTGGGTATTCCTTAGATGATACAGTAGGAATAAGTGGTCTTGAAAAAGAATACGAAGAAATATTAAAAGGAAAAAAAGCTAAATACGTTATTAATTCCGATAATACTTTAACAAAAATAAGTGAAGAAGAACCTGGTACTGATTTAGTTTTAAATATTGATATATCTATAAATAAAGCTATGGAAAGTATTTTAAAAGAAGAATTAAACTTAGCAAGTGCTTATAAAAGTGCCAAATTTTTTCATGATGCTTATATGTTTTTAGGTAATCCATTAGATGGTAGTATTATTGCTATGTC
>CAKOMI010000045.1 GCA_934096605.1 uncultured Bacilli bacterium
CTCCTTCTATGAAAAAAGAACATATTTCTATGTTCTATTTCGTTTTAAACATTTTAATAGCATTTCTTATAATACTTAAGATTACACTTAGTACAAAAGTTAGAATCGTTGTTGGTACAAATACTTGCCAGAAAGTGTATGGATTTGTAGCACTATTTTTACCAAGCATACGAAGTACAAAAATAGCTATTGGATAATGAAGCATATAAATTTCAAGCGATATAGAACCAAGATAAGCCAATACTTTATTGGTATAATTATTGTTAAGTATCTTTGTAAGATAATCTTTATTAAGTAATGATAAAGTAATAACAACAAAGATTAAAAGTGCTACCGTCCATCTTTCTAAATTGAAGTATGTTGGTTGATAAACAGTATACCAAACAAGTAAAATACTACACAAAGCATTTAAAATTGTTAAGCCTATTTTACCAACATTCGTAAATTTATGTTTCTTAAGTTCATTTACGAGATTATAAATAAGAATACCACCTAATAAGCCAATCATAACAAAGATAAGACCATTATTAAATCCTAATGTAGCCGTTTGACTTGTTGCCGCACCACCCATACCATTAGTAGATGCAGTTTGAAGTCCAAAAGTACTCCAAGCCGTCTGAGCAGCACGAGTACCAGTAAAACTCCACCAGCCAGCAAAGAAAATAGTTCCAAATGGTGCAATAAATCCCATTAATAAATCTCTGTTTTTACAAAGAAGATAATATAAGAAATAGCCAACAATTAAGATAGCCGAAATAAACCAAAGCGGTCCATTTAAATTAAAAAACTCATTACCAGTACTACGAAGTCCAGCCGCATGAAACCCTAAAAATTCCCAAGCACTATTTACTATCATAGTCAAAGTTTGTTGAAGATTATATTCTGGATAATAAAACTTAGTACAGAATAAAACCCCTAAAATATAACCAAGAACAAGTGTAGGTAAAAGAGCCTTAGCACGTGTCCAAGTATATTCCCAAGCATTTCTTGCTGGGCTTTTAGATGCATACTCTTTGTTATCTTTTCTTTTATCATGATGAGCTACTAAAAAGTAACCAGCTGTTAATGTGAATATTAATAAAACCTCACTAGATCCAAAGAACCATTTAGCTTCTGGCTTCATAAAGTAACCATTTGTCCCATTACAAGTTCTTGCAATAATAAAGCCAACATGAAAACCTATGATAGCTACTGCAATAATAAACCTCCAAAGTTCAATTGCCACATTTTTTGTTTTTTCTTTCCCTTTTAATTCTTTCATTTCACTCCTCCTCCTATACTAAGATTATAGCATTTAAAATCTAATCAGACAATAATTCATTTAAATCTTTTTTAATATATTTTAATTCTTCTAATTCAGTTGTATCTAAAAAACCACTTTTAGCTTTTAAAACACTAGGAATTCTATTAACAACACAAGCACAAGTAAGCTCAACTGTTTTAGGAGCCTCATTTAATACTTTAGTTGTTGGCTCACCATAGATTGTCCATTCATTAATATCACTTTCATCTTTAGTATAAACTTTACCAATACACATAATTTCTAAAATAATATCTTCTTTAGTACTCGCAGTCACTACGGCATTCATTCCTCTTACCATTCCTTTTTTTAAAGTCATATTAAGAGTATCACTTACTAATTCTTCTTCTGTTTTTACAGGTAAACAAACTTGTTTTATATCAGTTACATTAAGGCCTAGTTTTTTACTTAACCAACCAACTACATTCCACATATAACTTGGAAAGAATTCTTGCTTTTTCATTAAAGCATCTCTTTCTTCTTTAGACATATCATTAGTACTTGCAATAGTTTGATTAAATTCTTCTTCACTTAAGCCTGCCCCATGAGCCTTAGCAAGTGCAATACCATAGTCCTCAACATTATAAGAACTTACACCTTTTATTTTGGTTATTTTTTCAGTTGATGCACAAATACTTGTTATCATATTGCCCCAAAATATATCTTGGTACCCACAACCAATGACTGTGCAATTATAAAGAGTAGCCAAAGCATTTATTTCTTCCCATAAAATAGGATTTGAATTTTTAGCATAGAAAGCTTCCTCACAAGTAGTAATTACATTCACACCATTTTTAACACATGTTCTTACTTCTTCTTTAATATCTTTTAAAGTACTCATAGTTGTAATAATAGCAACATCCGGTTTTGTTTTTTTTATATTTTTATCCAAATCTTTTATAGAACTTACTACTACATTACTATTTCCTGTACCAATAATTTCACTTATCTTTTTACCTATAACATTTTCATTTATATCAGCTGCCCCAACAACTACACCATTTTTCTCTTCTACATAACGCATAGTATATTTACTCATTTTACCACAGCCAATTTGAAACACCTTAACTTTTTCCATAATTTCTTTTATCCCCTTTCATTTAAGTCAACTTGTTCTTCAATTATCAAATCTTTAAATTCTTCTTTAAATCTTTCAATCTCTTTTACTTTTACATCTTCATATATATTTCTAGCATTACAGATTGCCTTATAAATATGTTTTATTTTAACTGTACTTTCATTATCATAAACAGCATATGTAAAAGCATTAGATAAAATAGTTAAACATATATCAGGATATCTACTAGCAACTTCATATACTCTTTTATATTCATCTGTCATTTCAACAATAAAACGCATTATTCTTTCTTTAACAAAATCAGTATAAAGAAGTTTAACACCCATTTGTTTTTCTAACTTAGGTGTAGTCCCAAGAAGAATCTTTACAGTAGTATCTTTACTAGCTTCTAAAACATCTATTTTTTGAAACCTTCTTAGAAAAGCTCGATCTCTTAAAATATAAGCTTCATATTCTTCCGTTGTTGTTGCCCCGATCATTTTAATAGTTCCACGGTCTAACCCTGCTTTTAACATGTTAGCAAAGTCTATTCCCCCATTACTTTGGGTATTTTTATTTACTAAAACATGCGTTTCATCAATAAATAAAATGGTTTTATCGCGGTGATTTAGTTCTTTAACTAGCATATCAATTCTTGTTTCTGTTTGGCCATCCATATTAATATCGCCTAAAAGACTAGTAATATTAACCTTTATTATTTCAAAACCTTTTAAGGCATTTGGCACATTATCATTTTGAATGCGATAAGAAAGCCCTTCTACAATAGCTGTTTTACCTATACCAGGCTTACCTACTAATAAAGCACTTTTTTCTGGTGTCAAAAGAGTTAATATACACTGTTTTATTTCCTCATCACGCCCAATAGCCGGGTCAGTTATATACGTTTTTTTAGTTAGGTTCTCGCCATATCTTTCTAGGATGCTAATGTTATTTTCTTTGTTAGGTTCATTTATATTCAATATTTCCATATCATCAATCCTCTAAAATAAGTTTATCATAAAACATAAAAAAAAGAAACTGGTTAGGCTTCTTAATTTTTAGAAGGAAAAGCATTTAGAGAAAGCTTGCTACTAAATGTGCCACTTGTTAAGTAAATTTGATTAACATTATCATCATCTTGTAACCATATATAAAAATCTATTGTGTCGGTGGCGCCGATGGCAAGCGGTAAGGCATTTTCTTCAGTAATTAGGTTTTTGGTAGCCACAGTTTGGGAAGTAGTTGACGTTTCTCCTTCTTGTATTACCCCTGTTTCATCTTGGAAATCACCAACAATTTTATTGGTTGTATCACCATTAATAACTAATGCCCATTTGAAATATTTACTAAATAGGTTTTGTGTTAAAGACATGTCAATTAAATTTATTGTGTATTTGGCATCTACGGTTGAATCTGTATTATTGGTGACACTAAATGATACCTTTTCAGCTTTACTTAAGTCTGTACCATCTATTAAAACTAAGTTAGACGTATTAATTGCCGTAGCGCCTGTAATGGTTGTGGTAATGTTTAAGTTAGCAGCTTGGTTGGTGTCAGTTGTAGTACTACCACGCATATTTAATGTATAGTAAGCGTAACTAATGGTGATGCCGGCTACAACTATTAGAAGAACAAACATACACATAAATGATACGCTTTTATAAATATCTTTTTTATTTTTCATAGATTCCTCCCACTCGGTTATTGTACTAAATATTAATTATTAATTCAAGAATTAAAGTAGACGACACCATATTTTTCACCATCTGGTATTAGGACTAATGTTCCTTTGGTATCGTAACCCATATTGGTTTTATATGTCCAAGATAGTTTTACTCGGTAACCAGAAACCTCAGTATCATCTGGCATCGTATAATCATACTCACTTATGTCATCTACTGATATATCACTTACCTCAGGTAAACTTTGTGTTCTTGTATTATCTAAGTTATTTTCAACAGTTTTGTAAATACTACTTTCCACGACTGTTTTTAAGGACGCCTGGGCATTAGAGTAAACATACTCTAGCCCCCCAATATCGTAACGACTAAGTTTATTGTCAATGGTATATAAATCTATAATAAATAGTTCACTTATTAATTTAACATATTCTTTTTTATCAAAATCATCTTCATTTAGTAAAGTTTTTAGTTCTTCAAATTTTTCTTTAAATAGTTCTGTGTCTCTATCTTCTAATGTATAGCCATATTTATCAATTGTATTTGTTACTTTAATGGTATTAACAGGAGTATTAGGATTTGTTTTTTTAAAGAATTTAGTATAAACAAATAGTCCTCCTAGTATTAGTATTAATATGACTGTTATGGTTAACAATATTTTATATTTCTTTTTCATTTGTAACCTCTTTTCTATTCTTTTAACAAATTTATTATAACATAGCAAATTTATACTTGCAATTTATTTTGTTATTTGATATATTATTAGTGCAATGCAGATGTGGTTCAGTGGCTAGAACGCGACCTTGCCAAGGTTGAGACGGGAGTTCGATTCTCCTCATTTGCTCCATTTGAAATCAACTTACGATCTTATTTGTTCGTAAGTTTTTATTTTATATTGTCATTTGAATGATTATCAAAAAACACCGCATCAATTAACACAAGATAATATTAATAATTTTGATAGAGATATTCAAAAAGAAAAAGACAATTCCAGGTCTATGTGACTTAGAGTTGTCTTTTTTAGTATTTTAACATAAAGAGATAAAATTATTCTGATTTACTCAATAAATTGTAATTTGATTATTACTTTAATATGTTTGTAATAGCATTTGCACAATCATCTTTAATACATATGGCTTTATTCTTTAATTCATAAGCCATATCATTATATTTATCATTTATTCTTATTAAAGTAACATTATCATGTGTATACGCTAATTTTTCAAATGGAAATCTAATGATTCCAGGTGTATTAAATCCAACACCTAATTCGATTAAAATTAATTTTTTATTTATATTATCATTAATAAACTCTTCATAATTATTACTGAGTTTATTCCAATTATCATCTTCAACAAAGAAAGCATCTTTTCTAATATTTATCTCCATTTTTTCTCCACATGCAGGACAATATGGTATGAGATTACTATCAACTCTTAAGTTGTCTTTAGATTTTAGCATTTTTTTAACCAATTCAGTATCATCATATAATTTATTATGACAACCTTTAGAACATTGCATTTTTCCATAACTACCTTGAACTTCAAATACTTTATCATGTTCAAAACCTGATTTCTCAAATTGCCCATCGACATTTGTAGTAATAACAAAATAGTTTTTATCTTTTACTATTTCTAATAATTCTTTATATGCCCTTAATGGAGGTGGCACAATAAATGAATAGTTAATGTGTTTTGCCCAATAACTCCATCTTTCTTCTTCAGTATTAAAATCATAAAAACTAGATGTATACATATCTGTCATACCATAATTCATCACTAATTCTGGAAAATTCTTTTTAAAACTTTCTCTTGAATAATCAATTCCTGCTGATGCTGATAATCCAGCTCCAGCCCCAATAACGATTGCATCCGAATTTTTTATTAAATCTTTAATTTTTAAATAATTTTCTGTATTCATTATAATCACTCTCACTAAAAACATTAAATATCACTTTTATATTTGTTTTATACTTACTTAGTATTTCTTTAACTGAGTTATAGGCAATTATTTTCGCCTTATTTATTGGATAACTAAACAGTCCTGTTGATATACTAGGAAAAGCAATAGAACTATAACTATTCTTAATAGCATACTCTAAGGAATTTTTGTAACAATTAGCTAAATCTAACTCGTTTTGTTTTGTTACTTCATTTAAAATTTCTGGTCCTACTGTTGTAATCACTTTTTTACTAGGTAGGTTATAAGCATCACATACAATTATTTCACCAGTAGAAAGTTCTTTACCTTTTAAAATTTTATTACATTCAAGTCTTAATCTCATTCCTGCATTAGTATGAATTACATTATCTACACAAACATGACTTGGATTGAAACAACCTAATCCCTCTTTGTTACCAGCATTAACAATAACATCACACTTTAAAGTAGTAATATCTCCTTGCCACAAAATTATATTATCTTCGTTTTTCTTTAAAGAATTAACATCAACTATTTTTTTATCTTTTAACTCTAAACCTAAATATTCATCTTCTAACTTTAAAATTTCTTCATTTATTGGTTTAGGCAATCTTATATTAATAAGTGTCTTATACAATTTTTTTAAACTTTCATAGGAATAAGGTATTTCAATATCATAATTATTTTCTTGAATTAAATATTCTATTATCTTTAATAACAATTTTTCTTTGCTCATTTTTGATCCTTATACTTAATACCAAATTCTTTCATCATATCAAGAACGCTTTTAAGTTCCATACCTTTTTCAGTTAGTGAATATTCTACTTTTGGTGGAACTACAGGATAGACTTTTCTTTTAACTATACCGTCATTCTCCAAGTCTTTTAAATTTTGTGTTAAAACCTTTGCAGATATTCCAACAACAGATCTATTAAGTTCATTATATCTTTTGGTACCAGTAATTAAATCTCTCAAAATTAAAACTTTCCATTTATTTGAAATAATAGATGCCGTATATTCAACAGGACAGTTTGTATAAACTTTAGCCATAATTATCAACTCCTAACTTATTATATCATTACATGTTACTTCTAGTAAGTACGCACTTTTTGGTAAGTATTAAAAAAGTGAATTTTACTTCACTTTATAATTATTCTCCAAAGAAGAAGCCAGCTGTCATTTCAAGATAATTAACACCACTATAATTTGGATATTCTTCTTTTACTTTTTCTATCATTTCATCTTTACTATTACATGTACTAGCAATATTTAATAAAGTTTCAATATATGCTATTTTGGTAGCAACTGCTTTAATATCTTCTGGAATATAATGTGATGTTAAAATCAAATTATAATTTTTTTCTATATATTCTTTTAATGTATCAATCATGGCATTTGCATGATCTACACCAGCAATAATAGAGTGACTTTCACTACCTAACATATGAGTATATATAGAGTTTATTTCTGGTATTTCAATATCAAAAGCATCACCTGTTGGAATAACATTCATTTTTATATCTGCTAAAGTAATAGTGCCTCCATTAATATAATCAGTTACATGATGTATATTATTATCAAATGATTCTCCAAATGCCTTTGTAAAATTGTCAACTAATACTTTTCCTCCACCAGTATGTCCATATTCATCAGCCTTTTTAGTAGTATATTTTTTAGAATCTTTTAAGAATGTTCCTCCTCCCATATGATATGAAAGTAATACACCATCAAGTTTTACTCCTAATGATTCAATATATTTTTCTAATTCTTTATTATTGTCATAGAATGCAGGTGATTCAATAACAACTACCTTTTTATTTTTTTCAAGTAAAATAACTTGGTCATCAATATAATCTGCTGTATTGTAATTATGAACTTTTACATCTCCAAAATCATAAACCAAAACATATCCTTTATCTAAATTTATCTTTTTATTTTCCATTTTTATTTCCTCCTAATTTTCTGTTCAAAGAGATGAGCACTTTTCCTTGACAATTAAATTATAGAATAATGAAAAAGAAAAAGTAAGTATGCACTTTTTTGTTAGATACTTACTTTTTGGTATAAATTTAATTAAAATAAGGTTTTAATGAATAAAATTTTTTTAATATTAAAATCAATCTGCTTGATAAATTGTAATTTGTTATTAAATAGTAAATTCAATTGCTACATTGAAAGTTTCGTATTTTCCTTCTTCGTATTCATAGTTAATTCCTTTTATAATTCTGTAAGTCCCTTTTGCAAGTTTACCATACCCATTTTCCCAATTAAGTTCAATTTCTTTACTTTCTTTTGATGAAAGTGGAAAAGCAGGCATATCGAAATTTAATTCAACATTTATTTTATGCCATTCTCCATCTTTTTTGATTTCTATTTCATAAGGATTTCCATATTGGAAATTTTTATCACTATTATTAGTTAAAACTAGAGTTGCACTTTTATTTGTTAATGTTCCTTCTTTAAGAGTCATTATAACATCATTTTGTGAAATTTTAATATTAGACTTATTTCCTATATCAAATTCATTTTTTTGCTTTCCACAACCAGTCATTCCCAATACCATAACCCCACATAATAAAATAGTTAAAATTGTTTTTTTCATAATCAATCCTCCATTTCAACAAATTGTAATTTATCTAACAAGTTTCTCTATCGAATTGTATTCATCTCCACTTATTTGATATATACCATTATATGGT
>CAKOMI010000046.1 GCA_934096605.1 uncultured Bacilli bacterium
AGTACATGTCCTTTCTATGTAAAATAATTCGTCATTTTAGTTTAATTTTAGGAGATTTTAATATGTCATTTAACAATTTATCTCTCCTATTCTTCTTTAATTCTACAAAATTTAATCATAGATTTCAATAGTTTTAACATTTCTTTTTCAACCATCTACTATTTTAGTACTATAATATATCTATCTAAAATAGCTATAGAACAAGAAAGAATAAAATTAGAACCACAAAAAAATTAGCACTTAAGCTAGTTTTTATTTTATCTTTTTATAATCACCATGGCTAACTAAATAAACATTATTAGAAAAATCCATAAATGGCTTATCATTATATGAGTCTGTATAAAAGTTTTTGATTTTTTTATTTTTATATTTTTTCTTGAAATTAAGAACTTTATTTTTACCAAAATTTAACCAAGTTATTTTACCATTATCAAAATCTATTTCGGTACATAAAATATGTTTAGTGTTTAGGCGATGCTTAATTCCATCCATTAAAAATTTAGGGCTAGCAGTAATAATGACGTCATTAAAATTTATTTTTTCTAACATATTTAAATATAAGTTCTTTTCATGAGTAAGCCAAAATTCTTTAGTTAAGACTTGTAATTCATTTTTATTTTCTAAAAATACTTTAGTATATTTTTCTAGTTCACTTAAAAATTTTTCTTCTTGCCAAAGACATAATTTATAAGCAGTTAAAGCTTTTAATATACCTGGTAAATATCTAATTAATTTTTTCTTTTTCTTAATAACAAACATGGCAAAGTCAAATGTACTTTCCCCTTTATATAATGTATTATCAAAATCAAATGCTTGCACTCATCTTCCCCTACCCTTTGTTTCTTCTATTTGTTCTTGTTCCAAATATAATTCAATATTTCTTTGTAATATAAATTTTTCTTTTAATTTACTTTCTAATAATTCAATTTTTTTTAACATGTTTTCATATTCTTTAAAAGACAATAATTTTTGGTATTTATCTTTTAATATTCTTTTATTTCTTTCTATTTCATCAAGTGATAATAAGGTGTCAGATGATGAATCACCTTCTAATGTCGCTAGTATTTTTCTAAATAGTTTTTTATAGGCTACAGCAAACTGTTTATGAAAAAAGTTTTGTTTTAATGTTTCACTAGTAATTGTTATACTACTTACTTTTATTAAATCTTCTTTGTTACTCCATTTAGGATTAATCTGATAACCTTCTATATTAAGTTTTTTCTTTTTTATTATTTTCTTTTCTTCTTCGGTTTTATGAATACTATATGAAATCATGTTATCACTTCTCCAATAAATCTAATCTTCTTTTTTGGGTATTTTTTATGGCTTCTGTTTCCCGCCAGGCTTTTATTTTTGCGTGATCCCCAGATAATAAAATGTCTGGCACTTTTTTACCCCGAAAATCATAAGGCTTGGTGTATGTTGGATAATCAAGAGTATTATTTGTAAATGAATCACTTAAGTATGATTCTTTATTTATCACGCCATCAAGAAGTCTTACGACTGAATCGGTAACAGCCATCGCGGGAATTTCCCCACCTGTTAAGACGTAATCACCAATAGATACTTCTTCATCAACATAATCTCTAATTCGTTCATCAAAGCCTTCATAATGACCACAGACGAGTATTAAGTGTTTATAGTTTTTTAGTTCATAAGCATGACTTTGTTTATAAGGTACTCCTTGGGGACACATAAGAATTACTAGAGAATCAGGTGTTTTATAATGCTCTATTGCAGAAACTAAGGGCTCACATCTTAAAACCATCCCGGCTCCTCCACCATAAGGCGTATCATCAACTTGATTATGATTTAACTTAGAAAAATCTCTAAAATTAACAATGTTTATTGTAACTAATTCTTTTTTAATAGCCCGTTTAATAATAGATTCTTCTAAAAAACCATCAAACATATGGGGAAAAAGTGTTAAAATATCAATTTTCATACCATCAGATCCTTTGCGTGTTCGGTAATTATCAATGCTTCATTTTGTTTAACTTCTTTTACATAGTAGGTATTTAAAGGAATATAGAAATTCTTACTACCCTTAACATAAAGAAGAATTCCACCTTTATTATACATAATATCTTTGACAATGCCTAGTGTTTTTTCCTCTTCTATTACTTTAAAGCCTTTCAAAGAACTTACTAAGTACTCACCTTCTTTTAAGTTTAAATCCGACTCATCAATATATAGATTAACATTGCGAAAATCCTCAACTAAATTAATATCATTTAGGTTATCTAATTTAATTAAATAATAATTTTTCCCATTTTTTACACTAGTTATATGATGAAGGGTATCATTAATATAAATAGGAAAGTTAACTTTTAAAAATTTATCTGTTTCATAAATAGAAGGATAGAACTTGATATCTCCTTTTAGGCCATGGGTCATGGTTGTATAACCGACTAATACTTTATTCATGGTTATCACACTCATACATTATGATACTAGCACTAACACCAGCATTTAATGATTCACATTTATCACTCATAGGAATTTTAATAAAAGTATCACAAAAATCTTTACTAACACCCATACCACTACCTTCACTACCAATTACAATACCATAATTACTATTTAAAGATAAATTTCTTATATTAACACCCATACGCACATCCGTACCAATTATCTGATAGTCTTTATTTAAAGTTGGTAAATATTCACTTAAATTTTTTCTTATCGCATTAACATGAAAAAGCATTCCTTCTGTACTTCTAATAACTTTAGGATTATATAAATCAACAGAGTTATCACTTATTATTATATTAGGCATAGAAAATGCAACCGCGCTCCGAATAATAGTTCCTAAGTTACCAGGGTCTTGTATACCATCTAGTATTAAAACTGGTCCTTTAATAGGTTCTTCACCCATCTTTTTACATAAGGCAATAATAGGTGAAATTGAGACTTGGCTAGTTATTTTTTTCATAACGGCTTCCGTAATTTTAAAACTTGGCACCCCATAATCTTCATCACTTAAAGAATATATTTCTATTACTAACTCTTTCTTTAGAGCTTCTTTAACTAAGTGTTCACCTTCTACTATAAAGGTATTAGTTAAATCTCTATATTTCTTTTCTTTTAATTTTATTAAATTTTTAATTTTTGGATTATTTACTGATTCTATTTGCATTAATCTCTTAACCTCCTTCTGGCTCCTTTATAATCTGGATAATATTCGGAAACCCGAGCCCAAAACTTAGGACTATGATTAGCCTCATAAAAATGACATAACTCATGAATAATAACATAGTCAATTAAATCTATTTCTTTTTTTAAAAGTTCACTATTTAAAGTAATTGTGTGTCTTGTCAAATTATTAACGCCCCATCTTGTTTTCATATATCTTATTTTTAAAGTAAAGAAAGGAATATCATCAAAATAATCAGTTATTCTATTCATTTCCATAACGAATACGCGACCACATTCTTCTTTGTAAAACTTTGTTAAAGTGGAGGCATTTTTAGTAATTATAAATGCTTGGTCTATAGTTGTCTTAGTCGCAGTTTCATCAAATATAATTGTATATGGTTTACCAAGGTAATAGAAAAATTTATCTTTCGTACTTTCACTCTCTTTCTTATGAAGTAACTTAATCAGTGCTTTTTCATTCTTTTTTAACACTGATATTATATCATCTTTAGAAACCCTAGGACTTACTCGTACTTCTAGTGTATCAGCATCAATAAATTGCATATAAATATTTTTATTATTTTTTCTTGTAATAACAAGTTTTATTTCTTTATTATCTAATGTAATACTCATAATTAACTATCCTTTTAATTTTCTTTGTAATTTTAGCAAGATATCATCAGCTTTAGTTTCTTTAATATCTGTTATTTCTAGATATTCTAGTCCTTTTATATTGTCTTTATACTCTTTATCTTCTTTATACTTTTTAGCTAGCTTAGCAAAAGATATTTTACCATTATGGCTACCCGTAAAATCAGCCTCACGAAAGTTTGCTTCATCTAAAGATTCAGTAAAAGTGACGTCACTAAGTTTACACCGGTATAAACTTTGCAATTTAATAGTAACTGGATTTATAAATGCATTATGGCTGCCCGTAAAGTCAGATTCCATAACAACCACGTCATCAAATGCACCCGTGAATGTAACACCATAAAACTTACATTCCATAAGTTCTTTTCCGTTAATAGTAGCTGGATTAATTGTAACATTATGACTGCCTGTAAAATCAACATGCCTTAAACCAACACCATCGAAGTTACCTATAAACGTCACGTCTCTAAATTTAGAGTGACAAAATACTTTATATTGCACCTTTTGGGGATCTATAACAGCATTATGACTACCAGCAAAATCAGTAGCAAATACTAATACATTATCAAAAGAGCCAGTAAAAGTAACACCACTTAAAATAGATCCAGATACACTTTTAGAATACAACTCTTGGGGATTTATATAAACGTTTTTTAAATTAGTAAAATCAATATCTTCAATAATAACTCCTTTAAAAGAAACATTACTAAAATCTAGTTTCGTCAGTAAATATGGACTAATAGCAAAACGATGTGTTTTAGCATCAAAAAGGATTTTTTCTAACTGGCCTTGTTCTAAATTTATTCGTAAAGGCTCTATGCCTGTATATTCTTGTAACATTATTAAAAGTTTTCTTCTTAATATATCTATCTTTTCACTCACAGCGGTCACCTCACTACTTAAGTTTAAGATAGTTTTTAAAAAATTGCAATTAAAAAAGTTAAGTATTTAATACCTAACTAATATTTTTCATCAATATCATTAATAGTTTCTAATTCTGTTTCAATAATAGATTTAAACTTTCTTTTAAAAACAATAATTCTTTGTCGTAAATTTTCTCCATCAGCTTCTAATTTTTCAGCTTTTATTAAGGCGTCATTAACGATTCTAGAAGCATTTCTTCTCGCTTCATCAATAACTCTTTTGGATTCTTCACTAGCAACTTTTTTAATTTGATTACCAGCATCTTCAGCAACTAGTAAGGCTTTATTAAGGGTGCTTTCCATACTTTGGTATTGAGCAAGTTTTTCTTTTAAATTAGTTATTTCAATATCTCGTTGCTTTAAGTTATTAAGCATTGACTCATATTCTTTGGCAACGTCAGAAACAAAGGCATTTACTTCACCTTTGTTATAACCATTTAAACTAGTACTAAACTTTTTCATTACCATTCACCCATTTCTTTAGAGTTACCAATCTATTTCGTCTTCACCATTATCTTTTTTATTTGGTTTTTCATTTTCATCAGTTATTTTACCTTGAATATTGACATTTTTTGGCGTACATAAATAGATTCCAACACCGATTTTTTGCATCGTTCCACCTATAGCATACACACAACCAGACAAAAAATCAATAATTCTTTTCGCTTGAGCAGCTGTAACTCTTTTTAAATTAACAACAACACTATTACGATTTTTTAAGTGATCGGCAATTTGTTGTGATTCAGAATACGCTCTTGGTTCAAGCAAAATCATTTTATTACCAGTTTTATCTGCTTCTTTTAAAGCCTCTTCTTCACTTACATTATAATATTCTTCTTCACTATAGCCATTTTCATAATCTTCTTCTTCAGTAAATAATTTTTTTATTTTTCCAAACGCCATGTTTTATTTCTCCCTTCGACTCTTTACTATTTCATTGTATCAAAAAGAATATACTTTTTCAATTAATTTTAAATTTTAACTAGATATTTTTTTAGCTTCAATAACTGGCCTTACAAATGCACTTGTTTCAATCGAGGTACTAGAAACTGAATTACTATTATAATTGTATATATAAATTTGTTTAGTATTAGGAATATTTAAGACATGCATAGGATAGGTATTAGAAGCCCAAAAAGTTTTTGTTCTTGGTGCTTCAGTAGAAGAAGGAAGCCTTACATAATAGGGATTTTCATTAGTACTCGTGTATGTTAAAACACCATCAGAGAAATTTAGAGGTATTAAAATATCATTATTTATGGCAAGTGTCAATCCTGCTTGGTTACGAAACCAAATATTAACAGCTCTTCCAACTAAAGTATAGCCATAGTTTTTATTACGTCTTTCAGTTTCAGAAATAATACTTTCAGTTGGATAAAAAGTAGGAATACGATAAAGATTAGTATTAGAGGTGTAAAGATAACAATATTCGCCATTTATTTTATCTTTTAAGCACGCTCTTAAAGAACAAGAAGAACCATTACAAGTCCCAAAATAGTTATCAGTTTTATCATACCCCATAGTAAGAAGTATTTCTTGTTCTGTTAAAGTACGATTAAGAATTAAAACGACACTACTAGATTTATTTTCAAGAACCAGCCATGACTCATTAGCAAAATTTATTGAATCCCCAACATTATAGGTTTTATTTTCAATATTTAAATTAATTAAACCACTTTTTAATTCAATATCTTCTCTAATATCTTTTTTAACAGAATTAGTAAGAATCCGATTATTAACACTTTTAGCAAGTAAAGTCATCATGAGCATAAGAAAAACTAAGAAAAATGAATATATTAATGATGTCGCAATAAAACCTTTTTTCTTTTTCATATTTACCCTCTTTTCATTATTCTTAGTTTATTTATTATTTTTTTAATTTAATTACACCCTAGCCAAGGATGAACGAAAGGCTGAACTACAAAGTTGTTGTACACGCCAAATACATTGTTCGCATTGGAAAGGTTTGCCACTGCCATTTACTGATATTTCCCCAATATGTCACAAAGAATACTTTGATAATAGTATTTTTCATACATAAATCACTACTTTCAAATGAATCAATAATTTTGGTAGTATCAATAACCAAATAATTAATAATCACTTTTGTAACCATTTAAATACATTTTTACTTTTACAAAAATTTTCTATTATCCTTTTATCTATCCCGTAATATTTGCAGTCCTTGTTTGTTACAAAGACAAAAAGATGATTAGGATAGTATTTTTTTATAAAAGTATATCTACTTTTTAAGCTCATGATCTATTTTCTTTCTTTTTTTTAATTTTGAACTACCATAGGCATTCGCCTCGACGACTCTAGGGCGGATATACTAAACGACTCGTGGACTAGTAACTAAAGTTCAAGTGTAAATGGTGATTCACTTGTCCCCTCTCCGCCAGATATTTTCACATTCGATAACAGATAAACAACAGGACGAACAAAAGCATTTTTCATGTATTCTTCATAGTCACTGAAACTGCCAGTATAGATCACTTGGAACACACAAATCGCATCGAAAGTATTAGCACTCGGCGTTAATGTCCATTGATTACCACTTAATAACCAATCATTATTTGGGCAATCGCTTAAATTACTATTATCCCAACCCCAATCATATATAGAAGTATTTAAACATGTTGTTCGATCTGTTGTACTCCCGCCACTTGTTGCATACCCATAATCTGAAGGGTACATTAAACCTAATTTACCTGTCCATGTTGTTGTTCTTGATACCGTGTCATTACAATAGTCACCGCTTGTACATATTTTACCGTTTCTTGTTCCTCTTTCTTCTGTGTAACATTTACTTGGTATTTGACTATTTGTCGTTGATGCTCCTGTGTTCCATACAGCATCACCTATTAATACTTTTAATTTATCTTTGATGCCTGTACTTGTGAAATCACATGGTGTTGTACTATCATAAAAACCAGCATAACATGTGCCAGATTGGTTATTCCAGTATAGAGATCCACCTACTGATTCACTTTCATAACCAGGATTTAATAGTTTCATAAGGTCCGCTTGGCTCCATTCATTGACGCCTTCTCCAGAATTTACGCTTGAATCACTTGTGTCCCATGAATAGCTACCTATTGCTTCTGAGCGAATTAATTTTACTCTATCACTCTTATTTCCTGTGCCATCATCCACATCTTTCATAACGCCTATAACTCGCCATAAAATTGGTGTTCCTTTGGCTATACCAACTTTACAATTAACATTAAATGAAGAAGCGTTTTTGCATTCATCTAAACTAGAATATTCCATATAATGTTCTGTTGTTGTCGAATTCCAATAGCCATAATAAATATCGCTTGGATATTCTTCGCCATCGATACTTACATAGTTATTTGGATCTGCTCCAATATATCTTATGTTACCGTAATCATCCACGGCTAAGTCTGTTGTATCAGTTGCTGCTAATTTTGTTATATATTTTACTGCGATTGATGGTTTAACTTTAAAATACAGATTACACTTTGTTCTTGTAAAGTCTGTTGCATTATAATTTTCATAGTTAACTAGAGCTGTCCACTTATCTTGATCCCAACCTACTGTTACACCATTAGTACAATTACTTTTTTCGGTATCTAGTGTATAGTCTGTGCCTTTCTTAGGCATATCACGTGTTATCTCACCATCTACATAATATGCAAAGTATAAGTCACCTGGATCCCCAACAGTTCCATTTATCACATTAAAATGTTTCTCTTCTGTAAACACGGCATACGTTTTATATAAGTACATTCCAGATAATACTAACATACTAAATAACACAGTTATTAATATAATTTTTCTTTTTTTATTAGGTTCTCTAAATGCTTGGAGTTCTAGGTTATCTCTATTACTAGAACCCCCCCCCGTGGTTGACCGAAAATCTTGATTTTCCACTATTTTTCATAACTTTTTTCTTCCTCTCTTATTATCTTT
>CAKOMI010000047.1 GCA_934096605.1 uncultured Bacilli bacterium
TAAAATAAAATTTGTTCAAGTTTTCATCACTATGTGTGCCTTGAACAAAGTGAAAGGAATGAGAGGTTAATATGAAAGATGAAACAGTATGGCTAAATCGTAAACAGTTAGCTACGCTGTTTGCTAGAGATATTAAAACAATAGGCAAACATATTAATAATGCTTTAAATGAAGAACTAGATAATTCAGTTGTCGCAAAATTTGCGACAACTGCAAACGATGGTAAAACTTATCAAGTAGAATATTATAATTTAGATATGATAATAAGTGTTGGATGTCGTGTTAAAAGTCAAAATGGTGTTATTTTTAGAAAATGGGCAAATAAGGCATTAAAAGATTATATGATGAATTATCAGAGATCCATGATAATATTTATTGAAAAATTGATTAAAAAAGACCTGCGTTTTGGTGTGAACCCTATTTAGGAGACATTATAAAAAAAGACTTATATTAAAAAGAGAAAAGTTATTTTTCTCTTTTTGTGTAAGTTTTTCTCTTTTTCTTGATTTTTGACTTTAGTCTTGTAGTATTGTAAAATAATATCCATTCTTCTACAAGTTGAATATATTCTTGTAAAGATGTAATATTATTATTGTACAAAGTTTCCTTTTTTAGAAGAGCATGCCAGCTTTCTATTGGCAAATCATCTATTGGAGTTCCTTTTCTTGACATAGAAATCTGTATTCCATTTGATTCACAAATGGCTTTGTACTCATAAGATGTATATTAGAAACCTTGATCACTATGAATGATTAGGCCATGTACATCTTTTTCCTTATCTAAAGCTTCATTTAAAGTATCCATAACAAGTTTATTATCATTATGTTTGGATATTTTATAAGCAACTACATGTCTGTCATATAAATCAATTATTGTAGATAAATAAGCTCTAGAACCTTTAAATATTAAATATGTTACATCTGTATCCCACACTTTATTTAATGCACCAGTAGTAAAATTTCTATTTAATAAATTTGGTTTAATATTATCTTCTATTCTTTCATTCTTATTTTTCTTCTTTGATTTTCTTATATATTCAGCCATTAAATTATATTTTTTCAGTAATATTAAAATCCGCTTGTCTTGTTAGGGAATTAAAACTGTTTATAAATTCATAACTGAAATCACTTAAATCTAATATATTAACATTGAACAGTTCTAATATATTTTGAAATGATAAGTATTTAGCGTTTTCTAGATATTTCCGGTAAAAATCTATTTTTTGTTCATCACTTAAATTCATATTATTAAATTTTTCTACTAAGCACCAGGCATAAATAAATCTGCTTTCATTAGACAAGTGTCTACCATTCTTTAAATCATAGTTATCTTCTAAAAAATTATGTGTTAAACTATCACTTGGATAATATTCATCAATAAATCTATTTATTCTTAAAATAATAGTTTCTGGTTTTAATTTTGTTTTTTGAGCAATGTCATTAATAAGTTTTGAATCTATTTTTTTGACTTTTCTATTTTTCATTAGTTTTTTAAATTCAAGTTCATCAATTGCTCTATATGATAGAAAAATAATATTTTCAAGTTTATTATATTTAATATTATTAATATCATTTTTATCTAGAAAATGAATATCGCTCTTTATACTTTTTTCTTTTACTTGTAAGTTATTTTTTCTTAAATATTCTAAAAACAATTGTTCTGTTAAAAGAGACTCAACCTCATTAAATAAATCTACTTTGTTATTATTACAAATGTTACCATAATCGTCTGTTGCCGCGATAGCGTGGCTTATTTCATGCGCTAGACTTATTAGTGATTTTAAATCGCTTTTATAATAAAAGTTTATCCCATCTTTATTTATGAAAGACCTTTGGTTATCATTTGGTTTAGTGTCATCGTATTTGTTAAATGTAGTTTTTGTTAAAATATACGTGATTTTATCTGTTAATTTGGGGTTTATATCAGTAAAAAAACTTATAACAATTTTTTTCATTTGTTCTATATTAATATTGGGTATTTCGTAATCAATAAAGTTATTTAGGCCTATTTGTTCATGACAAATATTAGTTACTATATCATGAGATATTTTTAGTAAAATATCACTTTCTAATAATCTTATTTTATTATTATTTGATTTTAATTCATATGATTGCTCGTAATTCCAATGTTTATTTCTTTTTACAAATTGATATTTATAATCTAACCAATTTATTTGTTCATTTAAATTCTTATTCATACTTTTTGCTCATTTCATAAAATTTATTGTTTATCGTTATTTTTATTAAGTACTTTTTTGACCTCTTTAGCTATTTCTTCATCAGTTAGATTTAAGGCTATAACTATTTTAGCAAATGTATCTAGCAAGGGCATATTAAGGTTATTTTCAATTCTAAAAATAGTTTTTCGATCAATACTTGTAAGTTCTTCTAGTTTTTCTTGGGATAGTTTCTGTTTTAAACGATATTCTTTTAACATGTTATTCACCTATCAAAATTGTAGCAACCTTGCCCCATAAAAGCATTGACAAGTATGCCCCATAAAAGGTATAATTTTTTTAGAAAATAGGTGGTTATAGTGCGGCTAGAGAGACTTAAAAATAATAAAAAGAAAATAATATATATTGTTTTTACTATTACTATTATGATACTAGTTTTATTAGGACTACTTTTGTTTCAGAGCTATGCTGTGTTTATGGAAGAGAAACATTTTAATGTAATTAATGGGACTGTGAGTGATCCAGGAGACATATACTTTGCTTACTATGTTGATAATGAGATTACACGGAATATTCCTAGTAAGGGGAGTGGCTATACATTAGATACGGAAAAAAGTAATTGTACGAATGGTGTTAGTATTTCATTTGATAATTATCATTATGCAGTAATAACTAATTATGAAAATTATAAAGCAAACGATTATACGAGAACGAGGTGTGATTTATATTTTAAAAAATTGAATATATCTTTGGTAGATTATATAAAGGAATTAAGTGTCTATGATAATACAAATTTAGATTATGATGGTACTAGCGATAATAATTTAAGATATATCGGTGCTAATCCCAATAATTATGTTAGTGTGGATGGTGAGTTGTGGCGTATCATAGGAGTTATGAATAACATAGATGATGGAACCGGTAAGAAGGAGACACGCATAAAATTAGTTAAAAATGAGAGTATTGGTGAATATTCATGGGATAGTAGTGATTCTAGTGTAAATTCGGGCTATGGCATAAATGAATGGAGTCAGGCTGATTTAATGAAATTATTAAATGATGGATATGAAAATGAAAATGTTAATAATTCTTTATATTGGAATAATCAAAGTGGTGCTTGTTATGATGCAAAATTAAATGATGGCACACTATGTGATTTTACTACAAGCGGTATTAAAAAAGAATTAAAACAATTGATAGCTAATGCTGTGTGGAATACAGGTAGTAATGGTAGTCAGATTTCTTGGAATGGTTTAGATAGTTATGATTTTTATCAGATGGAAAGAAGTAGTAATACTGGTAAGATATGTACAAGTGGAATGTGGTGCACTAATGATACTGTGGCAAGAACAACGACATGGACAGGCAAGATTGCTTTAATGTATCCAAGTGATTACGGATATTCCACTACTGGTCAAGATAATATAAGCTCTGAAATGTGTAGAAGAACATTACTAAGTGAAGGCAATTATGATAAATATTCTCTTTGTTATGAAAATAGTTGGATTTATTTACTGGGAAGAAAATGGTTTTTAACACCTTTAGCTGTTGCTAATCGTTCAGACACTGTTTATTTTGAAAATAATGAAAATGGTACAGTTCATATGGGTACTGCGGCTGCAAGTGTTGGTGTTTTTCCTACTGTTTATTTAAAGGCAAATGTAAAAGTTGTGTCTGGTGATGGGACACATGAAAATCCATACTATTTATCAGAAAAATAATAAAAAATAGGAGTTATCGACCACTTTTGGGGTTCAAAGTGATAAAAGTGGTCGATAACTTGTTTTTTCTTGTTAAATTTAATGACTTATTGTTTCTTTTTCTGTTTTTCTTTTGCAATTTCTTGTATAATAAGCATATAAGGAGTGAATTTTAAACTATGAAATTAGAAGTAACATTAACAAATATTTTATTAATGATTGGCGTAACGTTTTTCTTAAGTTTGATTTTTGTACCTGTATGTAAAAAAATTGCTTTTCATATTGGGGCTGTTGATTATCCAAATCAAAGAAGATTAAACAAAGTACCAATGCCTACGATTGGGGGACTAGGGATATTTTTATCCTTTCTAATTGGCTATATGTTTTTTGGACGTGGTAGTACAACTATGATATCTATTTTAATAGCCAGTTTTATTATTATCTTAACAGGATTAATTGATGATATAAAACCAATTTCAGCTAAGTATCAATTAGTTGGGCAAATACTTGCCATATGTACAATTATCTTTTATGGTCAGGTAACAATTGATAACTTTACAATTTTAGGTGTGCATTTAATTTTTCCAGCACCACTTAATTATTTAGTGACAATAATATTTATGTTAGGAATAATAAATGCGATTGACTTATCTGATGGTATGGATGGTTTATGTGGGGGAATAAGTGTTATATATTTTATTACGGTAACTGTTATTGCAGTGTTACTTGGTATGGCTGGTAATATTGATACAACTATTTCGATTTTAATGATCGGGGCTATACTAGGATTTTTAGTATATAATTTTCCACCAGCCAAAGTTTATATGGGCGATACGGGCAGTAATTTTGTTGGGCTTATGATAGCTGTGACGGCCTTATATGGTTTTAAACTTGCTACATTTACTAGTTTATTAATTCCCCTTGCTATTCTTGGATCACCAATTATCGACGTCTTGTTTTCAATTATAAGAAGAGGACTTAAAAAGAAAAATCCTTTTACAACACCTGATAAAGAACATTTGCATCATCAATTATTAAAAATGAAATTCTCAACAAGAGTATCTGTATTCTTAATATATATCATTAATTTATTATTTTCATCAGTATCAATTTTATATGCTTTAGGTGATATTAGTTATGCTGTTATTCTTTATGTAGCTTTGATGATTGTATTTTTATTTATAGTTTTAAAAACTGATATCTTATTTCCGAAAAGAAAGAGTGATAATAGTGAAAGAGAAGATTAAAGAGTTAATTAGATATGGTATTGTTGGTGTTTTAACTACTTTAGTAAGTCTTATTACATATTATGGCTTAGTTTATACTATTATAGACCCAAAAAACCCTTTAATGCTACAGGTAGCTAATATAATTAGTTGGATTGTCTCAGTAATATTTGCTTATATTACAAATAGAAAATTTGTTTTTAAGAGTGAAAATACAAATAAAGTTAAAGAAGCATCTAGCTTTATCTTTTCTAGAATATTAACCTTAATTTTAGATATGGCTATTATGTTTGTGGGTGTTAGTGTTTTAGCATATAGTGATAAATTTGTAAAGATTTTTAGTCAGGTAGTTATTATTGTTTTAAATTATATTATTGGTAAGTTTTTAGTTTTTGGGAAAAGAAAAGAAAAAAAAGAAAAAATAAAAAAAGAAAGAAAAGAATATCCAATTATAATATATATTATGTTTATTTCTTTATTTGTAATTGATATGATGCTTAGTATTTTTAATTATCAAGATCCTTACTATATTTTTCTTATAATTAAAAGTTTATTATTTATCTTTTTATTAGTTAATGTTTTTCTTAAAAAGAGAGTATTATTTAGTTTAATGCTTTTAATACTTATAGTAATTCAAAGTATGTATGTTTATGTACTTGATAATACTATATTAAATGTAGTAGGTGTTTTACTTAATATATATTTATTACCACTTAGTTTAGTTTATCTTAGTGAGAAGAAAGTTAATAATAATTATGAGACATTTTTTCTATTACTTTTTAGTTTATATGGGGTAGTTTTTTCAATATTTTATTTTAACCATGTGGGGGATATTAATTTCTATTATGATAAATATGTAATTCTTAGTAGAATGCTTATGATGATGCCTTTTATAGGAAAGATTATTTTTGAACATAAAAATTATATTATGAAGACTTGGTTATGTCTTTTAATAATTATTTCAACTATTAGTTTTGCTTCTTTTGGTTATACGTTTTTAGTACTTATTATATTTATGTTTTATGGTTTTAAAAATTATAAAAAGAATGATAACAAAATAATTATCGGTATATTTTTACTAGTGATGGTTGGTATTAGTATATATTTATTTAAAGATATTAAGTTAAGTACTTTATTTGATAAGAGAATTAATAATATTCAAAATGGGTTAATGGTTTTTGATGGGGTTAATTTAGAAGAACAGATTTTTGGCTTATTTGAACTTAATGTTCTTAATATGAATCATAGTTTAGTTTTTATTGTGGATATGCTAATTCAATTTGGTTATTTTGGCTTTATAAGTTACTTATTAGTTTTAGTTTTTGCTCTTTATTATGTTAATAGAAAACAAGATGTATATTATGTAATGTATTATATTTTACTTAGTTTTATTTATGGCTTTAACGTAATTAATTATGGTAATACAATGATTTTAGGACTTTTAATAGTTTTGTTGAGTAGGGATCATAGGAAAAGGATTTTAATAGTTTCTAATATGTATCCTTCAAAGAAATATCCCCATTATGGAACGTTTGTTAGAAATACACGGGATAGTTTAGATAATCTTGGCTTTGAAACAGGAATAGTAGTTTTAAAGAAACATGATAATAAGATATTTAAGATATTTGCTTATTTAAGATTTTATGGTATGGCGATGCTCAAAAGTATAATTAGCTCTTATGATTATTATTATGTACATTTTACTTCACATTCTGGATTACCGGTTATTCTTGGTACGATTACAGGAGATAGTAAACTTATTTGTAATGTGCATGGAAATGACATTGTTCCTGATAGTGAACGTGATATTAAAAACAAAAGTAGGAGTAAGTTAGTTTTAAAGTATGCAAGAAAGGTGGTATGTCCTTCTAGTTATTTTAAAGATATTTTATGTAATGAATATAATATTAATAGTGATAAAATTATTATTTTTCCATCAGGTGGTGTAAATAAAGACGTTTTTCATGATATGGATAGAGATGCATGTTTAGATAAACTTTCTTTAGATAAAAATTATCATTATTATGGTATGGTTAGTAGAATAGAAAAAGATAAGGGATATGATACTTTACTTGGGGCATTACAGGTGCTTTTGAAAAAAAATAAACTTAAAAATATCAAGGTATTATATATTGGAACTGGTGATGAACAAGAGAGGTTTGATAAGCTAGTACAAGAATATAAATTAGAAAACATTATAATACAAATTAAATTTGTTAATCAAAGTACTTTAGCACTTTATTATAATGCAATGGATTTGTTTATATTTCCAACAAGAAGAAAGAGTGAATCACTTGGTTTAGTTGGGTTAGAGGCTATGGCTACAAGTACGTTCGTTATTGGTTGTGATTTATATGGACCACGTTCTTATTTAGTTAATAATGTTAATTCTTTGACTTTTAAAGATCAAGATGGATTAGTAGAGGATATTTTGAAATATCAAAGTATGAGTAAAGATGAAAAAGAATGCATTATTAAAGAAGGCAACAAAACTTCTCTAATGTATAATAAAGATAAAATGGATAGTTATTTAAAAGAAATATTTGATTAGTTAAAAGTATGTACTTATGGTATGTACTTTTGTTTTTGGAAAAAAATATATATTTGGGTTATTTATAAAGAATAGAAATAATCATATACATTATCTTTTTATGTACTCTCATTTACGACAATTTATTTCATGGAACAAACAAGTAATTAAATTTAATTTTATAACTTAAATATCATAATTAAAAATTAAGGATACTTAAAAAAGAAAAAAGCCTCCATAAAGGAGACGCACTTAAATAAGTGAAAATCCACATTTCTGTACACCAATTAAATGTAATTTAATTTTACTACTTTAAGACTTGTTGGCAAGTTTTTGAATTGATTTTATCTATTGTAGATTATGGTTCCTATACTTTATTAATATAAAAATGCTTGAAATGAAGAAGTAAATTTTGTAAAATTGAAGAAGAATAGGAGAGATAAGTTATTGTTAAATGACATATTAAAATCTCCTAAAATTAAACTAAAATGACGAATTATTTTACATAGAAAGGACATGTACT
>CAKOMI010000048.1 GCA_934096605.1 uncultured Bacilli bacterium
ACATTTTAAAATATTATCTTCGATATCTTGCAAAGACTTTGAAGTAGTCTTTAATTCGTCATTTTGTTCCATATAATTTAAAGCCTTGCTATAAAGCAACGTTTCGTTATAATTTTTTAAAGTTATTAAGAGATTTTTTACTTGTTCAGCATCACTAGATAATTTTTCGATTTTTTCTTTGGTATTATCCATTTCTTCAATAGCTTCGGAAAGTGGTCTTAAATCTTCATCAGTTAAGGGATTTAAGACGTTAGATAAGATGCTCATTAATTTAGTAGGTTTGTAATCTTTTGATAATTTAGGGCTTCTTAGTTGTAATAAAACGTTGATAAATTCATCATAAGCTTCTATACTCCTAAAGCCAAATAAAAGATTATTAACCATTTTTTTATAGTCTTTAGTGTTATCTACTAAAATATTTTCTGTTCCTAGAGCAGCCCCTAGTTCTTTTTTAGAAAAAGGTATTTTATTAGCCTTGCTGTGATATAGTAAAAAATCTTTGCCGATTCTTCTACCGTCTTGTAAAGCAAAACCCCAGAAATCTATTGGTTTACCAATTCTTGCATGAAGGCCCATACCAATCGTTGTGTATTTATCTTTTACATCATCATATACTTCCATATATAAATAGCCAGTTGCCTCTTCTTTTCTAACAGAATCTTTTGGGCCTAAAAGATAATCTTCCATATGTTTATCAGTAGTCCCAAAAGGGTCTAATCTTATTGGTCTTTTATCACCATCTAATATAACTGGAATAAATGATTGCATTGTAACTGATTTACCAGAGCCATTTGTTCCTCTTAGTAAAAGTTTACCATCATAAAAATCAAATTCTTCATCATCATATAACCAAAAGTTTATTAAACCTATTCTACTTACTTTCATTCATTATCACCTTCTAAATTTAGTTGAACCATCTTTTCTTCATTATCTTTTGATATACCAACAAACCGGCAAATAGATGGATTAATTATAAAATAATCTTCATGTTCTTCTATAAATGTATACTTAGTCAAATAATCAATTACAATATTTAAATATTTACTTGGACTAAGGTTTAATATTTCTTTACTAAAATAATCTTTTTTAGATATTCTTAAATCTTCTAATAAACTTATAAACGTTCTTTTTTCAATATTAAAACTTTCATCTGGATTTTCTTTAATATTATTTATTTGGAGATTTTTTAGTAAGGCCTCATTTACTAGTAAAATGACGTCGCTTATTTTTTTACTACTTGGGAAACATTCTTTTAAGAAACTACTTTCATCAGCATAACAAAGAGCCATGTTTTTAGTTATTTCGGTTTCAAGACCAACATTGTTTTTGATTTCTTCTTCAATTACTTTATGCTTTATTTTAAGATATTCATATTCACTACTAGTTAAATCACGCCCCATAATGGCTGGGGTGTACAAAAGATGGCGATATACTTTATACCTTTTAAATTCAGCATTATCTTCTAAAAGGTTGAATTCTAAAGACAAAAAGTCATTTTTATTTTTGGCGTTTTCAATTCCATAGTCAAAAGATGGTACTAAGTAATTGGCAAGTCCAGAGGTAGCATATAAAGCCTCCCCTAAGTCATCATCAAATTTATTTTGATTTTTATCTAGTAACCATAGTACTTCTGTATCCTCTAGGAATTTTAATACTCTAAGCATACTTTTACGATGCATCCTTAAATCCCAATTAGGAATATTGGTAAGTTCTAAAGTGATGGCCGTATTTTTAATTGTTTCTAAAAAGTCAGATAAAATAAATTTATCATTTTTAGGTTTATCTTCTAAATATATTAAAGATAAGAAAAGAAGCGTATAATCAAATGAATCTTCAAAGGTAGCAATACCATATATGCTTTTAGTGTTACCTGGTAGTTTTTCTAGTTTGATAAATCTTTCATGCACGATGATTTTGTTACCCATATTTTTACTGACAAAATTTTTAATTAATCCCATATTTTGCTTTAAAAAATAATAGTCTTCTTTTCTTTTATCTTTAGTAATCCAAAAATTATTTAAAAGTAGGTTCATACCTTTTATTACTATATCATTCATCTTGACCTCCAAAAGTTATTTCGACACTGTTCATATAGAAAATGCCATCCTCTGAACATAGTCTACAAGACCCATCATTTATAAGCAAAGTATACGTTTTACCAAAAACAGGATCAACTGCTGTTAAGACTTTATTTTTCTCTAATTTAGGTATTTTTTCAAGTAATTTAAAAATATATTTTCGTTCTAAAGAACTAACTTTAATATCGCCCTTTAAGATGATGTGCTCTTTATTCACAAAACTACTTAATTGTTCTTTAGTTTTTCTTGTTTCTTCTTGGTATTGTTTTAACATTTGTTCTTTTTCTAATGTATAGTCTTTGATACACTCACGAGTTCGTTCTTTTTTCTCTCTTTGACGCATTTTTAAAACAGTAATATAAGTTGGTTCAACGTCTAAACTTTTTATAATGCTATCACTTTGTAAGTTACTAGTTCCTTTGTAATGTCTAACATTCATGACACCTAAAACACTACTAGAAAGTTCTTGTGATTCTTTTAGGGAATAGCAATTATCAAATAATTTACATAAATAACGATATTCTTCTTTTCTTTTTAACATATTACCATGTAGTTCAATTAGGCTACTTGCATATTTTGTGATTTTACTAATTATGTTATTGGTGGCATTTAATAGTCTTTCTCCTTCACTAAGGTTATCCGGGTTATAAAACCATTTTTTTAAAGCATTAAATTTACCAATATTTAAGTTTCTTAGTTTATCGAAATTAAAATCTTCTTTTAAGTTAGGAACATTTTTTTGGTGTGCAATTAGAGTATCCATTAAAACATTTATTTTTTCGTTATCCAAAGACTTTAAATCTTCTTCTATAAGAATATTCCAGGTTAAATAGCCTTTAATAAAATTATTAATATAATTAGTGAATTTAGTTTTGAAATCAAGAAATATGTCTTTTTGGAGTAATTCTTCATTCTTAGGATTTTGAAATTGTTTAATGAAATCTTGATAGTTTTGATTCAAGTTATTGAAATCATTAATTAAATCTTGCCATATTTCATAGATTTCATCATTGTCAAACTCTTTAATTTTAATTAGTTTTTGGAGTTTCTTTTCAATTCTTTCAAATAATTTAGGCTCTAGTGAGGAAATTTTAACCTCTAGTTCTTCAAGAGTTATAGTCATTCTTTCTATTTCAATAGCGTAGTTACTCATTTCATAACGAAAGTTATTGTATTTAAATTTTTCTAAAGTATTAGCTGACTCAGTATCTTGCACTGTTACTAGTGATAAATGTTCTACTAAAAAGTCTAGGTCTCTTGTGCAATCATCTATTGTGTAGTTAGGTATGTAATCTTTTAGAAAATCATATATTTCTTCTTTAAATAAATAGTTTTCGCCCTGATTGTGTTTTTGATAAAAGTAACGCATTATAGGTCGGTAGCGATTAGAATTTTCAACACTTAAATAGGCTGTTTCTGTTATTTGTTTTACTAGTTTATCATTAAAATCCATATTTCTAACTTCTAAGCAATAAATATATTTGCTTCCTTTCAACATATATTTAATTTATTTTTTATGGCCTTATTCTAACAAATTATTACTAATAAGGCAAATGAAATATTTAAACATCCATTCCCCTTTTTTAGTAGCACCTGTTTTCAACCAAGCCCATATCCATAAGCTTTTTTATATTTCTTTTAATGGTTCTTATCTTGAATTTAACCATTTGAAGTAATTACCCCCTTCTTTAAATTTGTTTCTTGCATATTAGATTACATTTATCATTTTTTATGTCATAACTATATCATGTCATAGGAAATGGGATGTAGAAAAACATGGATATTAAGTTAATAGCAGAAATTACTAAATTAATGGTTGAAGAAATTGAACAGTTAAAAGATCAATTTCAAATGTAAAAAAGTGCCCTAGTGACACTTTTTTATTACTTTTTATCTTTTAATAAATCTCTTATTTCTTCTAATAGTTTTGTTTCATTGCTTTTTTTTGGTGATTCTTTTTTTGCTTCTTCCTTTGTTTCTAGATGAGTTACTTTATTAATAAATTTAATAAGTAAAAAAATGCAAAAAGATACAATAAGAAAATCAATAACACTTTGAATAAATAAACCATATTGAATATTTGCATCTTTTATAGTAATTGATAGTCCTGAAAAATCAATACCTCCTAAAATAATTCCTAAAATTGGAGATAAAATATTATTAACAAGTGAACTAACAATACTTGAAAAAGCACCGCCAACTATAACTCCAACGGCTAGGTCTAAAACATTACCTCTTTTTATAAATTCTTTAAATTCTTTTATCATATTAAACTACTCCTTTACTAATTATTAATATGATGATGAACAGTAGGACTAGACATATCATAAGCCCGAAATGTATAGCCATGTGTTAAGCCAAATTGGATTACTGACTCTACGGCATCAACACTGAAAGATTTAATATCATGCTGTAAAACTACATAAGTCTGCTTACCGCCTAATGAATTAATTATATTGGAAACAACCATTGCTGTTTTAGTAGTTTCTCCAGCATCACCACTTACAACATTCCAATCCACATACTTAAATCCCCTCGCCTCAACAGCTTTAGTTAACTTACTCATAATATGACTATTATTGTCATAGTTTTTGCTAATTGTATTCGAACTACCACCAGGAAAACGCATTAACATGCTTGTATAATCAGTTATTCTTTTTACTTTAGCTTGAATAGCATATAAGTCAGTGAAATAATTATCAATTGATGAATAAATATAGCCATAATTATGGGTATTAGAGTGTAGCCCAATAGAGTGCCCTTCTTCATATTCTCTTTTAATTATATCATCATAACCATTAGTTAAGTTTTGATTAGTTACGAAAAATGTTGCTTTAACATTATATTTTTTTAATATATCAAGTAAAGCACTAGTATAAGCCCCTGGTCCATCATCAAAGGTTAAATAAATACTTTTACCACTAGGTGTACTTTCATCATTTTTCTTATAAACAAAAACAGTTCTGGTTATATTAGATTCGTTGTTAACGCTATCCTTTACTTGGTAATTTATTTTATATTCACCTAATTTATTTATATCAACATTACCACTGATAGTTATTTTAGAACTTAAGTCGCCATCACAATTATCAAAAGCCTTAGCCCCCTCTTCTTTGTAATCACTACCAAGAGTCAAATAAACAAATTCACTACCATTAAGAGTTATTTTTGGTTTCTCTTCATCTTTTTTTATGCCAGTTCGTTCTTCTTTTGCAATATTACCAGATGAATCACTTACAGAAAATAACACTTTACCATCACTTATTTTAGTACTAATATTCTTAGTAATATCCCCATCATAATTGTCATAAGCTGTAACGTCTAAATTCAAAACATTTTCATTAGGGCAATAATAATACTCTTCTTTAGGGATATTTAAGATGGGACTTTCATTATCTACGACAAAAACATCTTGTACTTTTTCTAATTTTTTATCATCATAAGAAAAGGTATACTCTATTTTATAATCGCCTAAGACACTTGTATCAACTTCGCCATTTTGAAAGTATTTAGTTTCTTTGCACGAAAATATATTACCATAACACACACGACCAGGACTTATGTTAGGTTGAGTTTTATAGGTAACAAAAACTTGTTTAGTAAAATCCTTATCATGAAACCTTGGTACTAAAAAAGTAAATATAAGCATTGGAACAACAAATAAACATAATATAAATAATAATATAAGTAAAATTTTTTTATCTAACTTTTTCATAACAACTCTCCAATTATAATTTGGCTAAATCTTAAATAAATATTCTAAATACCAAAAACAGCTAAAAGTATAGAAAGGTATTTATCACGAACACTATCAGTACGACTTGTCATTATAACAGGAGTTTTTGTTCCAATAAGAACACCAGCCATTTCAATATGACTTAAGAAAACTAAACTTTTTGTACAAATATTTCCACTATCCAAATCAGGCATAACAAATATATCTGCTTGCCCACACACTTCATTATAAATCCCTTTATGTTCTGCAGCTTTCTTTGATAAAGCAATATCCATAGCAACAGGTCCAATAATAGGATACTTATTTACAAATTCTTCACTCTGAGCAACCTCACTAGCTTCTACAGTACTTAAAATTTTAGGATTTACTTTTTCAAGTGCTGACAAAACAGCGATTTTGGGAATATCAACACCCAGTTTCTTCATAATCCCAATTGCATTTTGCGTTATTTTTATTTTAGCATTAACATCAGGACTTATATTAACAGCACAATCTGTAAACACCATAAAACGGTTTTCATTTTTATTTTCAATTACTGATGCTTGACTTAATAAATGATCTTCTTCAATAAGTCCTTTTTCTTTATCCAAAATTGCCCTCATAAAAGAAGAAGTCATCATAAGACCTTTCATTGGAATATCAGCTTTTTTTTCCTTAACAAGTGAAACCGCAAGTTCAGCACTTTTTTTCTCATCATCAGAAGAAATATACTCGTAATCCAAAGGATTTTCCCCAAATTTAATTAGTAACTCTTTTATCTTAGGAACATCTCCAATTAAAACAGCATCCACAATCCCCTTTTTATGAGCATAAACTAAAGCCGAAAGAGCATATTCATCCTGAGCATTAGCAAGTGCCACAACTTTCTTTATTTTGTTACTTAAAACATAGTTTTCAATTTCTGTAAAATTTCTAAACATAACTTACCTCCTAAAGTTCCTTAATTTCTTCTTCACCTATTAAGGCCTTATAAACACTAAGACCTAAAGATTCCATTTCAAATTCCCCAGGGTAAAGATAAACAGGTGCGATAAAAGAAACACGTTTTTTTATTTCATTCATTAAAAATTCAGAATGAGCCATTCCTCCTGTTATTAAAATCGCGTCAATTTCCCCTTCAACAACAGTTGCCATCGCAGCAATTTCTTTAGAAGTCTGATAACACATAGCTTGCAAAGCTTGTAAAGAAGTTTTATCATGTCCTTCTAATGCTTTTTGCTGAATTTTTTTAACATCAGTCTCACCAAGATAACTCATAAGACCTCCAAAACCTTTTATTTTCTTTTTCATTTCTTCATAAGAATATTTACCACTATAGCACATATCAACAAGTTGACCTACCGGTAATCCACAAGCTCGGTCGGTTGAAAAAGGTCCATCACCATCTAGGCCGTTATTGCCATCAATCATTTTACCATGATGATGAATAGCCACAGAAATTCCACCACCCATATGACAAACAACTAAATTTAGTTCTTCATATTTCTTATTAATATCTTGAGCATATTTTTTAGCCACAGCCTTATGATTTAACACATGAAATCGTGATAATCTTTCAATTTCTTTTAATCCAGAATAACGTGCTAAATCTTCAAATTCATCTGTACAAGCCGTATCAACTGTAAAAGGTAAAGGGCCTTCCTTAGAATATTCATAAGCAAGTTTAAGTCCCAAGTCTGATACATGATTTCCATACTTCATACTAGCAGATTCTTCAAGCATTTTTTTATTAATTTTATAAACACCACTTGTTAAAGGTTCCGTATGACCTCCTCTAGAAACAAAAGCATCTAATTCATGAACTTTGATATCATGTAATGCCATAAAATCATCGATAGCTTTCTTACGCATGGCAAATTGATCCCAGACGGTATTATATTGTTTAATTTCATCCGCGTCATGCATTAAATTTTCTTTATAAATACAATTTTCATTTTCATAATAGGCAATTTTAGTTGATGTTGTACCTAAATTAATTACAAATATTTTTTTCATTTTCTTCTCGTATAATCAATCTTAAGGGAAATAACTCTCTTTGATTGATTATTTTCCTTTCTAGTACCTTTGTTATTACTTTAATGAATTTTATAAATAGAACTAATTCAATATATAAAATTCTCACTTCGTCGGTACATAACGAAGGTTGGCTTGATTTATTATATATCTAGAAATATAATAAATCCTGCACTGTGGATTTGTTTCTATTTTTCTACAGCCATTTTTATGGACTCCTTCTATGAAAAAAGAACATATTTCTATGTTCTATTTCGTTTTAAACATTTTAATAGCATTTCTTATAATACTT
>CAKOMI010000049.1 GCA_934096605.1 uncultured Bacilli bacterium
GGAAGTATTTACACCTGAAGAAGATGAAAGATATATTAGAAATACTATCAAAAGAGAGAGTGAGAAAAAAGGTGAACGAAAGAAATCATGTGAAATTGCCAAAAATATGCTTGCTAAAAATTTAGATTTAAATCTAATCATGGACGTTACTAATTTGTCTAAGAATGAAATAATGAAGTTACAATAAAGTAGTCGATTCAAAAAAATACCATTTGTCAGCACCAGTATATTTATTTGGAGGCTTAAAATCTTGAGCTTATTTAATAGTAACAAGCTAAAACTAGCGATAAATACAGGGGGCTGAGCTTATTTAAAATGTTGTGTAATGAGACCTATTAAATGATAAAATTCCTAAGTTATTAGAAAGAAGATATTTATTAAATGTCTTAAAAAAGAAGATTTTTAATTATTTACATGATACAATATTTATGACAAAAAGATAATAACTATCAAGGAGGATATATGAAAGAAGCACAAGAAAGAATCAATTGGTTAAGAAAAAAACTAGAAGAAGCCAATTATAATTACTATGTATTAGATAATCCTACTATAACAGATCAAGAGTTTGATAAATATCTTCGTGAGCTAGAAACACTTGAAACTAAATATCCAGAATTGGATGACAAAAACTCTCCCACTAAAAGAGTAGGAGGCATGGTAATTGATAAATTTAAAAAAATTCGTCACCAAATACCAATGCTATCTTTACCAGATGTTTTTAATGAAGAAGAAATAGAAGCTTTTGATGAAAGAATTAGAAAAGAAGGTTTTAATCCTGAATATGTTTGTGAATTAAAAATAGATGGATTAAGTGTTTCCTTGCATTATGAAAATGGTAAATTTGTATCAGCAGCAACAAGAGGTGACGGAGTAATAGGAGAAGATATTACACACAATGTAAGAACCATTAAAACCGTACCAATGACTTTAAAAAGTCCAGTTACAATTGAAGTAAGAGGCGAAATATATATGGGTAAAGAAACTCTTTCTAAACTTAACTTAGAAAGAGCCTCACTAAATCTACCCCTCTTACAAAATTGCCGAAATGCTGCAGCTGGGTCTATAAGGCAATTAGATTCTAAAGTCGCGGCTAAAAGAAATTTAGATACATGGATTTATCATTTACCAAACCCAAGTGACTATGGCTTAAAAACTCATTATGAAGCATTAGAATATATGCATGCTTTAGGTTTAAAAACAAATCCTGCTAATCGTTTATGTAAAAATATTACTGAGGTTTTAAAATTTATTGATGATTATGCCAAAAAAAGAAGTGAACTACCATATGACATAGATGGTGTTGTTATAAAAGTAAATGATTTAAATATGCAAAAGTCTTTAGGATTTACTTCTAAATATCCTAAATGGGCTATTGCCTATAAATTTCCAGCTGAAGAAGTATTAACTAAACTAACTGATATTATTTTTACGGTTGGTAGAACCGGTAGAATCACTCCTAATGCCGTACTTGAACCAGTAATTGTTATGGGAAGCACTATAAAAAGAGCGACCCTTCATAACGAAGACTATATTGTTATGAAAGATTTAAAAATAGGTGATACAGTTTCAATTAGAAAAGCAGGTGACGTTATACCTGAGGTAGTAGAGCCAAAAAAAGAACGAAGAATAGGAAATGAACATGACTTTCAAATGATTGAATCTTGTCCTATATGTGGTACGAAACTTGAGAAAAAAGAAGGGCAAGTTGATCACTATTGTATGAATTTAAATTGCCCTGCTCGTCATATTGAAGGACTTATTCACTTTGTTTCTAGGCACGCGATGAATATTGATGGCTTAGGCGAAAGAATTATGGAAGATTTCTTTAATTTAGGGTTCATTAAATCAATAGTTGATATTTATCACTTAGACAAACATAAAGAAGATTTAATCGAACTAGAAGGATATGGTCATAAAAGTGTTGATAACTTATTAGAGGCTATTGAAATAAGTAAAAAAAATAGTCTAGAAAGATTGTTATTTGGTCTAGGCATTGAAGGAATAGGTGATAAAACAGCTTTGCTTCTTGCAAGAACCTTTAAGACTCTTGATAACTTGTCATCTAAAACATATGATGAATTATTAAGTATTAAAGATATTGGCCCAACTCTTGCAAATAATATTGTGAATTTCTTTGCTAATCAAGAGAAAAAGGAATTAATAGGTCATCTAAAAGAATTAGGCTTAAATATGAAATTCTTAGGGGAAGAACAAAAAAGTGATAGTGATTTTACTGATAAAAGATTTGTTGTAACAGGTACTATCTCATTTATGGGACGAGATGAAATAGAAAGTATAATTGAATCTTATGGTGGTCACCCATCAAGTAGTGTTTCTAAAAAAACTGATGTTGTCATTGTAGGTAGCAACGCCGGTAGTAAAGAAACAAAAGCAAGAGAATTAAATATTCCAATTTGGGATGAAGAAATGCTTTATAATAAACTTAAAGAATTAAATGAAATAGAAAGTTAATAACAATATTTGTTATATAATTTTCTTTTTTTTTATCAAAAATGCCACAAATCGCCGAACAAAAATGCCACAAATTACCGAATGGAAAAATACAACTTATTAAATTAAGCATATTGATACGTAAAAAAAGGAAAAGCCAAAACTTTTCCTTTTTAAAATAATTAACCTTCAAAAGAAGCATCAACATAATATATAGGTCTTTTTTCTTTATAATATTGTTTTTCATAATTAGTCATTATGTTTGGTATACTAATCTCATCATGATGTAAATCCATACTAATACGATTAAATGTATACCAATAGTTAGATAAATACTCTAATGAACGAGCAAAATAACCTTTGTTGTCTGTTTTTAAAATAATATGTTTCTTTTTCTTGAAAATTTTATCATATAATTTTAAATACACAGGATGCGTAAGTCTTTTTCTATCATCAATCTTTTTAGGCCAAGGTTCTGGAAATGTTAAATAAATAGTATTTATCTCTTTACCAAAAACTTTATCTAAATAAGTTGCATCCATACAAATAAGTTTTAAATTAGGTATTTTTTTATTTTGTAAGTTATTAACAGCATTAACCATTTGTGATTCATTAATCTCAATTCCTATAAAATTAATATTAGGAATAGCCCTTGCCATATCAATAATAAAGTCTCCTCTACCCATGCCAATCTCAATACAAATAGGATTTTTATTACCAAAAACATCACTCCATTTATTTTTATATTTTTCTGGGTTAACAACTAAATAATCTGATTTTCTAATAATTTGATCTGCATTTTTAATTTTAATATATTCCATAACAATTCTCCTTCATGCCTGTTATTATAACACAGGCGATATACTATTAAAAGCCATTTAAGTACACTTTAATTTTTGAATATATAATAAATATTTTTTTAACTAATCATTTTTTATACAAAAAGTAGCATATAAGGGTATAGATTTTATTTTTGTATCAGCATTAAATCCAAAATTTTTATTACTAATCCTAATCGCATACTTAGGATTAAATTTTTCCATATATGTCTTTAAACTTTTTGATTGAGTATTATTTGCGGCTTTTACTTCAATCGGTATTATTCCATCCTTATTATATAAGAGAAAATCAATTTCAGCAATTCCTTCACTTACCCAATAATATAGAGGTATTTCATTAGCAGTGAATTGACTAGCGATATAATTTTCTACAAAAGCACCCTTAAAAAGTGATAAATCATCATTTAATAAATCTGCCTCTCTAATTTCTAACATATAGTTTAAAAGACCTACATCATTTATAAATAATTTAAACATATCATTTTCTTTATAAGCAGCCAAAGGCTTTTCTGGTAAAGATACACGATAAGACGCGATGATTAAGGAAGCAGCTTCTAACCAATCAAGTGGCAATTCATAATCACGTGATTTAGCATTTTTATCTATTTTAGAAAACTGAAATTTTTTTGATGCATTAGCAATCTGTTTGGGAATAGAGTTATACACTTTTTCAATTTTTAAAGCCTCATTTAAATTAGTTACGTACTTCTTCATATCTTTTAAATAAGCCTCAATTATATCTTTCTTAATTGAAGAGTCATATTTAACAATGTCACAGTTAACGCTAATAAAATTTTTTACAGATTCTGGCATACCCCCACATATCAAATAATAACGATAGTAAGTGAGGGCTAAATTATGTAAAGCCTCATTCATCGTTTTATTAAAATCAAAACAATTTCTAATTTCTTTTAATAATTCAATTTTACCCAAAGCCATTAAAAATTCTTCATAATCCATCGGAAATATCTCTAACATTTTAACTTTACCAACTGGAAAAGACATTTTAGTTCGTTTTAATTTTACTCCTAAAAGACTACCTGCACAAATAATTCTTACATTACTATGCTCTTCGCAAAAATATTTTAATTCTGAAATAAGTTCCTCACATTCTTGAATTTCATCAATAAAAAGAATTGCACCATCCTTATCAAGATCAAATTCTAACAGTGTTTTTAGATAATTATATTTTTCATCACTGTTAAGTGTATTATCTTGGTATAAAGAAATAAACTGTTTGTCTTGAAGTAAATTTATTTCCTTATATGTACTAAATTCATTTTGACAAAATTTTTGAATTATATAAGTTTTGCCAACCTGTCTTGCACCTAGTAATATTAAAGGCTTTACTACCTCACTGTTTTTCCATTCTAATAATTTACTATATATTTTTCGATACATAAACCATCACCAAAATAATAGTACACCAAATTCCCTTTAAAATCAAGCAATTGCACCTTTTTCTAACGACTTTTGCACAAAACTTGCACCTTTTTCTAACGACTTTTACACAAAATTTGCACTTTTTTCTAACGACTTTTAAAAAAATCGTACTTTTTTAACCTAAAATAAAGTCATTAGTTAAATATTACAATTCTATTTTTCTATATTTATGGACTCATAAATGTTATAATAAAAAACATAAAGGAGTCATAACAATGGATCAAGAAAAATTTGGGAATCTTATTAAAACTATTAGAAAAAATAATAATTTAACGCAAAAAGAGTTTGCTGACAAATATGGTGTTACATATCAAGCCGTAAGTAAATGGGAAAGAGGCCTAAATATGCCAGACACTGCCCTAATAAAACAAATGAGTAAAGACTTTAATATAAGTATTGAAGAACTTTTAGAAGGTAAGTATACAACTCCTAAAAAGAAAAATCACAACTTAATAATAGGATTAAGCGTTATAATTATCATTTTCATAATTGTTTTTCTTGTTATGTTTAAACCATTTAAAAGTAATAATGATTTTCAATTTAAAACTTTATCTTCTTCTTGTGATGCTTTTACTATATCAGGTAGTATTGCTTATAATGCTAGTAAAACAGCTATTTCCATTACAAATATTAAATATTGTGGTGGTAATGATGAACAAGAATACAAAATGATAGAATGTACATTATACGAAAGTCATGATAATATATTAAAAAAAATAAGTACTTATAAAACAGAACAAGAAAGAATAAAATTAGAAGATTTTTTACAAAAAGTAACATTATCAGTCGATAATTATCAAAGTTCATGTTCCTATTTCGAAAAAGAAAATCTTTACTTATCCATCAATGCAACTGATTACAATAACAAAACAACTACTTATAAAGTACCATTAAAACTAGATAACTGTAACTAAACCAATGGTTTAGTTTTTTCAACTACTACGTTATAGGATATTTCATATATATTTTATAAAATGTTATTGAAAGGAGCAGTTTATGAAAAAGAAAAAAATTATATTACTAGCTATTATAGTGATTATTATTTTAGGAAGTGTAAGTTGTTTTTGGCTTATTAATAAAGAAAAAATCACAACACCATTACCAATACCAGAAAAAGAAGAGGGGTTACGTGGTGAATTTGGTATCGATAAAAATATTAATGAAAAAACCATTGATAAATATTTAAACAGAACAGATACCGTTTATCGTGATATGCGTATGCTAAAAGACCCTGGTAACTACGAAGCAATAGGTGGTGACTCATACTTATCAGGTTTTGTAAGTGGATTTGAAGTTGTACCATATCCTTATTTAGTTAATGTTGAAGGCTTACCTAGTGAGGTTGGTGCCTCTTATGAAGGCCCAACATTATTTACTCACGAAAATGGTACATACACCAAAAACTATGAAGAATCACTAAGAATATTAGAAGACTTATTTCCTAAAGATAAAAACATATTCTTAATGTGTGGCGGTGGTGGCTATGCTGGTAATACTAAAGATTTACTAGTTTCCCTTGGTTGGGATGAAACCAAAATTTATAACATTGGCGGTTACTGGTATTATAAAGGAAATAATAATATTCAAGTAAAAAGAGTTACCAATGATAAGACATACTATGATTTTTGGAAAGTAAATTATCACAACATTGACTTTAATTCTCTTACTAAGGTGAGAAAATGAAAACAAAATTAATTATCACTTTAATATTAATAATTATTATAATCACAAGTATTATTATATTTCTAAAACCTAAAAAGATTTCTTTAGAAACTAAGTATTATGGTCAAAGTAGTATTACAAACATAACCAAAGATGAATATGAAGAGTTAAAGCAAAAGAAAGAATCATTTGCCATATTTATCTACGAGCCTGCTTGTCCCACAAGTTCTAGTTTTGAAAAAATAGTAAACGAATTTGTAAACGAAAGTCAAATAAGTATTTATAAATTAGCCTTTTCTGATATTAAAAACACTGATATAGAATCGTGCTTAAAATACTATCCATCTTTCATTATATATAATAAAGGTAATATTATTGCATATCTAGAAGCAGATAAAAAAGAAGATCTTGCCTGTTATAAATCAAAAGAAGAATTTAAATCATGGTTTACTAAATATGTGGTTATTAAAGATAGTGTAACAAGGTGTCGGAAAATAGACAAAAGAAGAGAACTCCTTTATAATAGCTTTAGAAAAAAAATAGCAAA
>CAKOMI010000050.1 GCA_934096605.1 uncultured Bacilli bacterium
TATTATTCCTAATATAGCTATTACGGCTAATAATTCAACTAATGTAAACCCTTTTTTCATAACCAATCCTACTTTCACATTTATTTTATCAAAATTAAACTTAAAAAAAAAGAAGAATTTTAACAATTTTTAAAATTCTACTTTTTTTAATTATTATTAATTAGCAAGCAAGTTAAACATTTTATCTTGGATATTGAAATTAAAAGGCAAAAAAAGAAACTGTTATTCAAAATCGAATAAATTTAAACCAGTTTCTGGATCTTTTTTTCTATTTATTTTACCATCAATAACATGTAAAACAATTTCACCTGTTGCGCTAATGTAGGCTTCTTTTAAGTGGCCACCTACAACATGACCTAAGGTATCGCCTGCACTCATATGAATATGACTATAGTGTTCATTATCCATGGTATCAATTGTCCCAACTAAAGATACAATTTCATAAGTACCAGTAAAATGATTAGGACAAAAGGCTTTTTTATCTAAATCATAAACACCAACTGTAAAGTCATTAGTGGCTCCTAAACCATTAACACTAGCAAGTAAAATATTTTCTTTTAAAGCAACATTTCTAAGTTCAGAAATTATTTCTTCTCCTTTATCAATTCTTACAAGGATATCATTATTAAATCTTTTATATTCCATTTTTACACCTCGTAAGTATTATATCACAAGTTAAGCACGATTATTAACTAAAATTTGACCTTCTGATAAGTAAATAACCCCATTTTTCTTTAATAGTTCTTCACTAGTAATTTTAAATTTATCCGCTACTAAGTCTAAAGTGTCGCCTTCTTTAGTTATATAATAACTATAACCACTTTTAGGAATTAGTATTTGCTGTTTTGGATAGATATAGTCTTCCATAGAAAGACCATTTATACTAGCTAATAACTCAGGATTAATATTATATTCTCTTGCTATTTTATATAATGAATCACCTTTTTCAATAATATAGTAATTAAAATAATTTTGATTGTTTTGAGGCTTTATAGCTCGGTTATCAAAGTTTTCATATTGTTCCATAAAAAAAATCACTCCTAATATAAGGTATGTAGAAATGATTTTTTGGTTAATCAGTTATAAATATTTGGTTATCGTTATTGAAATGCCATTCAAAGTTAGTTAAGACTTTTGTTTCTTTAGTGCCATCAAAATGATAAAGAGTATCTTTATTTAAATAGAAGATATCATCATTATAAAAACTGATAATTTTAAAGTCATTATTATTTAAGACTTTGATTTGTTTAGATTGAAAGTTTTTATAGATATAATTATCTTGAATGTTATAAGTAACTAGGTTATCATTTATAAAAGTATTATCTTGATAAAGGAGTTTATTCATCGTTACTTTGTTAAAGCCATTTTGATAAATTATGCCACCTTTACTTTCAGTACCTACAACTTTAATAGTTTTCTTTTTAATATTTAGAACCCATTCTTTTTTTTCATGTTTATCAATTAAATATATGTCATTGTCTTTAGTACCTAGAATACTACTATCAAAGTAAATCGGTTCTTTTATGGACCACTCATTAACACGCATAGTAAGCATATCAATGATATAAATTTTAGAGAATGAGTATTCGGAATCTAAATCAGGTACTATTAGTTTATTATTTATTTTAGTTATTAATTTAGGCGTGTATGTTTCTTTGTTAAAAAGATTTATTTCTTTTTTAGTGTTAGCACTGATAACAGAAAATCCTTTGTAGTTCCAAAGATAGTAGATATGATTATCAAGATTATAAATAGTTGTATTATTGTAAGTATCTTCAGTGGAAGAACTACTAGTAATATTTAATTCTTCTTTTAAGGAATCATTAATAAAATTAACAGATATTTCTGTATTATCTTTTAAGCAAAGAACAGGTATTTCGATGGTTTTGCCTTCTACCTTAAGACAAGTAGTATCATCTAAAGTATGTTCTTCAATGCTTTTTATCTCTTTACTTTTAATTTTCTTAGAACTATTTAAAAAGTAGTTAAGAGTTTTTTCTTGGTTAGAAAAATTCCATGTATAATAGTTTTCTTTTTGATTATAAGATTCAGTAATATACCAATTATTTACCTTATAGTTTATAGTAGACTTTTTAAATAAAAGAAAGACTAAAAAGACAATTATAAGTAAGAAAAAAAGAAACAAGATGTTTTTAACAATTTTCTTTGGTTTCTTCTTCAACATGAATACACTTTCTTTTGGCTTCCATCATAAAGGTAGATATTTCTGTTTCAAGTTCTACTAAAGCTTTTTTAGAAAGGTTAGAAACAACTATATTTTCTTTAACTGTATCAATAACAATTTTACCCCATATTAAACCTTCATATACTTGCATATCATTATATAAATCTGGTGTAATACTATTTAAAACATAACCAAATAAAACTCTTTTTTGTCCAATTAATAGTCTTTTATCTGTAATAGCTATAGCGCATGTTTCAAAGTAATCAAATGGGCTTTCATTTTTTTGGCCAACAAAAGCATATTTAATTTCTTCATCAGGATTAATGTGTCTATCTATAACGTTGGCATTAGGAAATAAACGCCAAGCAACTGTACCACGGTACTTTCTTTTAAATTTTTTAACCATTTCATAACAACTCATTGTTAACACCTCTTTTTCTTAATTTAATTATACTTTAAAAAAAGAGAGTGTGCAATAATTTACACACCATATTATACAAGGTCTATTAATTCCCTGATAAGATGAATGGATTACCCATGCTACCATCTCCACTTTGGACTCCCACAGAGTGTGACAGATAAACAACAGGCCGAGTCCCATGGCCGCCGTATGCACTGTAGCCGTTGATGCTGCCAGAAGAGCTTACATAGAACGCATAGTTTGCACCAGAAGAGACTGCATGTGGCGTGAGTGTCCATTGATGGAAGCTGTTAAATAACCAGTCATTATTTTTGCAATCACTTGCACTGCTGCTACTCCAACTACTTAAATTTGTATTTAAACATGTTGTTCTATCCATTGTGTCTCCACCACTCGTTGCATAGCCGTAATCTGATGGATACATTAAACCAACTTTCCCGGTCCATGTTGTTGTTCTTTCTAAATCATCATTACAATAGTCACCACTTGAACATATTTTACCGTTTCTAGTTCCTCGTTCTTCTGTATACCATTTACTTGCTATTTGACTATTTTTCGTTGTCGTTCCTGTATTCCATACAGCATCACTTATTAAAGACTTTAATTTATCTTTTATACCTGTACTTGTGAAATCGCAGGCTATTGTTCCATTGTTGTTAGATAAATAACATGTCCCTGACACACTATTCCAGTATAATGATCCACCTACTGACTCACTTTCATATCCTGGATTTAGTAGTTTCATTAAATCAGCCCCGCTCCATTCATTTACTCCCCATCCACTATTGATACTTGATTCACTTGTATCCCATGAATATCCACCTATAGAGCCAGCTCTTATTAATTTTACTCTATCACTCTTGTTACCTGTACCATCATCAATGTCTTTCATGACACCGATGATTCGCCATATATCGCCATCGATACTTACATAGTTATTCGGATTAGAACCGATATATCTTGTGTTACCATAATCATCTACCACTGTATCACTTGCTGTATCTGCTACATAATCACTTAGAGGTACTTTCCTTTTTTCAAGTATTAATTTAACACTTATTTCTCCACTAAAACTTTTACCTTGTTGGGCGTCTTGAGAGTAATCAGCATTTTTATAATGATATACTAAGTAATATGTTGTTTTAGCAAGTGTACTATTATCAAAGTCTACTTGTTCTAAGATAATTTGATTTTTATTTTTTAAAGATTTTGGTCCATAGACTTTCACGGGAGTTCCATTTATTGTTAACGTGTCTTCTTTATAGTATTGTTTTGTGGTATCACCACTTATTGTACTACTTCCTTCTTTAATAGTAACGTTATTAGTAGTTGTATCTACTGATTTATAAAGACTTATTTCCACATCGCTTCCAAAAGACTCATCTATCATTCCTTTTAAATCTATTTCATAAATGCCTTTACCTGTTGCACTATTTTTATCAATTGTGAATGTTTGAATACCTATTTCACCAGGTAGTAGACCAGAACTTTCAAATACTTTTGTTCCTTCCCATTTAATATCACCTAAGTTTTCCGTTACGATATTTAAGTCCTTATCATTACCACTCGTTTTGCTTGTCGTCACAAAATAAGCGTAACTGGCACCAACAGTAGCAGCAATAACTAGTAATAAAACTACTACTGCTATTATTGTTTTCTTTTCATTTTTCATAGCTTACCTCTCTACTCCTAGCATGGATAATTTAATACTTTTTATGCTTTTTATGTATCTACTATCTCTACCATAAATAAATGGTATCATAAAGATATCATTTTTTCAACGCTATTTTTTCAGCAAAAAATAACTCCTACTTAGAGTTATTCTTCTTTAGTATTGCCAGTAAATGTCCAGCCTTCGACGTCTTTTTCTTTACTCCAAATTGTTTCGGTTTGTTCTACATTTGGATCATTTACCTCAGCTAAAATACTTTCTTTTCTTGTTTCTTTATAACATGTTGTACCTGATAATTTATAACCACTTGGACATGTATATTTAATACTTCTTGTTTTAGCTGGAATAATGCATCTTGTACCACTTAAAGTAGCACTTTTATTAGCACAATAGTAATAGTCGGCAGTTGATACTTTTTTATAGCATCTAGTTTTATCACCAGACCCTTTTTTAGTATAACCTTCTGGACAACTATAACTTATTTCTTCATCTACTTTAGTTGCCTCGGTCGTTTTAACACATTCATTATCACTTGTTAATTCATAACCTTTAGTACAAGTATATTTTTTGATTGTTTGTTTAGTGGATGCGACATAACGAGTACATGAAATCTCACCATCAATTGTTTTTTTCTTGTAACCATTTGGACATGTATATTTTGTAGCCGTACTTTTATTAATTGCTTTAGTTAATTTATAACATTCTGTTTTGTCTTTGTTTAATGTATAACCAGTAGCACAGCTTTTTTGTTCTAGACTTGAATCATAATGACGACAAGAGTTACCAACTAACTCATCACCATCGTTACAGTTAGCCACATACTTTTTAATATATTTTTTATAAATATTATAGCCATTATTATCAGTACCTACTTTTTCATACTTTGTTGTTGTGGTGTTTTTTAAAGTTACGGATGCTTTGTAGGTTACTTGGCTATCAAATAACCAATCACTTAAACTTTTAGTAGCAACATATGTTGTATAGCAAGTATTATTATTTCTATCGTAAGACCCAGTAGAGCATTTTACATAAGCATTTTTAGCTACGTAACATGAATTACCATTAACAAGTGTACCAGTTTTACAATAAACAGAATTATCACTTTTAGTAGGTGTAGCTGTATAAACACATAATGAGCCAGATAAGATAGAACCACTTGGACATGTATAGCTCTTGACATTTTTAACTTGAGCTTCTAAGTATTTTTCACATTTATCACCATTTTTAATGTAGCCTTCTGGACAAATATAGGAATTTAGAGTTGTTGTTACTTCAGGATATATTTTTTCATAGCTATAAGTGCTTGATTTATGAATGGCTGGTGTATTTCTTTCTGGAGTCACATTGTATTTAACTGTTGCCGCGATGGTTTCCGTTGTTTTTTCACCAACACAGTATTTTCCAGCTACTAGATAGCCTTCTGGACAAGTGTATTTATCTTTTTTTACTGTTCTTTGTAGTTCATATAACGTTGTTTTTTCTGTTTCATCTTTTGCTTCTTCATTATAATTTAAATCATAATTTACTTTTTCACTTTTACCACCGCACGTTAAATATATTTCTAAGTTATATTTTTCATTTTCTTTTTTAGTTAAGGAAGCATAGCTATATTCTTTACTACAAACAGACCCTTTATCTTTTAATTCAGATATCATATTACTATTTATCATGTCTTCTAAGCTTAAAGATATTTCTTCATCAAGGGAACTTGGACGATTATTTTCTTCATCAAAATATTTAGTAGCAGCTTCTTTCATTTTGTTTAGATTTTTAGCAAATGAGCTACCAGTTAAATTCTTGATTTTAGTAACTGCAAATATTATAAAGAAAGCAATTAGTAAAAAGATAGCAAATTTAATAAAAATACCAGTCCAATCAGCTTTAAAGGACATTACTTTATTAGTTGTCTTGGTATCTTTTTTAGTTGTTTCTTCTTTAGCACTTTCTTTTTTCTCTTCTTTTGTTTGTTTTACTTTTGATTTAATATTTTTTTCAGTATATACCTTTTTTGTTTTTTCTTTTTTTTCTTTTTTCTTTGGCTCTTTTTCTTCGTACATATAAATACCCCCAAAAACTTTTAGTAGCCTTATCATAACGCATTATGATTGATAATGCAAGAACATTGTGTTATAATCTACTCATGGGGCAGTAATGGTTTTGACAGCAATTTATTGTAAGGACTGCAAGTAGTAGGCATACTTTAAATGCAACAATTAAAATTAAACGACGAAGATGTTTCTTTCGCTTCTTTCGCTCCTGTAGCAGCCTAGTTAGTGGTATAAAGAAGGCTTTTATTTACTTTCTCTTATAGGGTAATTAAAGGTTCATAGATATAAGATATATAAAGTTATTTATCTTTAGGTAGCTTTATGAATTTAATAAAGATCGTATAAGATATTGGTGCGTTAGATCCGGTACTTATACTAAATTTAATTCTAACTAAACTTGTAGACGTT
>CAKOMI010000051.1 GCA_934096605.1 uncultured Bacilli bacterium
GTTTCTAATTTTGCTACATCTGGAGCTAAAGAAGATTTTGATACTTGTCGTAAATGTATGACTAGTCCTAATGATAGAGATTGTCAAACTCTAGCTGAATCTGCATGGAATGGTGATTAATAGAAAAGAGCAATCTTTTCTTTTTTCTTGACTTTTTAAAAAATATGGTTTAGGATATAGCCAGATTTTTTGAGGGGGTAGTTTTATAATGAAAAAGATAACTATTGAAAATTTAGAAGATTATGGATTTGATCCTAATAGTAATGCAATGATGGAAGCGTTTGTTACAGAGTATATTAAAAAATTAAAAAATATCTTTAAAAATGTTAAGTGTGATTCACCATCTGATGCGATTAAATTAGTTGGTTTTGACAGTGATCTAGAAATATTTAGAATAAATGATAATATTAAAGAAGTTTATGGCAATGATTTCTTTAATATAATAACTAGTAATGTCAGAACAAAAAAAGTTTTAGAAGAAATAGAAAAATTAAAAAAAGCCTGGGGTAAAGTTTTGATTAAACAAGTAAGTGAAGACGAGTACTTATATGATTTGATTAAAAAAAATCCTAGAAAATCTCGAGAATATCTTGAAAACAATAGAGATTTTGATGAATTTAAAGCTTTATTAGAGAATTTTAAAGGCACTAAAAAGGCAACTTTAGAAGAATTAGATATACCTGATTCATATAAAGAAGAAAAAAATAAGCAAAAGATAAAAAATAGTATTAAAGAAAAATTAGTTTCTTTAAAAGAAAATATTTCTTTAAATAGAATTACTGTTGAAACATTGAATGTAGAGACTGAAACTATTGATATTAATGAAGAACCTGCAAAAGAAGAAAAAGAATCTTTTAAAATTACAATGCATGAAAAAATTAATGTTATTGGTTCAAAAATGAAAAACATGGTTGGTAGTTTAAAAGAAAAAGTATCTCTAAATAAAGAAAATAATGTTGTTACTGAGGAAACTAATACTATGGAAACCGATGGAGTAGTAGTTAAAAAAACACTAAAAGATTCAGTAAAAGAAAAAATGAGTACTATAAGTTCAAAAGTAAAGGAAAACTCTTTAGTATCAAAAGTATTAAGTTTTAAAGACAATATTTCTTTAAAGAAAACTGATGTTTTAGAGAGTGATACGCTAAGCGATGAAGCTAATACTATGGAAAATGTAGAGCCAGTGGCTAAAAAAACATTCAAAGATTCAGTAAAAGAAAAATTAAATGTTTTAAAAACTAAAAAAGACAATACTAAACTAAAATTTAAGAAAGCTTGCGTTGTAGCAGGATTGGCTCTTTTAGGTGTAATAGGTATAACTAGCGTTAAAAATAGAATTGATGCAAATAAAGGAGAAGAGCTTCTTAACTCTGATGATTTACTAATAAAAGATGGTAATGATTCATATATTAGTGTTTCAGAAATTAATGAAGAAAATACAATAATAAATAATGAGAATGTTGCTAAAACATCTGAAGAAGTTCCACGTGTTGATAATCAGATTAATGAAAGTGAAGAAACAAAGGTGACTGAAGAGGCTACCGAAACACCAGTTATGGTCGATGATTCAGTTTTAGAAGACGTAGTTCCAGATACAGCTTTAGATGCTGATTACACATTTATTATTGATACAGAAGACTTTACAATTACCGATGATGCAGTTATCTATGGTAAAGCTAGTGATATAGGTAATACAGAAGAAGGTTATACACCTAAATATAGAGAGGTTGTAAAAAACGTTTATAAAATTGTCTTTGATTTAAATGGCGAGAAAATAAGTGTTGAGAAAGATAATCTTGATAAATGTTTAGAAATATATCGTGCTGGTGGTAAAGTTCTAGGTGTAGCGGCAATTAATGAGGCTAGTAAAAATGAGGATGGCTCTTACACTATAGAAGGATACTATGGTATTGATGATATTGTAAGCGTTGATGATGAACAATCTTTAAAATTAACTAGATAATAATTTATATACTTTATAATATAATTTAATTTCAGATGCTCAGGTACCTGAAATTTTTTCTTGCATTTAACTTAAAATAATAGTAATATGTTGCTTACCATGAAAAGAGTGTATAAAAAATGAAATTGAATTTATTTGTTAAACCTATATTTAGAGAAGACTATATAGAAGAATTACAAAGGATTGGGAAAAAATTAAAAAAAGAATATATAATGCATAAAGAAAAGAATATTAAGACAAATTTAGTATCTAGATATTTATATTATCTTAGTGAACTTGATAACAGAGTATTAAATATTATGGGCTATGATTTTTATGATAAATTAATGGTATATCCTAAAATTATTAATATGAAAGAAGAATTATATAGTATAGCTTTGCTATATACAACTTGTTTAGAAAAAGAATTTAGTAACAATAATATCCAAAAAAACAGTAGCTATTTTGATTTTAGTAAACTTTTAAAAGAGAAGAAAAAATATTTAGATTTCTTAAAAACTTTACAAGAAAGAGAAACTACTATTATTTTTAAAAATAATGAATCATATAAAGCCATAGCTATATCAGATACAATAAATTGTTATACTGAGTGTCTTAAAGAAGATGTTACTTTAGTGGATGTCATAGGTGCCACAAGAATTTTACATTTATAAAGAATTTAGAATCTGTAAAATGACTAGTTTTTTTTAAAATATACTGATATAATACTATTAGAAAAAGTTTGGTGATATTAATGAAAAAAGCGAATATTATTATCTTTAGCTTACTTACTATAATTTTACTTAATATTACACTTGATGTATCTGCTAAAGAAATAGCGTATGAAAGTAGTTTTAATATCCTTAATGTTAAATTGTTAAGTGATGGTAATACTGATACAGTAGCTGGTATATGTGCTCAACCTTATTATCGTAAACCTATGAAATTTATAGGGACTCTTGTAAATTTTGTGAAGATAATAGTGCCTATTGTTATTATTGGGTTTGGAATAATTGATTTATATAAAGCTCTTACTTCACCAAAAGAAGATGGAGCTTTAGCTAAAGCTATTAGAATGATTGCTATTAGAGTTTTAGCTGGTGTGTTTATTTTCTTTTTACCAGGTATAGTTCAATTTGTCTTAAATATGGTTAACGAATGGTCAGATTATAAAAATGATTGGTGTTGTTGTACGGAATGTATTTTAAATAGTGATTGTGAAGTTAACTCATGTAGTAGTAATAAATGCAAAATAGAGGGAGTTGAGTAATACTATGAAGAAAATGTCTGTATTTATAAGTATAATAATAGCTTTTGTTATTTTTATGCCAAATGTTTATGCGGAACCATTCTATTATGAATATTCTGAGGGTTATATGTTATGTGAAGAGTTTGGTAGTGCAAAATGTCAAACTATTAGTCAAAATCAAAGTGGAGCTAGTTTTGATATTAAAAATGGTCAAATAACTTATAATGGTAAAACTTATAAGTTTAATAGTGCACAGCAAGAGGTATATAATAATTCATTAAAAGGTAAAACGAAAATGTTCTATTATGTTAATAAGGATAATCGTTATGTTTTATGTACGGAAGAAAATAAGTGTGAAAGATATTCTTTTGAAACATTATCTAATAATGGAGCAGTTATCACTAATGGTGTTAGTGTAACTCTTAGTGATGGTACAGTTTATTATTTTAATTCTGAAAAGCAAAATGAAATTGATACAGGTAGTTCAAATAATTCTAATAAAAATAATAATTCAACTAGTGATAACACTAAAAATACAACAACAGTTAAAAATAATGCTGACATAAGTCAAAGTACTAATTGTACTCGAATTAAAGAGCCAATTATGTTTATTGGTAATATTGTTTTAATTGTTAAAATTGCTATACCTATTATTTTAATTGGTTTAGGAATAATGGATTTATTTAAAGCTGTGACAAGTGCTAAAGATGATGAAATAAAAAAATCTTTAAGAGGATTTGCTATGCGTTGTGTAGCAGGAGTTGCTATTTTCTTCTTACCAACTATTATCAGTGTTGTTTTTGGAATGATTTCCTCTTGGGCTGATTTAAAAGGAGAGTTCAATGCTTGTCAAAAATGTATTTTAAATGTTAGAAGCTGTAATAAGGAGTGATTTTATGAATTATTGTGCAAATGGAAATTTACAATCAACATTCACATTTATTGGCCATATTGTAGGAATAGCTAAAATATTTATTCCTATTATCATTATTGGCTTTGGAATAATGGATTTATTTAAAGCTATAACTGGTTCTAAAGATGATGATATAAAAAAATCATTTAAAGCTCTTGCTATGCGTTGTATAGCTGGTGTCTGTGTTTTCTTTTTACCCGCTATTGTTAGCTTAGTATTTAGTTGGGTTGATAGTTGGAATGAAGAAAGTTTCTGGGGTTGCTTTAATTGTATTTGGGACGTTAATAGTTGTAAAAAATAAAAAAATCCGAAAAATATATTGTTAAAAGTAAAAAAAGTACTTGCCATACTTAGTTTTCTATGATAATATATTCTTGTCCTTGGGGGATTAGCTCAGCTGGCTAGAGCACCTGCCCTGCACGCAGGGGGTCGCGGGTTCGAATCCCACATCCTCCACCAAGTAGTTTTTTAAAACTGAATGACATAAACATTCAGTTTTTTTCTTGAAAAAATATATACATGTGGGTTATACTCATTAACATAAGAATGGATAATAGATATGGAAAAAAGAAAGAACAAAACAAATAAAATATTGCTATTTCTAGGTATACTTTCTTTGCTAGGTCTTTCATATGCTATATGGCTAGTAAGCTTAAAACAAACAAACCCTAACTTAGTAAAATCAAGTTGTTTAAAATTATCACTTACTAATGAAAAAAATGATATTTTTATTGAAAAAGCATATCCATTATTAAATGAAGAAGGAGTCCAAAGATTATCATCATTTGATACAGTAGAAGCTACTTTAAAAAATATAAGTATAGCAAAAGAATTATATAAAGGAGGTATTGGAGCTGGGGATGCCAAAATAAGTAGCGGTATAGGTACTGCGAGCAATCCGTTTCTATTATCTGTCACTTAAAAAAACGAGTTTGATCTCGTTTTTTGCTATATTATGATTCTTGTATTTTAAGTATCTGTTCAAAATATAAAGAAGTTTTATCTTGAAAATAAATTTTGCTATTATTAATATTAATTATTGTCCCAGTTTTAGTATATTCAAGTCCTTGATAATAATAATTTATAGTAATTTTCTCTTTTGTATGATAAGCCCTTATTAAGGTATTACTAATACTATTAATTTCATCTTCACTTAACGTTGGTTTAGGGTGTCTTTTTTTCTTGACTTTAATTTCATTTAAAACTTGATTAGTCGGAAAAAGAGACTGGAAAGGAGCCCACACATACTCGCCACGTCTACTCATGATGACCACCTATTTTCTTGTTTCTTTCTTTAATAGTTGAATTGCTAAGTAAACTTGTACTTTTTAAAATGCTATTTTTACCATACTTTGCTTGAATTTCATCTAAAGCTTTTAATAAATTATTATCAGAGGCAATTTTCTCAGGATTTGTAAATATATCTAGTTGGGTACCTTCCTTTTTAGATAGTTTACCTAGAGAAATAGAGACGCTTCTGATAGGGGTATTTTCAACGTAGTATTTATCAAATAAGGAATAACAAAGAGGCAAAATATTATCGCCGTTATCAGTTGGGTTACTAAGCTTTATTTGATGATAGAACCCACCACCTATAACTTTAGAATATCTTATCCCGAAGCCTACTAAACTGGTTGCTTCACTTTTAAGGCGTAATCTTTTAGTTAAAACACTAAGCATTTCTTCAATAATTAAATAAATTTCTTCATTAAAGTAATCATGCATTAAAACTTGACTATGACTATAGGACTTTTCTTTAGCTTCGTGTTTAAAATCTTTAATAACGGAATTATCAATACCATTCGCGTGTTCCCATAACTCTAAGCCTAAAACCCCAAACTTGTTTTGAAGCTTTTCTTTGTCATAATGAGCAAGATCATAAATAGAGAAGATACCTATATTATTTAGCCTTTTTTCCATTCTTGTACCAATACCCCAGACACTTGATAAAGGGCTAATAGGCCAAAGCTTTTCTGGTATGTCAGCATAGCCCCATTTAGCAATACCATTTTTATGTTTTTTAGCTTCGGTATCCATAGCGATTTTGGCTAAAAGCATATTAGGACCAATGCCACAGGTAGCTGTTAAACCGGTTTTTTTTTCAATCGCCTTTAAAATAGTTTCACCTAACTTTTCATCACTCATTTTATAATATGATAAATAATTAGTAACATCTAAAAAACACTC
>CAKOMI010000052.1 GCA_934096605.1 uncultured Bacilli bacterium
AAAAATAGAAGACTTTAATTAGTCTTCTATTTTAAATGGCGTATTATCAAAATCTTTATCTATTAATAATTCATGGATTATTTCTTCTTGTGATTCAACACTTATTTCTTCAATTCTGTCTACACGGCATTTTTCACTTATTAAAATGGCTTCAATCTTTTTAACTGCATTTTCTATTTCATCGTTTACGACAACATAGTTATATTTGTTTACTTCATTAATTTCATTATAAGCTACTTTAAAACGGTCTATAATTTGTTCTTTTGATTCTTTACCACGGGCTATAATTCTTCTTTTGATTTCACTCATTGAAGGAGCCATGATAAAGATTAAAATTGTTTCTGGAAACATTTCTTTAATTTGTTTAGCACCTTGAACATCGATTACTAAAATAACATCTTTACCATTTGCTAATATTTTCTTTACCTCATCTTTAGGAGTACCATAGTACATACCATAATGTACTTTAGCATATTCTAGAAAATCACCATTGGCTATTTTTCTTTCAAATTCTTTTGGTGAAACAAAGTAGTAATCAACACCTTCTTGTTCACCATCACGAATTGGTCTAGATGTGTAGGATACAGCAAGTGATAAGTTATCATTTCTTTTTAATAGTTCTTTAACTACTGTATCTTTCCCAGCACATGTTGTGCCAGATATAATTATTAATTCACCATTTGTTTTTTGTTTAATCATAGTTATTCTCCTTTATTCATTCTTTTATTATCTGGTTTATTAAATATTTTGGCTAAATTGCCATTATTTCTTTCTTTTTTATATTTTCTTTCATCAATTACTAAATCATATTCACCAATATATTCATAAATTCTTGGATTAAAGCCTATTTTAAATTGGTTTAAACCATAATATGGGTTTTCCTTGGTAAAGTCACCAGTTAGACCATTTAAGTCAAGATAATCATAGTTTTTTTGATAATATTTAATTAGTTCATTATGAAGAAAATAGTTAGGATCAAAGTCTTTATATTTTTTATCATAACCACTTATAAGAATATGAGCTCGATTTTGATATTTAATAACTAAAGCTCCTGCTATATAGATATTCATTTTCTTTTTGTTAAGTTCGGTAGATTTTTGAACATCATTTTTATAAGTTAATAATAATTTATCAGAGTTCATTTTTTTATTTAATATTTTTTTGTTTGTATTTCCTTTTAATAATTCATTTAATGCATTATTTTTTTCTAGTTCATTTTCGTATAATTTACGGGAATTTAATAAGTAGTCATCACTACTAATGCTAACTAAGAATAAATCAATATTATCATTTTGATGAAATATATTGTAATAGTCGGTATAGTAAAATTCATTAGTTTGTTTTTTCTTAGAAATAAACTTTTTTAATAAATCGATACCTGATTTTTCAGCAAGTTCAATTTTTAAGCCCTTTTTCTTGGCACGGTTTATTTTGTTACGTGTATTCTTATCAATTTTATTTATGTCAAAATCTTTTAAAGGGATAATAGCTTGAAATCTTGGTAAAATAGATTCAAAGTAAAGATTATCTTTTAATTTTTTAATATGTTCTTGTTCTAGTATTTTTATAATATCATAATTCCAGTTGTATGTTTTGATACTAGTTTTTTTATCAATTTCACTAATGGCTATCTCTGGATTAAATTTAATGAAACATACTTTTTTCTTTTTATAGTATTTAATTAGTTCACACATAAATTCAGTTACTAGTTCTTTATTAAAATAATCTATTATAAAACCACGTGGAGCATAGCCATATTTTAAGTTTCTTACTTTCTTAATTAGTATTAATGATGCGGCTTTTAAATTGTTATATTCATCATACATACCAATAAAGTCATAGTCATAACCATAATTTCCCATTAATAAGGCATATTCTCTAGTTTGATAATATGTACCAAGTGGACTTTCTTTAACAAAGTTTGTAAATTCTTCTACTGCTATTTCTTTAAGAGTCATTATATCACCCCTTTTTTGTTGAGAATTATTATATCACAATTTAAAAAAATTGCAATAGTGCCAAAATTTTAAAGACTTTTAGAAGAAAAATTGGTACAATAATTTTATTGGAGAGCTTATGAAAAAGAAAACAATTGATTTGATAATTTATATATTCTTATTATTTACGCCAGTTTTAGATTTTATAACTGGTATTTGTTCTTGGCATAATATGGTTAGCATAGGAATTCTTTTTAGAAGTATATTTTTAATTTATGTTATGTATTATTTAATATTTAAAGTTAGAGATAAACATACTTACTTTATACTAGGTTTGTTAGCTATTTATTCTTTCTTCTTTTTAATATTTCATAGAAATTATTTAGTAAGTAACTTAACTTACTTAGTAAGAGTATTTTATTTACCTTTATTAATATGCTTTTTTAAAAGTTATAAAAATAGTTATTTGACAAAGAATGTTTATGTTTATCTTTTGGTTGGTTATATGGTACTTTATTTATTGCCTTATATTTTGGGTCTTGGACATAATATCAATGAGTTTTATCCTAATAAAGATTTATATTTATCTTATTTTTATGTTGGTAATGAACTAGTTAATGTTTTTTTACTTTTATTTATAATGAATGTTGATTATTTTATAAAGACAAAGAAAAAGTATTTTGTAGTTATATTAATTTTATTTTTAATGTGTATTTATCTTTTAGGGACTAAGGTTATGTATGTAGGTTTATTAATTACGATACTTTATTTTGTATATGTTTACCGGAAATATTTATTAGAGTGTTTAAAAATCAATAAATGGTTATATGGTGTTTTAATTGTTTTAGTTTTTAGTGTATTATTAATTATACCTAGAACTAGTTTTTATAAAAATATAAAAACAACATTAGAGTATTATAATGTAACAAATATAAAAGATATTTTGAGTTATGAGAAAATAAACCAAGTTATATTTAGTAATAGATTAAGTTTTTTAGAAAATGTTCATAATATATATAGTAGTTCTAATATTAGTAATAAGTTATTTGGAATTGGAAGAGAAGTTTTAATAGCTAATAAAGATGTTGAGATAGACATATTTGATATTTATTATGTACTTGGATTAATAGGATTTATAGTTTATATATTAGTTATTTGTTATAGTCTTAAATTTAAGAATTTAGATAAGAGTGTTATGTTTAGTATAGTTTTACTTATTATTATTTCATTTTTCAGTGGACATGTTCTTGCTAGTCCAATGGTAAGTGGTATACTTGGTATGGGTAGTTATTTTAATGAGGGAGGTAGTCATGAAGATTTGGACAAGAAATCAATTTAAAAGATTAAGAATATATTTTATTTTAAATAGTGATAAAAGAAATAGATATTTAAAGAAAAATAAAATATTTAAAGAGATGGGAGAAAATGTTTTTTTTCAACCAAGAATGATACCATCAGACCCTTTGTTAATTAAGTTTCATAATAATATTGTTGTTACTAGTAATGTTACTTTTGTGACACATGATGTTTTTAATTTAGGACTTAAGAATATATCGAGTGATTTGGATAAATATTATCAAAATGCAATTGAGGTATGCGATAATGTGTTTATTGGTTGTAATACAACAATTTTACCAGGTGTTAAGATTGGACCAAATGCTTTGATTGGGGCAGGAAGTGTTGTGACACAGAATGTTTTACCTAATACAGTTGTGGCTGGTAATCCTGCTCGTGTAATTGGGACTTTTGATGATTTTCTAGAAAAGAGAAAGAGAATACCAGGCTATATGGATATTAATGATATATGGCGAGATTTTGATATTAAAAATAGAGGTTAAAAGGTCATGATTTATAAACATGGCTTTTTTGTTATGTGAAATTTTTGGTAAAGTACTTGCAATGAAAGAGTAAATTTTGTAGAATTAAAGAAGAATGGGAGAGATAAAAAAAATGAAGCAAAAATTTGTTGGGGGGGGGGTTATTAAATAAACATAACTCTCTAAAACTACAGAAATTTAAAGAAAATAATAGTAAAAGAAAAGTACTTATAACAACAATAATTTTAAGTACATTGTTATTATCAGGAATATATTTATATAATTCGTTTGCTTTATTTACAGAAGAAAAACATTTTAATGTTATAAATGGTGAGATACAAGATCCAGGGGATATTTATTTTGCTTATTATGTGGATGACAATATTACAAGAGAAATGCCTAAGAAAGGTACGGGATATACATTAGATACTGAAAAAAGTAATTGTACGAATGGAGTAGTGCCAACTTGGGATAATGGTGGTTGGAAATTCATAGGTGATTTTAGTGGCTATAATGCAACCGACTATACAAGAACCAGATGCAATTTATACTTTAAAAAGATTGATATGACTGCTGTAGAATATATTAAAGATTTAACTTTATATGACAATAAGACTTTAGTAACAGATGAGGCAGGTGGAAATATTAGATATATCGGGTCTAATCCAAATAACTATGTGAATATTGATGGTGATATATGGCGTATTATAGGTGTTATGAAAAATATTGATGATGGAACTGGTAACAAGAGTGATCGCGTGAAACTTATAAGAGCTGAATCTATTGGCAGTTATTCTTGGGATACAAGTGATAGTTCAGTAAACTCTGGTCATGGTGTGAATGAATGGAGCCAGGCTGACTTAATGAAATTATTGAATCCAGGTTATGAAAGTGAGGTAGTAGGTGGATCACTTTATTGGAATAGTAAATCCGGTAATTGTTATAACAATGCAAATAATAGTACAACTAGCTGTAATTTTACAAGCATAGGTATAAGAGATAAATTAAAGGCTTTAATAGGTAATGCCATATGGAATACAGGGGCAAATGACGCTAAAGCATATACACATGAGAATATATCAACTCAAAAATTTTATGAATTTGAAAGAAGTACAAATACCGGGAAAATATGTACTAGTGGTATTTATTGCAATGACTCTGTGACAAGAACAACAACTTGGAAAGGAAAGGTAGGTTTAATGTACGTAAGTGATTATGGCTATGCAACAAGTGGTGGCAGTACAACGGATCGGACAACATGTTTAAATAAAGAATTATATAGTTGGTCTGGTTATTCTGATTGTTATGTTAATAACTGGTTATTTAATAGTACTAGTTGGCAGTGGACCTTATCCATACCGGAGTTTTTTTATGATGCTTATCGTGAATTTATTATAAGTTCTTCTGGGTATGTCAATGCTTCAAGTGACGACTTTCTTAGCAATGCTGTTTTTCCAGCTGTGTATCTTCTATCTTCTGTCAAAATTGTTACTGGTGATGGCTCAAAAAGTAATCCGTATACTTTATCAGAGAATTAATAAAATGATTGTTTAGGTACTTGAAATAAAAAATAAATTTTGTAAAATTGAAGAAGAATAGAAGAAAAAAATTGTTAAATGACATATTAAAATCTTCTAAAATTAAACTAGAATGACGAATTATTTTACACAGAAAAGATATGTACTAATTAAGGTATATGTTTTTTAATGCTAAAAATATTGACTGAAGAATAATTAGAATTTAAAATAAGATATAAAAAAAGAAGTGGCTTACTGGGCTGCAACCCACCACTTCCTACCTAACGAGGTGATATTATCATACTATTAAAACAAACTAAAATCAATACGAAAGAACAAGTTTTTAGACATAAAAGTAAAATAAGTGTAATTGATCAAATAAAAAGATTAAAAAGTTTTATGGTGAAACAAAAAGCAGGAATATACAAATTAAATGAAATTTTTAATAAGAAAAATACTTTTTTAATTCCAAATACAAAAATAAAGGAGGCAAAGATTCATGAAAAACGAAATTATATTATTCGAGAATCAAAACGTAAAATTAGAGGTTAGTCTGAAAACAAAAAACAAATTTATTTTATAGAATCAAGTAAAAAAGGGCAGACTTCCCCTTACCCCAAAGAAAG
>CAKOMI010000053.1 GCA_934096605.1 uncultured Bacilli bacterium
TTGGGGTAAGGGGAAGTCTGCCCTTTTTTACTTGATTCTATAAAATAAATTTGTTTTTTGTTTTCAGACTATCACCAAACTTTTCTTAAATAGATTATATCATGATTACTTTTATAAAACAAAAGAAAAAAGCAATACTAAGTTAACATGACACTTATTTTAGTAAAAAAGAATAAATTTTTTATAATTTATTCCTTTTCTTTTGCTTCTTTAGAGTTAGACTTTTTAGTTTTAAAGCCAAAATGTTCTCTTACTTTTTGTTCAATTTCATTCATAAGTTCTTTATTCTCTTTTAAAGTTATTTTAACATTTTCTCTACCTTGACCTATTTTCTCACCTTTATAAGAATACCAAGCACCAGATTTATCAATAATGTTTAAATCACTAGCAATATCAATAAGTTCTCCTTCATGAGAAACACCTTCACCATACATAATATCAACTGTCGCTGTTTTAAATGGTGGAGCCACCTTGTTTTTAACGACTTTAATATTAGTTTTATTACCAATTACTTGATCAGCCATTTTAATTTGTTCACCACGTCTAACATCTAAACGAATTGTGGCATAAAATTTTAGAGCACGACCACCTGGTGTTGTTTCAGGATTACCAAACATAACACCAACTTTTTCTCTTAATTGGTTAATAAATATCGCGGTTGTTTTTGTTTTATTAATTGTCCCTGATAATTTTCTTAAAGCTTGACTCATAAGTCTAGCTTGTAAACCAACATGACTATCACCCATATCACCATCAATCTCTGCTTGTGGTACCAAAGCTGCGACAGAATCGATAACTATAATATTAACAGCTTCACTACGTACTAAGGCTTCACAAATTTCTAAAGCTTGTTCACCAGTATCTGGTTGAGATAGTAATAATTCATTAATATCAACACCTAAATTTTTAGCATAAACAGGGTCTAAGGCATGTTCAGCATCAATGAAAGCTGCTCTTCCACCTTCTTTTTGGACCTCTGCTATAGCTTGTAAGGCAAACGTTGTTTTACCACTTGATTCAGGACCATATATTTCAATGATTCTTCCTTTAGGATAACCACCAACCCCAAGAGCAATATCAAGAGCAAGCGAACCACTACTAGTAGCTTCAACTTCCATGTGTTCACTGCTACCAAGTTTCATGATAGCGCCTTTACCAAATTGACGTTCAATATCTTGTAGTACTTGCTCTAATGCTTTATCTTTATCCTTAATATCTTTTGTATTTTTCATAATCTTTCCTCCGTAATTTCTCTTTACGCCATTATTTTATAATACGTTTTTTCTTTTGTCAACATTTTTTCGAACATTTGTTTTTACTTTTGGAAAATAAAAAAAGAGCTTTAGCTCCAATTAATCTTATCTTTAACTTTTATAAAATAAATAATTGCTGATATTACAGATAAAATAGTAGCGATATAAATTAATATATCTGCAAAATAGATACCATAAACTTCAAATGGTAAATTATAAAATAACATAAATGATAAGCCAATCATCATAAATATAGTTTTTATTTTACCCCATTTATTAGCTTTTACTATAATACTTTGCTTAGCACATAAAATTCTTAAAGAATCAACAACAATATCTCTAGTTATAATAATAACAGGCACAACTAATGATATAAAGCCATTATAAGCTAAAACTACTAACAAACCATTAACTAACACTTTATCTGCAATAGCGTCCATGACAGCGCCAAAATCACTAGTCATCTTTTCCTTACGGGCAATAGCCCCATCTAAGTAATCAGTGACACAAGCAATAACAAAAATAAATCCAGCAATAGGATATCTTATATCCACAACTATTTTATTCATAACTAAAATATTAGGAATAGTAATACCAAAATCACTCCAAGATATCATTAAAATAAATAAAATTAAAAAAGCCATCACTATTCTACTTAAGGTTAATTTATTTGCTGTATTCATAAGCCACTCCTTCTAAAGCCACTTGATAATGATCATCTATAAATCTGTTCATCGCTATTTGATAAACACACCAAACCAAAATAAAAATAACGACTAATATGGCTACTATATATAATGTAACATAGTATTTAACAGGATATTTTTTCATTGGTTTTGAATAAGGAGAAACAACTTTTTCTTCTTGTTTTTCTTTATTTTGTTCCATAACTTGTTTTTCAATTTCTTTAATAGGAATTCTTGATGTATGTTCAAACATATATTCATTAAAGCTATCAAGCATATTCTCAGTATCTAAACCTAAATACTTTGTATAAGAAAGGACGTCTTCTTTTAATTCAAAAATATCTTTAAAACACCCAGTATTACCAGATTCAATATTATCAAGCATGACCTCTTTAATTTTTAAATCTTCTGATACCTCTTTTAAACTAAGACCACTACTTTCTCTAGTATTTTTTAACAACTCGCCTATTTCAAACAAGATAATTTCCTCCTTTATTTTAAAATAATAATTAATAAGCCTTGTTCTGTACACATTACGTGGACAAATATTTATCTACCATTTCTGGTCCGTAACATCGTTTGATTCCTAGTTACAGCTCCCCTACCATAATTTGGGTTTCTCGCTTGTGGGGTTTACCACGTTCCACTTCCAAGGTTTCCCTTTTCTTCGTCACTTTGGCACTTTTATACCTAATAAAACCATTTAAGGTTTCCTCAGAGCCGTTAGCATTCGCTACCTTAGGTTATTTTTTCCCTAAGCACAATCACTACAACCATCTCAGGTTGTGCGAGCAAGGACTTTCCTCAACATAATAAATATGCAGCATTTGTCTTATTATTATCTTAATTTACTATAAACTACTTTTTCTAATTGACTAATTCTTCTTAATAAGTCAACATTACTTACACTTTCATCATTTTCATCTTTTTGTGCTTCTAATTCTGTAGTTAATTTTCTAACTTGTGTTTTTAACTCATTATTTTCATCATTAAGATCTTTAAGTTGTTTTTCATAACCCCTAATTATTCGAATAAATTCTGTATAGTCTTTAATTACTATATCTAAGAAATTATCGACCTCTTGAGGGCGATATCCACGTGCATCAACTTTAAATTCTTTTTCATAAATTTCTTCAGGACTAAGTAAAATACGATCCTTTAACATTTCCATCACCTTCAATATAATCTTATCAAGACTAGCTAACTTTGTCAATTTGTACTATAGTGATTATTAAAAAAAATCTCTATAACGAGATTATTTTTCTTTACTTTCTAGTTTTTCTAGAACACTTTTTGTAACCTCAACAGCCTTTACTCTTAAAGCTTCAGTCGCATCTAGTAAAACAGGTTCACCTTTACTTTTTACGTAATTTACTAAATCAGTTGCAGATTTTTCAATATCACGAGCCTTTTGTTTAGCAATTTTCTTGACTTTTTCTTTATCTAAATCTTTTAGAGCAGCTTCGATTTCTTCTGATTTTTGAACTACATATTCTCTTACGTCATCAGCGTCAATCTCACGAGCTTTACTAATTAATTCATTAACTTTTTCTTTAATATCCTCTCTTGTTTCACTACCTTTTTTAGGAGCAAATAAAATACCAAGACCTGCACCTACTAAAGCACCACTTAATAAAGAAACCATTGTCTTCTTTTTCATAATATCATTCCCTTCTAAAAATTATTATACACAAAAAAAGCTATTTTTAACACTTTTTTAAAAATTAATTTATTTCTTTTACTAACACTTGACAACAAAAAAGATGATTTTGTTTATTAATAGACAAAATATTATTAATAACGATATTTACTTTGCAAATAACTAAATTTCTAGATATAATGATTTTAGAAAGGTTGTATTATGAAAATAGTTTTAGAGTATGTGTTGCTTTTTTTTATCTATTCATTTTTAGGTTGGTGTCTAGAGGTTACATGTAAACTTATATCTGATCATAAATTTGTTAACCGTGGTTTTTTAATTGGACCTTATTGTCCTATATACGGACATGGGGCTTTAATAATGACTATTTTATTAAATAAATACATTAATGACCCTGTTACTTTATTTATTATGATTATTCTAACTTGCTCTATCTTGGAATATTTTACTAGTTATTTTTTAGAAAAGATATTTCATACAAGATGGTGGGATTATACGCATTATAAGTTTAATATTAATGGTCGTATTTGTTTAGAGACAATGGTCCCATTTGGTGTTGGTGGTTTGCTTATAATGTATGTTACTAATCCATTCTTCTTTAATATTATAAGAAGTATTCCAAATGTATTACTTTATATCATATCATTCATATTAATAGTAGTTTATTTAATTGATAATATTTTATCATTTAAAATTATTAAAAATATTCAAAATGTTAGTCGTAATATTCAAAAGAAACAAGTTATTAAAAAGGATGATACTGAAAGAATTACTATGCAAGTACGTAAACAAATTGAATCCTCTATGAAGACTTTTGAAAAGCGTGTCATTCATGCTTTCCCACATTTACAAATATTAAAAGAAAAAAGGAAGCAACCAAAAAAATAACAAGAAAAAGCACTTGTTATTTTTCTTTGAATAAAATTCTGTATAAAGGACCATCTTTCATGTATAAAGCAATAGTTTTATTTTGATAAGTTAAAAGTAAGTATAAAGAATCACTCTTAAGACATAGTTTATTACCATTTAATACTTTTTGGTATTCGGTGTCATTTAAAGAGAAATGTGGATAGTTAAATAAATCATCTAAGGTAAGAAGACTCGTATTTTCAGTAATATCACTAATTTTTAAACATTTATCAATAGTAAACTCACCTTGACTCACTCTTCTTAAACTACGCATAGAAGCGTAAGTTTTTAAAGAGACACCTAAATCTCTAATAAGACTTCTTATATATGTCCCTTTAGAAACAGAAGTTTTGAAAGTTACTCTATTACCATCAATACTAAGTATTTCTAAAGAATAAATATTGACTATTCGTTTAGGTAAGGTAACGCTTACTCCTTCTCTTGCGTATTCATATAACTTTTTACCATTAATTTTAACAGCTGAATAACTTGGTACTTCCTGGTTATACTCACGAGGAAAATTTTTAAAAGCTGCGTAGATTTGGTCTTTACTAATATTAACACTTTCTTCTTTTAGGGTCTTACCAGTTATATCTAGCGTATCGGTTAAAAGACCAAGTTGCATCACTGCTATATATTCTTTATTTTTACTAGTTAAGTTATCTACTAATTTAGTATAAGAACCAATGCAAAGAATTAAGACTCCTGTTGCCATTGGATCAAGTGTTCCTGTATGGCCAATTTTTTTTGTATGAAAGATTTTCCCAACTTGATTTACAATATCCCGACTTGTAAAACCAGCTGGTTTATCGATTAATAATACACCATTATGCATAACTTATTACACCTCTTATTTCTCACAAAATTGCTATTTGCAATTTCACTAGTAATTTTTTCTTTATTAGTATAACATATTTACTACATTTCTAATACTTAAAAAGAATCGAATGTAAGCGAGTTCTTTAATATTTAATTATCTTTTTTATGGATACTTTCTATTATATGTTCTATTTTATTACCATAA
>CAKOMI010000054.1 GCA_934096605.1 uncultured Bacilli bacterium
ATTATATCTTCCAAAGTATCTGCCGCAATTAAAAATCTACTATTATGGCAAAATCTTAGTCCTTCTGGTAATTCATGTGTCCATTCTTCCGGAAATGGTTTCTTTAATTCTACTGTATCCGGACTCTTACTCACCCCTTGTGCTGAATAACCACCTCTTTTAGAGGGATAAACAACATAAATAGTTTCTTTAAAAGGCAAAAAGTCTTTAAAATAAGCATGTTTATCTAATACTAATACTCGTTTATCTAAAGAAGTATTATATTTTTCAATAACATATTTCTCTTCCTCTAAATGATTCATTTCTTTTCTAATTAAATTTTCTAGTATTCTTTTAGCAAAAGAAACACATTCCATAAACTCTTTATCGCCAGTTTCATTATCTTCTAAAGGATTAAAAGCAGAAAAGGCATAACATAAAGAATCATAAACACCTGTATTATCAGATAAATCTAAATGTTTAATAAATGCATTATCTATTTTTTTTACAATCTTCTCATCATACAAATAAGGTGCAAAGTGACACCACAACTTTCCAAACGCAGCATAAGGTATCTTATCACTCCTACATTCATTAGAAGCCATGTGATGATCAAACTCACCCATACCAATATCAAACATTATATAATCAGTTACTTTAGGGTTTTCATTAGTTCTAATAATTTCTATATTAGGTACAATAAGTTTTAAAAATGCCGCCCCAAAAATATCATCAGCATGAAAAGTACCAGCATGTGTAACCGCATATTTACATTTCTTTAATTCATCTAATGTCATTAACCCTCCTATTTATGATAAGTCTCATGATTGATTATCTTAAAAGACCTATATATCTGTTCTAGTAAAATAGCTCTAAAAAGGCCATGAGGAAAAGTAAATTCAGAAAAAGATAAAGCCATATTACTCCTTTTTTTTATGTCATCATGTAAACCTAATGAACTACCAATCACAAAAGTAATTACCGGATAATGTACAAAAGTATTTTCTAATTTACTTGCTAGTTCTTCACTTTTAAAAGATTTACCTAATATTTCTAAGGTAATAACATAATCTCTTGTATCAATATGTTTCAATAATAAATCTCTTTCTAAATCTAAAGAATTACTATCATTAACCTCAATTATTTCTAACTTATGATACTTATTAATTCTTTTTTGATAATCACTTATCATCTCTTTTAAATAATTTTCTTTTATTTTACCTACACATAATATCTTTATCATCACATACCCTCGTTACTTCATTTTGTTTTGCACAACAAACAAAAGGTTTTTCTATTTCATATTCATCTAATGTATCACTTAAAGTACTAAGTGCTTTTTCTTCTGTGTTATTTTGGTGTGATAAGTGCATAAGTATTATTTCTTTAGTATTCTCACCAATTAGTTTAGAAAGATAGAAACTAGAATCTTTATTTGACAAATGCCCAAGTGTTCCAAGAACCCTTTGCTTTAACCATTTAGGATATGGACCATTCATAAGCATTTCTATATCATGATTACTTTCCATTAGATAATATTCTTTATTTTTCAATAGTTCAAAATACTTACGATTCAAATAACCCGTATCAGTTAAATATACCAAGGAATTAGCCCCATGTACTAATACAAAATTTCTAGAATCACTAACATCATGACTACCATGTATATTTAAAATATGAATATCCCCTATATAAAAATCATCATCATAAACAATAACATTATCATAATCTTTTAAATAATCTAAATCATAAAACATTTTCTCTGTCACATAAACTTTAGGATGATTTTTTTTCAAAAAAACTTTTAGAGCACTAACATGATCATCATGTGTATGACTAATTATAATCGCGTCAATTTTGCTAGCTTCTTCCCCTATTTCCATTAATTTATCTTTAATATACTTAGCATTTTTACCTATATCAAGTAATATTCTTTGTCCCCCAGAGGAAAAGAAAGTGGAATTTCCTTCGCTTCCACTTGCCAAAACAACCACTTTCATCGGAATAAACTCCAAGGGCTATACCATTTACCACCATGATTTGGCATACCTACCGATAAACCAAAGTGTAAATGTGTACCTGTTGAAGAACCAGAAGAACCCATATGCCCTATTACTTGACCTTGACTTACACGACTACCTACGCTAACCTCTAAATTACTAGTTAAATGAGCATACATTGTATAGTAATTATTATCATGCTCTATAACTACATAGTTACCATAAGAGCCACCACACATACTACCATACCAGCCATAATTAGCACATGAATTATAAATCTCAACTACAGTACCTGCTCGTGATGCATATACAGGTGAATTAAATCCTGGACCTGAAATATCTATAGCATTATGAAAAGATCCCCAACGATACTCATAGTCTGTTGTAATAATGTATGGTGTCTTCGTTGGCCATGACCAAGAAAGTCCTGTATTAATAGTGCCACCAGTACCACCACTACCAGTCCAACCATAAGTAGGACTATATTTAGGTCCAACACTTGTAACCTCTTCAACTGCATTTCTTATTGTAACTGAATTAATAAGTGTTGTTTCTTGTGAACGTTCACCATTAATTACTCTAAGTTCTTGAGTAACTCTCTCAAGTCCTGTAACTCCCGCTTGTGTAACTTTACTTTCCCCACTTTTTAAAGTGTTATCAGTAACAGTTGTCTTAGTATAAGCTTGTTCAACATCTTCAGTAAGTCTCATCTCTTCATATAATGTAAGAATAGGATTAATAATTCTATTAGATATTTTATCACCTATTGCTAGTACTGCATTAGCATTTCGATACTTAGGATTTGCAATCATTAATTCTCTTACATTTAACTTACTAGCAGAAGCAATACTCTCTAAAGTATCTCCTTGTTTAACAATATAATTTTCTTGTGTATCAGTCGTACCATATAACAAATATTGTGTAAGTTCCTTTGCATCTGTAAAAATTTTATTTTTAACTGAAATATATGTTTTTTTAATTGTAATATTTTCTTCAAATTCCATATGTTTTATATAAGAACCAACCGTTGTTATTTCCGATTGAGTATTATTGATATATGCCTGATAATCCTTCTCATCAACAAATGTTGTAATAAAACTATACTCTGCATCAGTAAAAACTTTATCATCTAAAACATATATTTTAGTAACTTTTTCATCTTTATCTTCTGTGGCTGGACTAGTAATAGTTATCTCATATCCTTCAATGGTAAAATCACCTTGATTTTTAATCTTTTGATAAATATCATTAGCTGAACTAACTCCTCCATTATAAGTAATAGATTCTAATATATCAAACCCAGTTGGTGGATAAACCTGACTAATCTGATATGTATCTTTAATTTCTTGTTGTTCTTCATTAATAAGATTTAATAGTTCATCTTTATCTTCTACTAATCCAACTTTTTTACCATCTAAATACACCTGATAAACACGAAGTGGATTTTCTCCAAGTTTATTAACACCAATCAAAGTAAAAAATATTCCCATCAAAACAGCTACGATAGCTAACATAATTTTATTCTTTGTTTTCATATTCTTCCTTTCTAAAATGCCGTATCATCAATTGGTGTATATGGTTTAAATGAGCTTTTATTAAGTTCAAACAATATTTGAAATAAGCCCGTTCCACCACGACGATGTTTAGCAATAATAACGTCAACTGGTACAATGTTACTTTTATTTTCAGCCGACTTTGTTTCAAAATAATCTTGTCGGTTTAAAAACAATACTAAATCTGCATCTTGTTCTATTGAACCAGATTCACGCAAATCAGCAAGTCTTGGTTGATTAGATTCTCTTCTCTCAGCATTACGTGATAACTGAGCAAGCGCAATCACAGGCACCCTTAATTCCATCGCCATTGTTTTAAATGCACGTGAAATTTCTGAAACCTCAACTTGTCTTGATTCTACTCTACCACCAGTTGTAACTAACTGTAAGTAATCTATTACAACTAATCCAAGTCCTTTAGGACTAGAAGCAAGTCTTCGACATTTGGCTTTAATTTCTGGTGCTGTAACTGATGCATCATCTTCTATATATATATTAGTATCAGCAAGTTCACTCATCGCCTCTGTATAACGTTTCCAGTCATTTTCATTAAGCATACCCGTTTTTAACTTATCACCTTCAATTTGCCCTACTGAACTAATCATTCGATTTACTAACTGTTCGCTACTCATTTCTAAGTTAAAAATAGCCACTGCTTTATCAGTTGTCATTGCTGCATTCGTAGCTAAATTTAGAGCAAAAGCCGTTTTCCCCATACCTGGACGAGCTGCTAAAATGATAAGTTCTCCTTCATGTAATCCAGCGGTAGCCTTATCTAAATCTTTAAATCCTGTTGAAAGTCCTGTTACTGCACTATGATTTTTACTCATCAATTCTAGATTTTCATGTGCCTCTCTTAAAGCCTCACTTATTGTTTTAAATTCGCTTGTTTGTCTTGTTCTTACAACATTCAAAAGTTTTTGTTCAGACGTATCAAGTATTTTAGTAAGACCTTCTTCTTCATCATAAGCATCTGTAATAATGTTAGTTGCTGTATCAATAAGTCTTCTTCTTGTTGCCTTATCTTTAACTATTTCCATATAATAATCTAAGTTAGCACTAGTTGCAACCGAGTCAATTATTTCACTTAGATAATCAATCCCACCAATTGCATTTAAGTTCTTTTGTTTATCAAGTTCATTTTTTACAGTTGTAATATCAATAGGTGTATTAGTCTTATATAATTCCATAAATGCCCTAAATATCTTCTTATTAGCGTCACTAAAAAACATATCTTCTGTAATATTTTCCATTATTTTTTCAAGTGCATAAGGATTTAAGAAAACAACTCCTAAAACACTCATCTCCGCTTCTAAATTTTTAGGCATCTCTCTTGTTGCCATTTAATCACCTACTTTTTTAATATCACATTAATATCAAATGTAACTCTTTTATGAAGAGCAATTGTTACTTTATGCGTTCCAAGTGTATCTAAATTATGATCTAATATAATACATTTTTTAGGAACTTCAAAACCATATTCTTTTAACTTATCACTAATTTGTTTAGTAGAAACCATTCCGAAAACTCGATCATCATTACCAGTTTTAACTTGAAAAGTATAACTCTTTTTTTGAATTTCTTTTTGTAAATTTTCTAGATTTTTAACTAGTTCTTCTTCCTCTAAATGTCTATCAAGAATTTCTTTATCTAATACCTCTTTACTTTTTTTAGTTGCTAAAACTGCAAGACCTTTTTTTAATAAGAAATTTGTTCCGTAGCCATCACTTACATTAATAACCTCATCTTTCTTACCTTGTCCTTTAACATCTTTTAATAAAATAACTTGCATAATAAGTTGCCTCCTTAAAACTAACAACCATATTATACAAAATATCTAGTTTTTTTTCTACCCAAAAGAAAAAGTAATTTATTTTTAAGAAATC
>CAKOMI010000055.1 GCA_934096605.1 uncultured Bacilli bacterium
ATAATTATGCAGTAATAACTAGTTATAAGAATTATAATGCAACGGATTATACAAGAACCAGATGCAATTTATATTTTAAAAAATTAGATATGCAATTAACAGATTATATTAAAAAGCTTGCTTTATATGATAATCCTAATTTGTCTTATGATGGAACGATTGATAATAATTTAAGATATATAGGCAGTAATCCAAATAATTATGTCAGTGTCGACGGTGAATTATGGCGTATTATTGGTGTTATGAATAACATAGATGATGGTACTGGTAAAAAAGAATCAAGGATAAAATTAATAAGAGCTGAATCTATTGGCAGTTATTCTTGGGACACAAGTGATAGTTCTGTTAACTCAGGTCTTGGTATAAACGAATGGAGCCAAGCTGATATAATGAAATTATTAAATCCAGGGTATGCGAGTGAGTTAGTAGGTGGCTCATTGTACTGGAATAGTGGATCAGGAACATGTTATAAAGGTTCAAACAATAATACAACAAGTTGTGATTTTACAAGTATAGGTATAAAAGATAAATTAAAGTCTTTAATAAGTGATGCAGTATGGCACACAGGGTCTAATGATGGTAAAACGTATACATATAGTAATATATTAACCTCAAGATTTTACGAATTAGAGAGTACTAGTAATAATGGTAAAATATGTACAAGTGGAACATATTGTAACGATAAGGTCGAAAGAACAACGACATGGACAGGTAAGGTAGGATTAATGTATGCAAGTGATTATGGGTATGCGACAAGTGGCGGCAGTACAACAGACCGAGCAACATGTTTAAATAAAGAACTATACAATTGGGATAACAGTAGTGTAAGCGATTGCAAAAATAATGATTGGTTATTAAGTAGTACACAATGGCTCTTATCACCTAGTGCTTATTCTTCTAGTGCTTGCCGTGTTTTTGCTATACGTTTAAATGGTATTGTCATCAATGGTGATGCATTTGGAGGCAATGTTATAAGACCTGTAGTTTATTTAAAATCTTCTGTTAAGATAACTTCAGGAGATGGTTCAGAATCTAATCCGTATACGTTATCTGTTTAATAGTTATTCTTTAGGTTTAACTCTTTTTTTTCGACAATTTTTTTAACTCTTAAATGTTATGATTGATTTATGAAAGGGTAGAAAAAATGAAGGTTAAATGTTTTGATGAAAATACAGAATCCGAACTAGAAGGAAGGGTTAATGCCTTTCTTTGTGCGCTAAATGGTGATATAATGGATATTAAGTTCAATGTTGCTGTTGCTGTACAAGGAGAAGACCAAATTTATTGTTTTTCTGCAATGGTGATATATTGTGAAAAGGAATAAGTGGTGGATTATGAAAAAGAGTTCTTTTATAGAAGGAACTGTTATAGCAACTGTAGCAATAATAATTACAAAAATACTTGGTATGCTATATGTAATACCTTTTTATGCGATGGTTGGGGTACAAGGTAGCGCTTTATATGCTTATGCTTATAATATTTATGTAATATTCTTAGATATATCTTCAGCAGGTCTTCCTGTTGCCATGAGTAAAATAATTAAAGAATATAATACGCTTGGCATGATGGATGCCAAAGTAAGAGCCTATAAGCTTGGTAAAAGAGTGGTTAACTTTGTATCAGTGGCTGCTTTTATTTGTTTATTTTTATTCGCTGGTAATATAGCAAGCCTAATACTTGGTGACTTACAAGGTGGTAATACAATAAGTGATGTTGCTTTTGTTATAAGGTGTGTATCATTTGCTATTTTAGTAATACCATTTTTAAGTATCTCTAAGGGTTACTTACAAGGCCATAATATAATAAATGTTTCAAGTATTAGTCAAGTAATAGAACAAGTAGTTAGAATAGCTGTTATATTAGGTGGTAGTTATATTGCTTTAAATATATTCCATTTATCTTTGACAACCTCAGTTGGTATAGCCGTATTTGGTGCTTTTTGTGGCGGTATTGCAGCTATCTTATATATCGTTAAAAATATGCGTAAGCATAAGGAAGAACTATCATTTACTGGGAATATAAAAAAAGATGATATAAGCGATTCAGAAATAATTAAAAAAATACTTAGTTATGCAATTCCTTTTATTATTATTGATGTGGGTGTATCTGTTTATAACTTTGTTGATATGGTTTTAATTTCTAGAACAATGGTACATTTAGGTTTTGATGCGGCAACTACTGAATTTATAACTTCTTCTGTTTCGGCCTGGGCTGGTAAGATAAACATGGTTGTTAATGCCATTGCTATGGGTCTTACAGTAAGTCTTATTCCTAATATAGTAGAAGCATTTACTTTAAAAAAATGGAATTTAGTTGAAAGTAGACTTAATAAAGCATTACAAATTATTATTGTAACATGTGTACCAATGGTTTTAGGGATATCTTTATTATCTAAACCAATATGGGGTATATTTTATGGAATAGAGGAACTTAGTTTAGGAGGACTTGTTCTTGGTGTTTACATTTTTATAGCCTTGTTCTTTAATATTTACATGGTTACGTCTTCTACTTTACAAAGCCTAAACAAATTTAAAGCTGTATACTTGACAACGTTACTTGGCTACTTAACAAATGCTTTTTTGGATGTGCCTTTAATGCTGTTATGTCATGTGTTAGGCTTAGAGCCTTTTATAGGTGCTGTTATGGCGTCTATACTAGGGTATTCATTGTCAGCTATTTCAACACTTGTTTTATTAAATAAAGAACATAAATTAAAGTATAATGAAACATTTAAAGTAATGTTTAAAATTTTATTACCAACAATTATGATGGTCTTAGTAGTAGTTCTTTTAAAACTTGTTATACCAATTAACTATATGAGTAGATTATCTTCTATTATATATGTTACTGTTATTAGTATAGTAGGAGCACTTGTATATTTATTTACTACCTATAAAATGGGGATTTTAACGCTTGTATTTGGCAAAGAATATTTAAATAAGATAGTTAAAAAAGTAACTTTTGGTAAAATTGATTTAAAATAATTTTTGAAAATTGGGTAATAAAACACTTGAAAATTGGGTAGTGAAAAAATATTGTAATATTTATATGGTTATGTTAGTATTAAAATGAATTTATATATAACATTTTGAAGGGAGTAGAATTATGATAATAAAAACACCTACAAAGGGAATGAGAGATTTTTTGCCAGAAGAAATGGCACTTAGAGAATACGTTTTAAATGTTATGAAAGAAACATATAAGACATATGGCTTTTCTTTAATTGGGACACCAGTAGTTGAACATATTGAAAATTTAACTAGTAAACAAGGTGGGGAGAATGAAAAACTAATATTCAAAATTATGAAAAGAGGCGAAAAGTTAAATTTAGATAATATTACTAATGAAAATGATTTAGTTGATTCTGGTTTAAGATATGATTTAACAGTGCCTCTTACAAGACTTTATGCCAATAATATGAATGAGTTGCCACATCCATTTAGAGCTTTACAAATAGGCTATTCTTATAGAGCAGAACGTCCTCAAAGAGGCAGATATAGAGAACTTATGCAATGTGATTTAGATATTTTAGGGGAAAAGACTAATTTAGCCGAAATAGAACTTATGATGGCAGTAACATCATTTTTAGAAAAATTAGATTTTAAAGGATTTAAAATTAGAATTAATGATCGAAGAATTCTTCTTAAAATGGTTTCTTATGTAGGATTACCAGAAGATAAATTAGATTCTATTTTAATTAGTTTAGATAAGATGGATAAAATAGGATTAGATGGTGTAAGAGAAGAATTAATTAAACTTTCTTTAGATAAAGAAAAAGTAGATGCTTACTTAAATTTATTTAGTAAACAAGATATGGATTTGAGAGATTTTTGTGCCCAATTTCAGATGGATGAAGAAGTTGTTTCTAATATGCTTTTTATTATGAATACAGTTAGTAATAACACGAATGCAACATTAGTTTTTGATCCAACACTTGTAAGAGGTATGGGATATTACACTGGTACTATATTTGAAATTGAAGCAGAAGGTTTATCTAGTAGCATTGGTGGCGGGGGCCGTTATGACAAGATGATTGAAAAATACGTTAATACATCTGTACCTGCTGTTGGATTTTCGGTTGGATTTGAAAGATTACTTTTACTTTTACAAGAAAGAGGATTTAAAATACCTACTAATGAATTAAAGAAGGCTTATGTTATAAGTGATGATAGTTTACTAGAAGAAGCTTTACGGAGCGCTAAAGACTTACGTAGTAAAGGTGAAATAGTTAAAATTTTATATAAAAGCAAGAACTTTAAATTTCAAAAAGAATCTTTAGAAAAAGAAGGATATGAGGTTATTTTAAAGTAATGAAGAATGTTACGATGAAATATGATTATAGAAATTATAAAGATTATCTTAGTGAATAGATGTAAAAAGTAGAAGAGGCATACTTAAAATATAAGAAAGATGAAAATAATAAAGATTTATATTGAAATTTAAAGGAAAGTATTTATAATCTTTATGTGGCTATTAAAGTGGCTAGATCATGCATTATTTAATGCCGAATGAATTAGATGAAATTAATCAACTTGTAGAAAGATTACTTGATGAAAAAAGATGATATGAAATTTATTTGTTTCGTATCATCTTTTTTGTCTTTGCTATTCTGGATTACCAGGAATAGTAGGTTCAGTATCAGTACTATTATCTGTCTTAGTGCTATCACTTGAATCAGAGTTGTTACTGCTATCATTTTTGGTGTCATCAGTTTTACTTGAATTGTCATCAGTATTAGAACTACTATTATTGTTGTTATTAGAATTATTACTGTTATTATCATTTGTATTATTGTTACTACTATTATTAGAGTTATTATTTGAATTATCTGAATTATCTAAATCATCATCACTATCTAAATCATCATTATTATCATTATCACTGCTATTAGATTCAGTTTTATCATTTTTAGTCGTATTATTATAGTTACCATAAATACTTTGATCTGGCATTTTAGTACCACTGTAAATACCTTTACCAGTTGTTTCACTATCAAGTTCATAATCTTCAGAATAATCGTAGCTAAATGATTTAATTGTTTTAACTGTCTCTAGGCCTAAATTTTCTTTCATTAAAGTTGTAATAGCATCAAGAGAGCCTGAATAATACCCTAAGCAATCAAGGCCATAAACATTTTTAAAACTAAATGTTTGTATTTGTGTTTTTTCAATTGTTATAAAATCTTCACCATTTAAAGCTTGAACTAACATACCTTTTAAGCTTTGATAGAATGATAATATTTGACTAGTTTTCATGTTGGTAGCAATATTGTTACTTACTGTATCAAG
>CAKOMI010000056.1 GCA_934096605.1 uncultured Bacilli bacterium
AAATGGTCTTAATATTCAACCATTTTTGTTAATTTCTTCTGTTTTCACTTAATAGTTCCATATCAATACTTAATTGTTTTATTCTTTCCATTATTCTTCTTGATTTAATATATTCTTCATTATTATTTGTTACTAAAAAGTGATTTTCTAATTCTTGTAAGTTTAAGTTAGAGGTGAAAAAAGTAGTTAAGTTGTTATTCATTCTAGCTTGTAAGATTGTTCCTAAAACTTCATCACGACCCCATTCACTGACTTTTTCAGCGCCAATATCATCAATACATAATATATCAATATTCATATATTTTTGCATTTTTAAATCATATGTTTCCCAATCTGATTTTAAATCTCTTAATATTTCAGGAAAATAAATAATTTCTACTTGTACACCTTTTTTAATATTTAATTCATGTAATAAAGCACTTATTAAGAATGTTTTGCCACACCCAAAATTACCATGTAAGTATAAACCTTTTAAATTTTTAGAGAAATCATAATCAGTATAGAATTTATCTAACCATTTAATGACTTCAATTCTTTTTTTATCAGAAACATCTATATCTTTCATTCTTGATTGTTCTAGGGCTTCTCTTTCACTTATGTGGTTTTTACGAGCTTCAGCTTCTTTCTTTTTATATTTACAAGGAATATAAGTAAAATAAACTTTGCCATCTTCTTTTTTAGGCATTGATACATGGCCCTGGTAAGCATTTTTACAAGTATAGAGATTATTACATGTACGGCAATTTTCTAATTCTCTTAAAGTATCTTCTAATTTAGTAATTTTAGTTTTAGCTTCTTGTTCAGTTAAACCAATATGGTTAATTAGCTTTTTTAATGAATCATTTTTTAAAGCTTCTTGATAGTTTTTTTCTAAAGCTTCTTTTTCTTTATTTGTATAATTAATTTCCATTTTATCACCTAATCTCTATATTTATTTAACATAGTATCTAATTCTTTTTGTTCTTCTTCATTCATATTTTCTTTAGTTATTTTTTCATCAAACCAAACAGGTGTTGTATCACTTGCTTTTTTCTTGGTTTCTTTAGCTAGTTTACTCGTGTATTTTTTATGTTCTTTTTCGGCAACATTCATGGCGTCTAGGGCCGTTTCAATATGGAGTCTTTTCCATTGACCGGCGATAGTTTCGACAAAAGCTGTATTAAGTTTGTTATTGTTTTTCTTTAAAACATAATCAACTAGGACATTTACAACCGCAGGTTTTAGCCCTACGTCTTGTAAAAGGTATTCTAAGAGTTTTAAGTCTCTTTGGGTAGGTGAACCATTATTGTATTTACTAGCTAAAAAATCATATGGAGTTGTCGTTTCAAAAACTTTTATAATCCGTCCCTTTTTACTAGTATCTCCAGAAGGACTTTTTAAGTATTCTGGTTGGCTTCTATAAACAAGCGTTGGTAATTTGCCACTATTGTTATATTGATAATATTTACGAGTTTCAATACGGAGCATACTTTTATCGATATAACCTTTTTCATTAATAGCAAGCCTTATTATTTCTGTCATTTTTAAGGTATCTAAATTATATGCTAAACTTAAGTTATTAATAAGTTCTTTAGTTCTTTTATTAAATGTTTTTTCTTGCGTAAGTCCTTTAGGTAAACTAGATATAATAAAATCAAAATCTACTTGGTCTTCCATCGTTATTTCTCTTGCAGTCTTACCAATAGCCTCGAAAGAAACGTCAGCAGAACTAGTTTTAAATATTTCATCAAAGTTAGTAGTAATGTCAGTATAGTCTTTTAAAGGAATAGTAAGAATACCAAATTCTTTTTTTAAATTTTCATATTCTTCTTTACCTATATTATTGTATAAAACAACATTAAAAATAGGATTTTGAAAAAACTCTTTGGGATTTAAGGGTGAATATAGTTCATAGACATAGCTATTTGGTTCTCCTTCTTTGTAATAGGTTTTTATAAGCCCCATAGCTTCGAGTGTTTTTCTAGCTAACTTTATCGTATCTAAATTACTTTTTAAAATAGTCATCAAATGATGATGCGTATAATCAGCACTGATGATTTTAGTTCGATCTAAATCACGCCACAAAGTGAAATATAAGCTTACTGCTTCTAAACCAATTATTGGTTCATATAAGCTTACTATATATGTTCTATCTGATTCATTTAAAATAGTTTTATTTATTACAATATATCTATCAGCTGGTAAAAGAGTTACCATATAATACCCCCTTTAAAAATTAAAAAAGGAAATTAACAAGCATCGTTACAAATTCCTTCATTCATTGAATTAATTAAATCAATATAAATTTTCTTTAATTCTTCTTGTTGTTTGGTCGTTAATTCATCATAACCATTTTTTTGAGAATCAAGTGTACCAACATGAACCTTAGTCACTTTACCATCACGAACAGCCACGACTGTTGGGGCAAATAATCTTTTTTCATTAGTATTTATAACTTTTCCTTCTTTAGTAGTTAAGGTATAATCTTCTAAGTTATCTTTTAATAAATCAAGAATTTTATAGTAATTACTAGTACCTTCTTTAGTTTTAATTATCTTGTTATTTTCATCTAATTCCATCGTATCTCTAATATCTAAGATATCTAAGTAAGCTATTTGACCTAGATTTGTTTCTTTAGCTGCACCTTCAAGAATTGGTAACATAGTTCTACACCAAGGGCATTTAGAAAAGCCAAAATAAATTAAAGCAGTTTTACCTTTTAATATTTGCACTATTTCATCTTCCGTTTTATATACGAAAGGATTTTCATCACTTAGATTAACAGTTGGATATTTTCTACTATTTTTTTCATTTACTTGATCATTTAACAAAGCATATTCTTCTTTTATTTTTACACTATCAGTTTTAGATATTTCTTGTTCTTCTTTTTGAAAAGCAAAAAAACCAATTACAACTGCTATAACAACAATAACAGATATTAGACTAACAAATAAAATATTTTCGTTTTTCATTTTCTTCACTTCTTTCTTTAAAATTATAGCTAAAAATTCAAAAAAAGACAAGATTTGTTCTTGCCTTTTTTAAATTTTCATTAATTCTTTAATATTTTTAATTACTTTCTTTTCTATTCTGGAAATATAAGACTGACTAATACCTAACATATCTGCTACTTCTTTTTGAGTATAGCTTTCTGTATTATTTAAGCCATATCTTAAAATCATAATTTGTTTTTCTCTAGTATTTAGTTTATTTATTTCTTTAGAAAGTAAATTTTTTTCTAAACTTTTTTCATATTCATCTACTACTAAATCAGTACTAGTCCCTAAAACGTCTTCTAAATGAAGCTCATTGCCCTCACTATCAAAATTTAAACTATCTTCTAGAGATATTTCTTTTTTTCTTTTTTTGTTTTTTCTTAGAAACATAAGGATTTCATTTGATATACAACGAGAAGCATATGTTGCGAGTTTGATATTTTTATCAATTTTATAAGTACTAACTCCTTTTATAAGCCCAATAGTACCAATGCTAATTAAGTCTTCCATTTCATAACCAGAGCTTTCATATTTTTTAGCTAAAAAGACAACTAGTCTTAAGTTATGTTCTATTAATTTATTACGGGCATAATTATCTCCTTGCATAGAAGCAATTATATATTCTCTTTCTTCATCAGGTGGAAGTGGTGGTGGCAATTTATCATTAGTTCCAATGTAAAAGCATTCATTATATTTCTTTTTTAGCCAATTAAGTATTTTTTTAATCATAGTAAATCCTCCTTGCAATATTGATTTAAAACAGCATCTACGCCATCTTTTAAAAGATTAGACTCACTTATACCAATTAAATAGTTCGAACTTTTTTTACCATTAATTTCTATATAATTAACTTTAAAGCATTTTATTAAACCTTGATGATTAAGGCTATTATAAGGAACATAATAGAAATTAGGAATGTTTTTAATTTTTTTGGCATCTACTAAAACTATTTTTTTCTTAGTAATAGGGTCACTTAGTTTATTACCAGTATCATAATATGCGTTAAGAGTTAAATTATGACCATCTTTTAAAGAGATTGTTAAGGGATAGAAATTTTGGTAATGAGCCATTTCTTTTCTTTGGCGAATATAGATAAATAAAATAATTGGTGAAGAGATAACCAAAAAAAGATAATTGACACTTAAGGTATTATAAGAGAAGATTAAACCATCATGTGTTTCTTGAAATGTAAGATTTAAAAAATAAAGAAAACCTCCTAAAACAGTACTAGTCATATAAAAGTAACTAATATTTTGGATTAAGTAAGCTTTATCTTTTAAACCAAAGGCTACGATACACATTATAAAAGCAATTATAATTTTTAATAAGAAAAGTAAAAAAGAAGAAAGGTTTAAAAATAGCAAAAAAATGGTTAGAGAACCAATCAAGGCTCCTAAAAATATTCTTTTTAAAGGTATATTTCTTTTTAAGGTATTATTTACTGTTAGAAGAAGTAAAAAATCAAAAAAGAAATTTAAAAAGAATACTAAGTCTACATATATGGTCATATCCTCACCATCTATATAATAGCGCATGTATTCTAAATATTTTGTCGAATTAAGTTATTTTTAGTTTACCAGTTGTTAAATGCTTTAAGTTTTTAATGAAATTTTCAATTATATTAGATTTTTTAATATCTACATTTACCGTAACTTCTAACTCATCAATGACATTACCGGATTCATCGATAACTGAAACATGGCCTACTATATCCCCTTTTTTTATAGGCGCTACTAAAGAGTCAGTGGCAATGCTATATGAATACTTTGGCATTTGTTCATCTTTTTTTAA
>CAKOMI010000057.1 GCA_934096605.1 uncultured Bacilli bacterium
ACCGATCAAGAATTTGTTCAATTATTATCAAATGATGATGAATACGAATTATATGTCGAATCTGAAATTAGTGAAGCCCGTGATGATGCTCACAAAGCTGGTGTCAAAGAGGGTTTAGCACAAGGTTCAAAAGAATCTAAGTTAGAGATTGCCAAGGCTATGTTAAAGGAAAAGATGGACATTAATTTAATCGCTAAAGTAACTAGCCTATCTGTTAAAGAAATTGAACAGTTAAAAGATTAATTTCAAATGTAAAAAAGTGCCCTAGTGACACTTTTTTTATATTACGCCTAACTTTTCTAATTCCTTTATTATATTCTGAATATTATTTTCTTGATAAGCTGGAGATTTACTATGTTCTATGGATGCTTTAATTTCATTTAATTCGCTGCTCTTTAATTTTTTTAATTTATTTAGACGAGTCACATTTAAAGTTTTTTCTGATAATGTTTCGTTATAATAATTTTTTGTATACGCAAATAAAGTTATAGATGGGAATTTTTCTTTTAATTTATCAGCAATAATTAACCCTTCTGGATCATAGTCACCATTATAGTATATTCTATTACCATTTTTAATAAGCATTTCTATGACAACATATACACAATAATTTGGCATACCATTAGTAATAATAATAGGGATATCATATTTACTAAGACACATCATAGAAGGATTTTCAAATACAAAAACATTCTTATTTATCGTGTCTAACCATTTTACATTTAATAAGTTATTTAATGTTAAGTATAAAACTTGTTTTTCTGCATAGAAAGCGTTAATATACCTTGCATTACTTTTTAAACCATAAGTAAGAACATTATTACTTGTTTCATCTATGCTTAAATTAAAATGATTTAAAAATTTTATTTTAGAATATAGATTAGTTGGCTCTTTAATTTGATATTTATAACTTAACATTTTAAAAAATAATTTCTGATTTTTACTGCCATTATCTAAAAAATGTGGATTACCAGTTTTAGAAGATAGCATTACTAAGGATATAGGAGTTAATCTTTTTATATTAGCAGTAAAGTTAATTAAATAATAAATGTCATTAATAAAATTTTTTTCTTCTTTTAGATATTTTTGATGAATACTTGCACTAATCAAAGGGTCATTTAATAATTCATAAAATAAATTTTTTTCTTCTATTGTAAACTTTAAACATAAACTTTCATATAGATTGTTTTCTTTTATTTTAGCATTTTGTTTTTGGGTTTTGGCATCAATTAGATGAACTTTAAAATAATCATCTAGTAATGTTGGCCAATCAAAGTCTTTATAATCAGTATCTTTTAAAATTTTAGAAAAGTCACTAAATTTTATTTTAATGGTATCACCGGCATAGTATTTTTTCCTAAAGAATAAAGATAAATCTTCTGCTTCTTTTTGGGTTATATTAGAAAGTGTTACTCCACCTTTAAAAGCTGACGTTTTTAAGTATTTATTTTTTAATAATACAAAAAGGCGATTAAAGCCTTCTTTTTCTTTAAAATAATTCGATAGTGTCATTTAATATTTCCTTTTCTTTGATCTCTGTTTTTGTTTTACCATTCCAGCGATATCTTTCTACTGTGACAAATGGAGCGTTATTTGGTCTTATTAATTGCGCAATAGATAAGTCTTTTATCGTGCTATAGTCACCCCATAAAGATTGACTAGTCAAGATATAATCAAGTTTTAAATGGTTTAGAATACCAAACATTTCTTTAATATTTATATCATCGACGCCAGCAAATGCTTCATCTAAGGCAACTAAACGAAGAGCATTTTTACTAGCACTGCCTAGTTTTGCAGATACAGATGCAAAAAGAGGTATATACATAGTCTTAGCTTTTTCACCACCACTAAAGACAGAGAAAACTTTATCAGTAAGTTCTTTTTTGGTATCCCCTACTCTTTGATATGTCATTTTAAATTCAAACCAGTTACGATAATCTAGAACTCTAAAAATAATGTTAGCATAACTTTCTGTACCATCTGATTCTTCTAATTCTTTTCTTAAATTAGTTCGGAAATGATTAATTAATTTTTCAGAATCTTCTTCTTTTCTTATGGCATTGTCAATATTAAGTAGTCTTTCTAGTTCTTTAGTATCAAGCATGCCTTGTTCACTAGATTCTTTACTACGCCAAATAAGACTAAAAGATAGAGCACTATCATTTTGCATTTCAGCCATGATTTTGTTCATATTTTTAACCCATTCACGACTATCTATAATTCGCATTTTTATTTTCTGGCCAATGGTTTTTAATAGGATTTCTTCAAATAATTTTTGATCTTGATTACTCATTAAAATATTATTTTCATTTACTGCATCTTTTAAAACGTTAACAAGTTCATAAGCATTTAAGCTTTTGCCTTGATATGTAGCTCTGATATCAAAACGTTCTTGTTGCTTTCTTAGCACACTATAATCATCACATATGTCTTTTTGAAATAATGTAATACTAGTTAAGTGATAGCTATTTAGACTTAGTCGATACTTATTATACTGCTCATAGTAATTGCCAGTTACAGATAATACATCACTTTCTTTACGATTTTTTAAAGCACTTAAAATATATTTAGCCATATCAAGTGTACTTTTAAATTCCTCTTTAAATACATAGCCTAAAGCATATTCTTCTTGTAAAAAATTTTCTTTTAAAGCTAATAATTTTTGACTATTTTCTAAAGATAATAATACCCTTTTTTTCTCTTCCATAGAGGTATCTAAGTTGGCTGTAATCTTACCTAACGCCTTATTCTTTTCTTCACGTTCTTTTGGTAATTCATTTAATCTACTAGTTATAGCTTGTAATTTTGAAACGATATTTTGATAATCTTTAGTATTTAATTGTTTTTTTAAATCATTAATTTCAGCCGAGTATTTTCTTTTAGACGTCTCTAGTTCCGAGATTTCAAGAAAAATTTCAGAAATATTTTCTTTAATATCTTCTAAAGAAATACTTTTAGATATCTTTAGTTCTTCACTATGGGCATATTCTTTTAATTTTCCCTTTAATTTTGTGAGATATATTACTAAATCTTCAGCCCCTTTGGTAGCGTCTTTTAGTATTTCTTTAACTAAAGGAAGCGCAATGTCTTTTTTGGCATTCATTATTTTTACAAGAATTGTCTCTAACTCATTTTTTAAAACCATTAAAGTTTCTTCTTTTTTATTTTTAGTATCTAATTTACTTTCCATGATATAACTATTTTTCGTTAATTTAAGGTTTAATTCTTTAAGTAAAGTTGAAGATGGAAAATTATCTTTTTCTTCGTTAATTAAGGAAATTTCTAGTTCTTTATGTTCAAGTCTTTCATTTAAGCCCTCGATGATAGTCATTTTACTATCAAGTTCTTTTTTCTTAGCATTAATTTTATCTAAACGGTTTTTTCTTCTTGTTAGAAGTCCAATATATTTACTAGTCCAAGTGTCATCTGTAAATCCAAACATTATATCTATACACATTTTTTCAGGATTTAAATATACGGCGTCATTTTCATCAATACTAATTGATTCTAAACAGGCAAGTATTTCGTTTTCTCTAATTTTTTCACTTTCAGCAGGCTTTAAATAAGTAGTTAAGTTATTCTTTTTCTTAGTTGTTTTCTTAATAAAAATCCCTGGCAAATTGTTTACTTTAGAAAGATCTTTTTCTGAAACAATAATTGAACCTAATAAGCCTGCGTTAAGTAGCATTGCTTCCAATTTATTTTTGGTAGTTTCATCAATACTCTCTTTATAGTCAATGGCCTCATAAAAGTATGTGTAAGAAATATTGTGCTCTTTTAAATATTTAATTGTTTGTTCATTGTTGTTATCATCTAGTTTTTCTTCGTCACTTTGTTCTAATAAAACTAACTCTTCTTCTAATTTATTCTTTGCTTCGGTTTGTTCTTTTATTTTACCTTGTAAAATAATCTTTTCTTCTAAGCTAGATTCATGGAATTTGTGTGCGATTTTTTCATAGATTATTTTAGCTTCATTAAAGTTTTCTTCACTATATTTATTTAGATAGGTAAATATTTTTTTTATGTCTTCGTCTCTTAATTTAACAACTTGGTTATGTTTTTGTAAATATAATATGCGATCTTTAATATTTCTTAATTCATTATTTATTAGATTTTCAGTATTTTCTATTTCTGTAGTTAAAAGAGCTATTTCTGAGTCTAAACTGGCTATTTCACTACTAACAGCATTAGCATCATTTTCGATATTTTCTTTTTCTGTTACAAGAGATAATAGTTCTTCTAAGTTATTTTGATATTTTTTAATGCGAGATTCAAGATTTTCAAAGGAAACAGAGGTATGAAAATCTTTTTCTAAATCTTTTATGGTCTGATATGTTTCTGTAAATTTGATTGTTTCACCAATAGAATCAATTTTTTTTAAAAATTCTAAGCCTTCTTTATGAATAGTGTACAAAGAATCTTCGATATTTTTAATTGAGGAAATTTCACTTTGTTCTTTAGTTTGTTTATTTGTTAATTCATTATTTTTTTTAGCAATTTTTGAATCTAGATTAGTTATTTCAGTTTGTAAAAAATCTAGGCGATTTACTAATGCGTCTATATCTTTGCAATCTAGGTTTTCTTTTTCTTTGGTTAACCTAGTTGTTTCGATTTCTAAATCTGTTAAAGATGCTTCTAACGCGGATATCTCTTG
>CAKOMI010000058.1 GCA_934096605.1 uncultured Bacilli bacterium
AGATAATAAGAGAGGAAGAAAAAAGTTATGAAAAATAGTGGAAAATCAAGATTTTCGGTCAACCACGGGGGGGGGGTTATTAAATAAACGTAACTCTCTAAAACTACAGAAATTTAAAGAAAAAAATAGTAAAAGAAAAATAATATTAACAGCAATAATTTTAAGTATATTGCTATTATCAGGCATATATTTATATAATTCATTTGCAATATTTACCGAAGAAAAACACTTTAATGTGATAAATGGTGAGATTCAGGATCCGGGAGATATCTATTTTGCCTATTATGTCGATGGTGAGATAACGCGTAGTATGCCTAAACAAAATACAGGTTATACGTTAAATAAAGAAAAAAGTGAGTGTACAAATGGTGTGATTCCAAAATGGGATAATGCTGGTTGGCAATTTATAGGCGATTATAGTGGTTACAATGCAACTGACTATACAAGAACCAGATGCAATTTATATTTTGAGAATACTAGTAAAGTAGTGAGTACAGCACTAGGTAATATAAACGTCAATACGTATATTCCGGATTTTAGTAAAAGTGCGTGTGATGATAAAGTATGTGAATCACATGAAAAAGGAATATATGAAACGCAAGATGATGATGGCACAAGTTATTATTACCGAGGTAGCGTAGAAAACAACTATGTTAAATTTGCCGGATACTACTGGAGAATAATTAGGATTAATGGTAAAGGTAGCATCAGACTTATTTATGATGGCACAAGTGCCCATGATAATGGTGAGTCAAGCGAAGATAGAGCTATTTCAACGTCAAAATATAATTCATCTTTTAAAGATAATATGTATGTCGGCTATATGTATACAAGCGGTAGTATTCATGGTACAGGAACAGATTCAACAATAAAGGCATCTAATGATAGCTTTTATAATTCAAAATTAACTGAGTATACTAGTTACTTAGAGATTAATGCTGGCTTTTGCAATGACAGGAGCATTGTATCTTCTGCTATCAATAATAATCCTGGAGTGGGAACAAATGATACCATTTATGCAGGTTACAAACGAGTAGTGGAAAGTACACCAAGTCTTTCATGTTTAGCTGAAGACTATTTTACGACTAAGAATGCCAATAAAGGCAATAAGACTTTAACCTATTCAATAGGTTTAATAACTGTTGATGAAATGTTATTATCTGGATATGGTGGAGGTAGTTTTGAAGGACCAATTAGCACTATTAACCAAAATATTAATGGTTATTTAGTAATTAATAAAGCATTTTATAGTATGACACCTGTTTATGGAACATATGCTATTGGCGATGGTTATTGGTCAGTATCAGTGTTTTTAAACTCCATAAGCGGTAAAATTGATGATGTTTATCCTATTTATTTGGGCTATTTAAGACCGGTAATAAATTTAAAAAACACGTTAAAATTTACGGGTGATGGTACTAAAAATAATCCTTATGTACCAAGTATTTAAGGGTATTCGACAATACTTTACAACATGTGAGTTTATGCGACAAAACTTCCTAAAATATCCCCCTTGTCTAAATTACAAACATGGTTTAGGATAACTTATCAAGGAGGACAACTATGAATAAAACAATCACAAAACCTAAAAAGTTTTATACTTGTAAAAATGATTCAGCCTTTAAAGAAATATTTGGTAATATTAAGAATAAAAAATTATTAATATGGCTATTAGAAAGAATATTACAAGTTAATATTGATAAGTTAACATATTTAAATGTCGAAAGAAATAATAATGATTTAGTAACAAAAAGAAAAAGGCTAGATATATTAGTAGAAACAAATGTGGGTAGGATTAATATAGAAATGAACGCGACAAACAAAGAATACTTACACCCAAGAAACTTTTGTTACTTAAGTAACATTTATAACAAGAATACTAGTATATCTGAAGATTATAATGAAGAGACGCTTACCATTCAAATTAATTTTACATATGGTATAAAAGATGATAACAAGATTTTAAGAATATATAAGGTTCAAGATAACGAGCAAAAATGCTACATAAAAAACTTTGAAATATACGAATACAATATGGACATAATAATGAATTTTTGGTATTCTTTAGATATAAAAAAAGTTACTAAATATTCACATTTAATAATGCTAGACTTAGAGGGTGGTAGTTTGAAAGAACTAGTGAAATATGATGGGAAGGTTGATGAATATATGGAAAAAATTACTAAGTTAAATACTGATGCTAACTTTTGGGAAGTATTTACACCTGAAGAAGATGAAAGATATATTAGAAATACTATCAAAAGAGAGAGTGAGAAAAAAGGTGAACAAAAGAAATCATTTGAAATAGCTAAAAATATGCTTGCCATGCAAATAGATATTAATACCATTGCTAAGGCAACCAATCTGTCTAAGAATGAAATAATGAAGATAAAAGAAAGCTAATTGTGAATATTTAATTTAGCTTTTTTTGATACAATATTTGGGTGATGAATATGTATGCAGAAATATTAATAGAAATAAAAAATAAACATGTAGATAAAACTTTTACTTATCATATTCCTGATGATTTAGTAGATAAAATAAAAGTAGGTATGCGAGTAACTGTACCATTTGGCAAGATAACTTTAGAGGGTTATGTTTTAAATTTATTAAATAGTTCTTCTATTGAAACTAAAGATATTTACAATGTCTTAGATACTTATCCGGTTTTAAATGAGGAAATGCTTTTATTAGGTAAGTTTTTAGCTTTAAAAACTCTTAGTAGTTTAAGTTCTTCATATGCGGCTATGTTACCGAAGGCTCTAAAAGCAAAAAAAGGAGTCGATATTAAAGCTAAACAAGAAACATATTTAAAAATTACGGAAGAAATAGATGCTTCTTTAGAAAATGCTTCCAGTGCTAGTCAAAAAGAAGTTTTAATGCTTTTTAAAGATAATTTGCCAGTAAAAAAAACAATGGCTAATAAGGTTAGTGCATCTGCTGTTAAAACACTTTTAAAAAAGGGAGTATTAATTGAATATATAAGTGAGGTATATCGCTATAACTTGAAAAATGAAAGTGAATATACTGAAAAAGTTTTAAATGAAGAACAAACTAATGCAGTAAATACTATATGCGATAATCTTGATAATAGCAAAACAATTCTTTTACATGGTGTTACTGGCTCTGGTAAAACAGAGGTTTATATAAAAACGATTGCAAGAGTATTAAACGAAGATAAAACCGCTTTAGTATTAGTACCAGAGATTAGTTTGACACCTCAGTTTGTTGATAGATTTAATAAAGCATTTCCATCTAAGATTGCTGTTTTGCATAGTGGATTATCTGAACCAGAAAAATATGATGAATGGCGAAAAATTACAAGAGGAGAGGTTTCTATAGTAATAGGGGCTAGAAGTGCTATATTTGCTCCTTTAAAAAATATTGGTATTATCATTATGGATGAAGAACAATCTCTTTCTTATAAACAAGAAAATACCCCTAAATATCATGCCTTATGGATAGCTAAAGAAAGAAGTAAGTATCATAATGCTCCTTTAGTTTTAGGTAGTGCGACACCTAGTTTATCATCGATGGCAAGAGCCCTAAAGGGTATATATATATATATAAAAATAAATGCTCGTTTTAATAAACAAGTTTTACCAAATATAACACTTATTGATATGGTAGAAGAACAAAAAAATAGACATCCTATAATAAGTAGAGAATTAGAGTGTGCTATTATTGAAAGGTTAAATAAAAAAGAACAAATAATGCTTCTTCTTAATAGAAGGGGACACTCTACAACTATTACATGTTCTAATTGTGGTTTTACTTATCGTTGTCCTCATTGTGATATTACACTTACTTATCATAAATCTAGTAACAATATGCGTTGCCATTACTGTGGGTATACAAAATATTTAGATAACATTTGTCCAAAATGCCATGAGACTAGTCTTAATTACTATGGACTTGGAACAGAAAAATTAGAAGAGTATATTAAAGATGCTTTTCCAACAGCTAGGGTTATTCGAATGGATGCTGATAGTGTGTCTAATAAAGGAAGCCATGCCAAGGTTACGGAGGCTTTTGCTAGTGGTAAGTATGATATTTTACTTGGAACCCAAATGATTAGTAAAGGTCTTGATTTCCCAAATGTAACTTTAGTAGGTATAATAAATGCTGATGCTTCTTTAAACATACCAGATTATCAAAGTAACGAAAGAACTTTTGAACTTCTTTGTCAAGCAAGTGGTCGAAGTGGAAGAGGTGAAAAAAAGGGCGAAGTTTTCATTCAAACATATAATCCAGAAACACCAATATTTAATTTTGTGAAAAATCATGATTATAAAAAATTTTTCCTATATGAAATGAATATTCGTAAAACCCTTAAATATCCACCTTATTATTATTTATGTTTTCTAAAAGTTAAAAGTAAAGATTATAAACAAGCTATAGATGAAGCAAGGAAAATTAAAG
>CAKOMI010000059.1 GCA_934096605.1 uncultured Bacilli bacterium
GTATTTTTCTTTTCAAAAATAATATTTATATCATGCTTTTTAGCAATATTTAGTAAGTCATCAAAATAATATCTATTACGACCACTTTCGATACCTTTAGCCCACGAACGTCCTTTGTGATTTAATTCATTACTTAATTCTTCTTGGGTAAGACCAGTCCATTCACGAATAATTTTAAATATTTCTTTAGCTTCATATTTACGAGCATTTAATTTCATCTTATCACTCCTAATTAAAGGATACTATTTAATATCTTTAAAAGTTTAAAATGGTACTTGACAGATACCTTTTGAATTTTTTATACTTTAAGTAACATATTAATAGTAGTTTAGGAGCGTAGACTTTATGAGCAAAAAGATAAAATTTGTAGTTTTGAGTATATTAATGTTTTTAATAATATCTTTGTTAGGTGTTAGTTTTTCTTACTGGCGTTTTGGGAGTATTCAAAATGATAATAATATGGCAAGTAGTAAATGTTTTAAAGTAAATATTACTAATGAAAGTGATGCTATTACATTAAATAATTTGCATCCTATAACAGATGAAGAAGGATTAAAGAGTAGTAGTTATTCCTTTACTATCCAAAATACATGTGATACTTATGCAATGTATCAAGTAAACTTAGAAGATATATTAGATGATACAATAACAAAAAGATTAAATAATAAATATATAAAAATATCATTAAATGATGGAACACCAAAAGTATTAAATACCTATCAAGGAGTTACACCAACACTAAAAAATGCTGATGCCTCATTTAAATTAACGAGTGGATCATTAAGTCCAAAAGGTAGTAGTAATGATTCAGTAAATTATAATTTAAAATTATGGATGGATTATGATACACCAGCATTAGATGAAGTTATGAGTGCTACATTTAAAAGTAAGATAAGTGTAGTATCAGTATATACAGAAGAAGAAAATTTAAATAATGAAATAACAATTGCTTATACAAGTAAAGATATAGAATATAGTAGTATAAGTGAAACTATTGAAATAATAGGTGAAAGTAAAGAAAAAGATATTATAGAATATAGTGAAGATGGTAGTAGTTATACAAGTGTTGATATTCCAAGTAAGAAAGTAACTTTATTAAGAACCTATAATAAAGAAATTACACCTCATATTTATTTTAAAGATGAGGTAGGTAATATAAAAGATCAAGCTATTGAACTAAAATATTTAGATCAAACAGGTCCTACAATTTCTTTAAATAAAAGTAGTGAATGGGGAATAACAAATACCATTGATATTACATTAAAAGATGATAAATCAGGACTTGCTGGTTATGCTTTAACAAATACTGAAACTGAGCCCAGTGAATGGACAAGTGTTAATGGACAAGAAGTGAATACAACAGAAACAGTTTATAACAATGGTAAATACTATATTTATGCTAAAGATTTATTAGGAAATATTAGTCATACAAGTATCGATATTGATAAAATAGATGATATAGCCCCAGTAATAACAAGTATAACGGAACAAAGTGAATATGGTTTAACAAGTAAAATAACAATAAATGCTAAAGATAATGAAACAGGCTTAACTGGTTATAGTATTACAAGTACTAATGAAGAACCATCTTCATGGACAGATATTAATAATGTAACAGAAGAAAGTAGTTATACATATGAAGCAAGTACTAATGGTTTATATTATGTATGGATAAAAGATGGAGCAAGTCATATTGTAAGTAAAAACTTTAATGTAACTAAAGTAGATAAAGAAGGTCCAACAACACCAGTAATAACTAATAATTATAATGATATATGGACCAATAATGATGTTACAGTAACTCTTACAAGTGATGATGATAAATCTGGTATTGATCACTTTGAATGGTATGAAGGAGATACTTGGACAACAAGAGCTTTAACAACAAATGGTAATACAGGTACCATAACATATACAGTTACCAGAAATGAAACAATAAGATTTAGAGCAGTTGATAAACTAGGAAATATAAGTGAAGAAGCGACAACTATAGTTAAAGTTGATAAAGAACCACCAACTCTTACTAGTATAACTAATAGTAGTAATGGTAATTGGTCAACAAGTGATATAAAAATCACTTTAAATGGTATTGATAATCAATCAGGAGTATTGAAATATCAAATAAAATATAGTGGTAATAGTAATACCTGGACAGATTTAAGTAGTAATAGTAATACCGATACTTGGAGTGCCCAAAGAAATGAAACAGTATACTATCGTGTAGTTGATAAGGTTGGTAATGTATCTAGTGAAAAAAGTACAGTGATTAAACTAGATAAAACAAATCCAACAGCTAAGATAAGTGCCAGTGTAAGTAATAATACAATAACAGTAAGTGCTAGTGGTTCAAGTGATACCAATAGTGGAATCAAAAAATATGAATATAGTAAAGATAATAAAACATATTATTCATCAACAAGTACGACATATAATTTTACCGGTTTAAATGACGGAGCATATACATTATATTTAAGAGTTACAGATAATGCTGGTAGAAGTACAACAGTAAGTACTAGTGCAGTAGTAGCTTATCAAAATGTCTATGTTTCAAGTTCTGGTAATGATTCAAGTGGGAATGGTTCATCAAGTAAACCATATGCTACAATAGCTAAAGCTTATACAAAAGTGAAATCTGGAGGCTCAGTAATTCTATTAAGCAACTTAACTCAAACAAGTCAAGCTAATTTTAATACTTCTGGTAAAAGTGTTACTTTAAAAAGTAATGGTAGTAGTATATATACTATTGCTAGAGGTAGTGGTTTAACAAGTGGTAGTATTTTAAATATTTCCAATTCGAATAATGTGGTACTTCAAAATATAAGTATTGATGGAAAAAACACAAACTCATCTAAGCCTTTAATCTACGTTTCAGGTTCAAAGTTAACATTAAATGGTAATGGAGTGTACTCTAATAGCGTGTTAACCAACTTAGAAGGATCAGTGATTACAGCATATTCAAATTCTAATATAAGTGTTAACAATGGAACAATTACTAATAATAAATCAGCAGGTGGTAGTGCTATATTTGTAAGTGGCGCAACTTTGAATTTTAATGGAGGAACTGTATCCAATAATACGAATACAAACTATGGAAGTAAAAGCGGTGGAGCTGGCGGTATTAGTGCCTGGGAATCTACTGTGAATGTTAAAGGAGGAACAATTTCTAATAACAAAGGATGTTGGGGTGGTGGCCTTTTAGTTAATGGCCGTACGAATAAATCTGTTTTAACAATGTCAGGTGGTACTATAAAAAATAATTATGCATCATTGGCAGGAGCTGGAATACTGCTGCAAAATGATGGTACATCAACTACAACTGCTACAATAACAGGTGGTACCATAATAGGTAATAGTTGTTATGAAAAAGGTGGAGGAATATATTTAGAAAAAGCTACAGCAACAATTCAAAATGTAACTGTTGAGGATAATTTTACTGATCAATGGGGTGGTGGAATTGCGGTCTGGTATGGTAGTGTTTTATATTTAAAATCCGGAACAAAGGTACAATCAAATATAGCTGATTTAAACGCTGGTGGAATAGACGTAAGTCAAGGAGCCAGCAAGTTATATATGCAAGGTGGTAGCGTCATAAATAATACATGTAGTAAGTCAGATGGTATTGGCGGAGTGAGTATAAACACGAGTGGTGGAGCAACATATTCGTATTCATCAGGTACTATAAGTGGTAATAAGCCTATTAATTCCAATGTATAGTTATTAATGGTTTATCAGTAACAACTATCTTTTTAAATAATTTCCAAAACATTTTCGACATTATTCGGAAGTATGTGCTTTTATCTGACAAAAACTTCCTAAAATCTCAATCTGATTAATTAAAAAAGAGGCTTTATAATAAGCCTCGAACCTTTAGTCATTAGGCGTCCTCCTGGTGGGAATAGTTATGAGTAAAAAAGATTTGTTAATAGCTTTTTTAATCTTAATTTAAAATAAAAAAACGTCTAAACAATGTGTTTGGACGTCTAAGAACAAAATCGAGGCCGTCTAGCCCACAAAAACTAGAGGTTCTCTTTTTTTATTATATGAGAAATACTCATTACATACATGTTAACATAAAAATAGTTGCAATACAATCAATTTTTATTGTACAATTATCTTAATAAAATAAGTAGGAGGTTCAAAATGAAGACAAAGAAAAATTATGTTGGGGGGGGGGTATTTTAAATTAAATTTTAGAACAATCTCTCTTATTTTCATACTTATATTAATAATATCTTTGGTAGGCGTTAGTTTTTCTTACTGGCGTTTTGGGAGTATTCAAAATGATAATAATATGGCCAGTAGTAAATGTTTTAAAGTAAATATTACTAATGAAAG
>CAKOMI010000060.1 GCA_934096605.1 uncultured Bacilli bacterium
CCACCAGGAGTACAATAATCCCCATAATTTGGGGTTTTTTCATACTTTCAAACACACTTGCAACACACTATTCTAAAGAATTGAACAATAAACAGAAAAATCAAACAAATATTTTTTAAGACAACCACTAAAGTTTAAAATATATGGAATATATTCATATGAGAACTCCTTTGCTATTTTTTCTAAAGCAATTATAATGAGTTCTTTTTTTTGCCTATTTTCGGGCACATGGTCACACTATCTATAAAAAAATTATTTTAATTAAAACTTTCTTATTTCTCTTTAAAAACTAATGTGCTTGTGTTAGAATTATGGTAGAAATGAGGTTAAATTATGAACGAAGAAACTAAAATTAAAAAGAAAGTAAATAGTCCTAAAAAAACTACTAGTACTAAAGCTAAAACTAGTAGTGCAAAAAAAACTACTAGTACTAAAGCTAAAACTAGTAGTGCAAAAAAAACAAATTCTACTAAGAGTAAGACAGTAAAATCTAAAAATGCTTCAACCACTGTAAGTAAAAATACTGCTACCAAGAAAAGAAAGGTTAATAAAACTACGCCAAATACTAAAAAGAAACAAGCAACTACACCTAAGAAAATAGAAACAAATATTAAAGAAGAGATTAAACCAGTAGTTAAAAAAGAAGCAGTAGCAAAAGAAAGTGAAACTATAGTTAAAGCTGTTCAACCTAAAGATGAATTATTCAAATTAAAAGTTATTGCTTTATTATTAGCCGTCTTATTATTTATTTTATTATCTTTTAAATCTTTTAGTAATTTAGATGATATTAATACAGATAAAAAATATCAAAAAGACAATTACCAAACAAGTTATTTAGTTAATAATAACGTTACTAAAGTTTCTTGTGATGAACTATATTCAGCTACGACTGGTGAAAAAAGTTTTATTTATGTAACTGGCTTAGGTAGTGAAGAAGAATATAAATTAGAAAAAAAATTAAATAATGTAATTAATGACTATCATTTAAAAGATGAATTTTATGTTTATGAATTAAATGATAATTGTCGTAGTACAGCTCTTAGTTCTTTACAACTTACTAGTGATTTCCAAAAAGTACCAATGATTTTATTTTATCGAGATGGTGTTTTACAAGAACAAATAGCACGTGATGATAACGAAATGTTAAGCGATGCTGATTTAGTTAAAATACTAGATATTTATGAGATTAAAAAATAGGTGATAAAGATGCTTAATGTTGTTTTATTTGAACCAGAAATACCTGGTAATACTGGAAATATAATGAGAACTTGTGTAGCTACCAATACACATTTACATTTGATTAAACCACTAGGCTTTTCATTAGATGAAAAATATATTAGAAGAAGTGGTGTTAATTATATAGATAATTGTAAATATACAGTATATGATAATTGGGATGATTTTTTAAGTAAGAATAATGGTAAAATGTATTTCTATACAAGATATGGGCATAAACCTCATAGTTCTTTTGATTATTCTAATCAAAATGAAAATATTTATTTAGTATTTGGTAAAGAAAGTACGGGTATACCAAGAAACATACTAAAACCTCACTTAGATACTTGTGCAAGAATCCCTATGACTGATAAAGTAAGAGCTTTAAACTTATCTAACTCCGTAGCAATAGTTTTGTATGAGGTTTTAAGACAACAAAATTATCGTGATTTACTATGGGAAGAACCACATAAAGGCAATCATTTTATTGAAGACTATGAAGGTGATGAAAATGCATTGTAAACGTTGTGGCAAAGCTCTTGGTACAGACCGGGGTATTTGTCCTTTTTGTGGGGCAATGCTTAGTAATGACCAAATGAAAGTATATCAAAAAGAAATGCAGGATAGAAATAAAGAAACAAGATTAATTACTGAGAAATATGGTGAAAAACCTTATATTTATGAAAAAACAAAGAATAATGATAATAAATTAACTATGCTACTAATGGCTTTGTTTTTAGTAGTAATAGTTCTAATAATAGTATTAATATTTACTATTAAATAAGAAAGGTAGAGGGGTATAAATGATTAAAAACAAAAATGTTGCAAAACTATTACTAATTGTAGGTATATTGTGTTCTATTCTTGGAGTAAGTTATGCTTTGTTCATTAAAAATTTAAGTGGTACAAATAATAATAGTCTTACAGCCACATGTTTTAATGTGACATTTACAGATCAAAATAATATTGGTTTAACTAATACATATCCTTTATTAGATGAAGAAGGAAAAAAATTAACACCTTATGAATTTACTGTTACTAATAACTGTGATACATTTGTAAAATATGATATTAACTTAGAAGTATTAAATACTTCAACATTAACCAATATGGATTATATAAAATTAATGCTTGATGATGGGTCTCCTGCTTTAGTATCAAGATATGATGTGACAACAAAAACTTTAAGTAATGCTAGCACAGCTTATAAAATAAAAGGTGACTTATATTTAGATGCTAAAGAAAGTAAGACATATAAATTGAGATTATGGTTAGATGAGAATGTTACAACCGAGACTGAAGGAGTACAAAATAAATCATTTGCTTCTAAAATCACAGTAAATGCAAGTTATGCTGAAGAAATTCAGTATCCAACTGCAGTTAATTATGTTACGACATTAGCTAAAACTGACTCGGTAAATTTGGCAACTGATGATTATGATAATATAAGATATATCGGGGCTAATCCAAATAACTACGTAACAGTTGATGGAGAAGAATATACAAGTGATATTTATTATGGATATCCTAATAGTAATAGTAGTCCTTTTTTTGAAACTTATAGTAGTTATGAAAAATGTTCGCAAGCGACTATTTTTAATAAGGATTGTACCAAAGTTCACTCTAAAGGAGATAAGATATTATGGCGAATAATAGGGGTAATGAAAGGGATAGATGATGGTGCAGGAAATAAGATTGACAGAGTAAAATTAGTTCGCTCAGAATCAATAGGTAATTTAGCTTGGGATGTAAGTGAAAGTTCAGTTAATCGTGGAAATGGCATAAATGAATGGAGTCAAGCAAAACTGATGAAACTCTTAAATCCTGGTTATGAAAGTGAAACTATAGGTGGTTCACTATATTGGGATAAATTATCTGGAACTTGTTATTTAGACTCGTCAAATACTGAAAGTTGCGATTTTATTGGTGGAGGATTAAGTGATAGTATAAAAAGTTTAATTGATATTGCAATTTGGAACACGGGTGCTTTCACTAGTGAAACTAGTGAAAAATTTAACCCAAAATATTGTTATTCAGAGGAACGTGGAACAAGCAATGGTAAAATTTGTCCAACAGCATATGCTTGTAGTGATACCGTCGAAAGAACAACAACATGGACAGGCAAAATAGGCTTAATATATCCAAGTGACTATGGTTACGCAACAAGTGGAGGCAGTACGACAGATCGTGCGACGTGCTTAAATACTTCTTTGGTAGAATGGGTAGACAATGTGAGTGATTGTAAAAATAATAATTGGCTAAATAATACTAATCCTAGCACTTTATCGCCAATAGCTAGTTCATCAAATGCTAGTTATATAGTGTTCTTCCGTGAAGGAATTTTGCAAGGAATTGCAGCTAGTCCATTTGCTACCTATCCTACAACCTATTTAAAATCATCCGTTAAAATAGTATCAGGTACAGGTTCTGAATCTGACCCATTTGTTTTAGGATTATAGACTATGTTTTTGGCATAAGTCTTTTTTCTTTTGCCATATTAATAAAGAGTGATAATATGACTACTTTATTTATTTGTATTAAAATTTTTTTTGCAAGAATACTTGATGTTACTATCTCAACGTTTAGACAAAATATTATGTTAAAGGGAAGAATTATAATAGGAACAGTTTTAGCGTTCTTTGAGATTTTAATATGGTTTTATGTAGCTCGTGAGGCATTACTTATTAAAATAGAAAGTGTGTTTATTCCTATTTCTTATAGTCTTGGTTATGCAACAGGAACGCTTATTGGGAATGTTTTATCTAAAAGATTAATTAAAGGGGTTATAGGAATACAAATTATTACATCTGAAGATAAAAAAGAACTTTTAAAGGCATTAAAGTTAAGAGGTTATACTTTTAGTATTATACATATGGAAAGTGGTAATAATGAAGAACCTAAAATTCTTATATTTTTAGAAATTAATAATAAGAGTTATAAAAAAATAGAAAAACTTATTAATAAGTATGATAGTAAGGCTTTTATAGTTGTAAGTGATACTAAAAAAGTTTGTAATGGGATTATAAAATAAATGTTTTACAAACGAAGAAAAAAATGATAGAATGAACTTATCAGATTTAAGTGGGCAGAAATTCCCACTTTTATT
>CAKOMI010000061.1 GCA_934096605.1 uncultured Bacilli bacterium
CTTTTTCTTTGCCATATACTATTCACCAATATCATTATAAATTAGAAATTAAAATAATGCAAAGTATCTTTGCATTATTTGACAAATATTATTAAATGTCAAAACTTATTTTTGATGCGTTAATTGTTTGGTAGGTCCTAAACCATTAACTGTAAGATTTTGTAATTCATTAAACATTCTCATAAAAATAAGATTAAAAGGACGATATCTACTACCAGAATTACGAAATCTAATGCTTATCATGCCAAAGTCAAAATAATTTTTATCATAACCAGCAACTTGAGGTTTAGTTTTAAATGATAATCTAATTATTTCATCATGTTTACTTATTGTGACCTCATTTGCTACTTCCTCTGCTAGTTCATCAGATATCCATGTAACTTCATTGTTTTTTGCACTATAAAGATTGTTATAATTAGCCATGTTATGTTTTCTATAATTTTCTTTTTCTGCTTCAAGTTTAAGAAGATATTCTCTTTGTTCTTCTTCAGTTTCTACACCGACTGGAAAAGTGGTAACTTCTCCAAAAATATTTATTGTTTGAATATCTAAAAGCAAAACCTCAAAAGACTTGTAAACTTCATAATTTTCCTTGGTAATATCAAAATAATCGGTTATTCCCTCATAAAACCCTTCCCAATCATCATTTACTAATGACCAATATAAATCACCATTACCGCCATACATTATAGTTAACTTTTTGCTGCCATCAATAAGTTTTATATCATAAGTCAAATTGTCGTTTTTCACTAACTTAACTTGCATAAGTATCACTTCCAATTCATTAAGTAAACATTACCACACATTTATATAAAAACACAAGAATTTTAAAAATCAAATGAAATCATACTATATTTTTTTAAGGAAGGACTTATGTTTTATTAAAATAATGCAAAATATCTTTGCATTACTTGACAATTATTAGCAATTATTATTGTTTTCTTTTAAAGAAATAACATTTTACCTTGCCCATTTGTTAGTTTTTTGATAGAATTATACATGATTTAATAAGAAAGGAGAAGTTTATGGCAAATATTAAAAGTTCTAAAAAAGCAATTAAAGTAATTGCTAAAAAAACAGACAACAATCATGAATTAAAAGCTCGTGTTAAAAATTGTATTAGACTTTGTGATAAAGCTGTAGAAGCTGGAGAAAAAGAAACTGCTCAAAAACTCCTTGCAGATACTCAAAGATATATTGATAAAGCTGTTAGTAAAGGTCTTATCAAAAAAAATACAGCAAATCGTCAAAAATCAAGATTAACAGCAAAAGTAAAAGAAATGGCATAATTATAATTAGTCATTTCTTTTTTTATTTAAAGTTAAAGGTTTTTCCTCTTTTTTAACATATTTAAAAATATATATATTTTGTAATAATATTCCTCTTACTATTCTTTGTTCATCATAACTAAGACTCATAAAGTTATCAATAAAATATTGTTTATCACTATTAAGTTTTTCAATCATCATAGCAAAGTTAGAAGATATATTTCTTTTTAAATATGGTAATAATCTATTTTTTAAAATATTTGTATTAGAAAAGCCATCTAAAGCATCATCTAAAATAGGTGCAATTGGAAAGCTTTGATAAACTGGGTCTGTTATTATTTGAATATAACGATCTTCATATAGCTTATTATTTTTACCTAGTACTTTAATAGCTAACTTACTAGGGTCTTTTTCTTGCATTACTGAGTCATATTCTCTTATTTTTTGTAATACTCCTTCTTTTCCTAAAGTAATAAATTTATCATCTATTTCTTCAAGGGGTAAAGCTATACTATAATCTTCTTTATCTTTCTGTGAAATACAAATTGCAAACACTTTTTCCATAACATCATCTCCTAAAAATGAAGAGATAATTATATCACATTTATAAGTTATTTGTCAAAAAATCCACTAATTTATCTAAATTTATACTATGACTAGCTTTAAATAAAACTAAATCTTTCGGTTTTAAAATACTTTTAATTTCTTCTTTAGCTTCATCTACACTACTAAAATGATACTTTTCTCCCTTAAATCTATCATCCATGTATTTACTAAGAGTTCCGACAGTTACTAAAACATCTACTTTCCCATTTAGATACTCTCCTACATTTTCATGTAGTTCTTTTTCATATTCACCAAGTTCTAACATATCACCAAGAACTGCTACTTTCCTGCCTTCATAACTAGCGATTGTTTTTAAGACACTTTTAACGGAATCTGGATTAGCATTATATGTATCATTAAATAATGTATAATCTTTAACAATTGTTTTTTTCATTCTATTACCACTCATGGTAAATTTTTCTAAACCTCTTTTAATTTCTTCTGAAGTTAATCCAAGTCTCTTACCAACACTAATGCTTGCCAAAGCATTATAAATGAAAACTTCACCAGGCACTAGCACCTTATATTCTTCACCATTACAAGTAAATGTTGTATTTTCTAAAGAAGTTTTAATATTTTTAGCTACAAATGTATTATTATCATCTAAACCAAAAGTTACAATATTTCTTTTATCTTTCACAGTTTTTAATAAGTCATTATCACCATTTAAAATAAGAGTTCCATCGGCATCCATACCATTTAATATTTCTAATTTTGCTTTTAAAATATTTTTTCTAGATCCAAGAATACCAATATGGGCAGTACCTATATTAGTTATAACTGCTACATTAGGTTTAGCAATGTGTGATAATTTATCTAATTCGCCAAAATTATTCATACCCATTTCTAAAACCCAAACTGGTTCATCTTGATACATTAAAATATTTAAAGGAAGCCCAATTTGGCCATTTAGGTTACCTGGTGTTTTTAAAACTTTATATTTTTCACTTAAGACACTCGCAATCATATCTTTGGTACTAGTTTTACCAGCGCTACCAGTAATACCAATAACAAAAGCATTCGATTTATCTCTTACGTAAGTTGCTAGTCTTTGAATAGCTAATATTGTATCATCTACTAAAATCGTTGGCAAGTTATCTACTACCTTACTTGCAATAGCGCAACTAGCACCTAAATCACGAGCTTTATCTAAGAAATCATTACCATCAAAAATTTCACCCTTTATTGCAACATAGCAATCTCCCTTCTTAATTGTTCTCGTATCTTTAGAATAACTTGTAACCTCTAGTGCATCATCATTACCTATAAATTTACCATTACAAGCTTTAGTTATTTCTTTTATTGTTAATTTCATTATAAATCCTTCTTTCTATTTATTGTTTATTTTATTTAAACAAGGTATCAATTCTTGTGTAAGAACATCTTCATAATTTTTATAAGCAAACCGCTTTTTCACAAGTAAATCAACTAAATTATCAATGTACTTGAAACCTATTTTCTTAGCCCACTCAATACTTTCTTTATATCGACTCTCATTAACGTATGATTTTATTAAATAAAGTTCATTTATTCTAACAAAGTACTCATATAATAATGTGTAAAGCCGCTGATAACAAGTTGGCAAGCCATTATCAATGGCTTCTTCTAGAAAAGTATCATCAACTTTTATTTCATTTCTATGTTTGTCCACTAGAGCATTCACGATCGGATGCGAAATTTCATGAAAAAATTTTTGTAATAATAAATTTTTATTTAAAATATATTTATCATCCTTATACTCAATACTTCGTAAAATATATGGTTTCCCCTTAAATTTAAAGCCAAATGATCCGTTAAATAATAAAGAAACAACGATATGATAATCTGGTACTTCAATATTATAAAACTTATTTACCTTATCTAAAGCATTATTGTCAAACATTATATTATTAACAAAAGTAATAAGGTTGTTATACCTTTCACTTGCGTTTTCAAAAAAGCTTTTTAAATTTCTATCTATATATATTTTATGAATAATTTTCCCAAAATCAACAATACTTAAATCTTTAAATGGTTCTTTAGTATAACCACCATAATAATTCATCTCATTATCTAAATATAAATATAACTCAGTATAAATATCACAAAAAGTTATATTTTCTAGATATTTATATATTTCTTCATATTCCTTAATTGTAATTTTTTCTACTAATTCATGAACATAAGAATTATCATAATACTCTACCCAATCATATTTATCTTTATTAAAAGCAATATCTTTTTTGTAAGCAATAACTAGCGCAGTTATAAACTCAAGTCTTGTATCAACAATAACTCTATTTTCTTCTAGCATTAAAAATCATCTCCTTTATCGAAGCGTTAAATAATTATATGAAAAGTTTACCATTTATTTACAC
>CAKOMI010000062.1 GCA_934096605.1 uncultured Bacilli bacterium
ATAAAATAAAATTTGTTCAAGTTTTCATCACTATGTGTGCCTTGAACAAAGTGAAAGGAATGAGAGGTTAATATGAATTTATCTGACTTACAAAGAAAAGATATTATTGATATAAATACTGGTAAAAGACTAGGTAAAATTTATGATGCTAGAATTAGTGATAATGGAACAATTCTTTTCTTCACGGTTCTTAATCATAAATTTTTTCGTTTTTGGCAAAAAGATAGTGAATTAAATATTACCATGGATAAAATCAAAAAAATTGGTATTGACACGATCCTTGTCACTAGTAATATTGACAATACTTGACACAACACTTTTCTTTTATTTGACACACATTTCTTTCTATATGCTACAATTTATATAGAATGGAGAAGGAAATTAATATAAAGAATAAAAGGGAAAACTCAAGTGAATTACAAAATTTATCCTTCTAATACCATTTTAAACCGAAAGCACTAATTATTTAGTGTTTTTTTTACATGCTATTTCGTAACTTTTCTAGTTCACTTGCCATTTTCTGCAAAGCTTCTTCAATACTTTCTAAAGAATTATTAGGTGGATTATTTTGATTATCAGTATTAGGTATTTGTCTATTTTGAATTAAAGTTGCTTGACCTGCACAAGTAATTAAGTAATCGCCTGCTAAAACAAGCCAGTTACCAATTGTATTTGCTTCATCAATTGTAAACTCCGGATATATTAAGGCGGCAATTAAAACAGCTGAAAAAGAATAAGTTTCAGGATTAATATTTGGAGGAAACATAACAGCCTCCTTATCTTTTATATCTTATGAAAAATAACCATTATTTATAACTTAGCATAAACTAATACAAGGTGATCATATGAAGAAATTACTATCAGACTTAAATGTCGGTGATACATGTATAATAAAATCCATAAATATGGAAGAACTAAAAAAAAGACGTCTTTTTCATCTGGGGGTTATGAAGGATAACTCTATAGTTTGTAAATTTAAAAGTATGTTTAATGACCCTATTGCATACCAAGTAAATAACACTATTTTTACCCTTAGAAAAAAAGATGCTTCTAAAATAGAGGTTACCTATGAATGAAATAAATATTAGCCTAATAGGTAATCCTAATGTCGGTAAATCATCCTTGTTTAATAAACTTACAAAAACGCATCATCACACAGGTAATTGGACGGGCAAAACTGTCTCTAATGACTATGCTTATTTTTACTTGGATAATACTAAATACAAATTAACAGACTTACCAGGAATATATTCTTTAATAGGCGAGAGTATGGAAGAAAAAATAGCTATTGATTATATTTTAAATAATAAAAGTGATTTAATATTATTTGTAGCTGATGCCACTAATTTAGAAAGAAGCTTAATTTTACTATTAGAAATATTAGATATTAATGAACATGTTGTTTGTCTTTTAAATCTTTATGATGAAATCCCTCCCTTAAATATTAAGATAAATATTCCAAAACTTACTAAGAAACTTAATATACCAGTTATTCCTATTAGTACTAAAACAAATTTAAATATAAATAAATTAAAAGAAACAATAAAACATTATAAAGCATCTAAACCAGTTACCATAAAACATACTAAAAAATTAACTAATTACTTAAATTGGAGTAAAGATAAAATATCAAAAAAATCCCAGATGATTGCTTTAACCAATGATTTAGATTACGATTTAGAAACTAAGGATAAAACAATACTTAAATACTATAGACATACTATAACAAAAGAAGATATCTTAATAAGTTATAATGCTTTTAGTAAAGAAATATTAATGGGTGTTTTAAATCGCGAAAACTATCACGAAAAGAAAATAGACAAGTATTTAAATACTTTACTAACTAACAAAGTAACCTGTTCATTAATATTCTTAATACTTCTTTTCTTAATACTCTGGTTAACTATTTATTTTGCTAATATTCCTAGTAATATGCTATTTTCTTTCTTTAATTATTTAGAACCATTTCTCATTAAGGCTTTATCTTTCTTACCTAGCATTATTCTTAATCCTTTAATTTTAGGTGGATATCGTACGTTATATTGGGTTATCTCGGTCATGGCCCCACCTTTGTTTATTTTCTTTCCTTTATTTTCTTTATTAGAAGATTTTGGCTTATTACCAAGAATAGCTATGAATATGGATAAACCATTTGCTTTATGTGGCTCATGTGGTAAACAAAGTCTTAGTATGTGTATGGGTCTTGGTTGTAACGCCGTAGGGGTGTCATCGACAAGAATTATGGAAAACAAAAAAACAAGGCTTCTTGCGATACTTACTAATTCATTTATTCCTTGTAATGGAAGGTTACCGGTCATAATAAGTATTATATCTTTGTTTTGGCATAATAATCCTAATAATAGTTTTTTAAGTGCCTTTTATTTAATGCTAATACTAATACTAACTATTATAGTAACGCTTTTAGTAACAAAAATATTAAGTAAAATTATTTTGAAAAACGAAGAATCTATTTTTATTTTAGAATTACCAAGTTTTAGAAAACCCAAAATATTAAAAAGTATTTACTATGGAATTAAGGATAAAGCTTTCGATGTTATAAAAAAAGCTGTTCTAATATCTTTCCCAATGGGTATTGTTATTTATTTGTTTTGTAATATTACTATTAATAATATTTCTCTTTTAGAAATGCTAGTCTTAGTATTAAACCCTGTTGCTAAGTTAATGGGACTAGATGGAGTTATATTAAATTCATTTTTAATGGGGATACCTGCTAATGAAATAGTTTTGCCAATTATAACTCTTGGTTATCAAAGTGGAAGAGAATTAATAAATTATGATTCAGTAGCCAGTTTAAAAACAATTTTAATTAATCATGGCTGGAGTATAAAGACGTCTATTTGTTTTATAATATTCATGTTATTTCACTTTCCATGTGCTACAACTTTACTAACTATAAAAAAAGAGACTAAGAGTAATATTTATACTATTTTGTCTTTTCTATTACCTTTATTTATAGGGATTATTCTTTGTGTATTAGTAAATATATTACTTTAAATTGGCGTTTAAAAAGTGCTTTCGACATTATTCGGAAGTATGCGCTTTTAACTGACAAAACTTCCTAAAATCTCTCATTGATTATTAACTAATAAGGCTTTATAATAAGCCTCGAACCTTTAGTTGTTAGACGTCCTCTAGATAGGAGGATAGTTATGAGTAAAAAAGATTTATTAATAGCTTTTTTAATCTTACTAATTTTTTTATTAGTCGGATTATTATATGCAGTAATAATATAATAGTCACCTTACCTTATTTAAAATAAAAAAAACGTCTAAACAATGTGTTTAGGCGTCTCAGATTAAATTCGAGGACGTCTAGCTCACAAAAACTAGAGGTTCTCTTTTTTTATTATATGAGATTTCTCTCATTACATACATGTTAACATAAAAATGGTTGCAATACAATCAATTTTTATTGTACAATTATCTTAATAAAATAAGTAGGAGGTTCAAAATGAAGACAAAGAAAAATCACGCTGGGGGGAGACTGACCGAAAATTCATAATAATAAATCCTATAAATAGAACGACAACACACCTATAGTTTGATATA
>CAKOMI010000063.1 GCA_934096605.1 uncultured Bacilli bacterium
ATGTAAGCGAGTTCTTTAATATTTAATTATCTTTTTTATGGATACTTTCTATTATATGTTCTATTTTATTACCATAAGCAATTGATTCATCATAAACAAAATGTAATTTAGGTGTTTGTCTTAAATCCATTTTTTTTGCAACAAATTTTCTAAAGAAATCACTTGCTTCATTCATTTCTTTTTCAGCTTGTTTTTGGTCCATATCACTCATTGTAGTAAAATATACTTTAGCATAAGATAAATCTTTTGAAACATCACAACTAGTAATAGTAACTGTTTTTAAAAAGTCATCATTAGTTTCTGTAAGGATAATGTTAGATAAAGTTTTTTCTAGTTCACTATTGATCCGCAAAATTTTTAAACTACTCATTTTTTTATTTCCACCATTTCGTAAGATATAATAGTGTCTCCTTCTTTAATATCGCTATAGTTATCTAAGGTAATACCACATTCAAAGCCTTTTTTAACTTCTTTTACAGTATCTTTTTCTCTTTGAATAGTAGATATATCACCATCATAGATAATTACACCATCACGAATTACTTTGGCATGACTTGGGTGTTTTATTATACCATCGGTTACATAACAACCTGCTATTTTACCAATTTTTGAGAAAGTAAATATTTTTCTAATCTCGGCACTACCTAATGTTTTTTCTTCAAATTCTGGGTCTAACATACCTTTCATAGCAAGTTCCATTTCTTCAACAGCTTTATAAATAATTGTATAAAGACGAATATCAACATTGTATTCTTTTGCTACTTCACGAGTAATATTACTTGGCATAACATTAAAGCCAATTACAATAGCATTAGAAGCATTGGCTAAAACAATATCACTTTCGGTAATTGTTCCTATACCACTTCTAATAACGTTTACTCTAACACCTTCAACGTCTATTTTTTCAAGGGCATTTTTAACAGCTTCTTCACTACCTCTTACGTCGGCTTTTAATACGACATTAATTTCTTTTTGACCACTTTTAATTTTAGCAAATAAATCATCTAGAGATACAACTTCTTTTTTGAATTTATTTTCTTTTGCAATAGCCGCTCTTTTAGAGGCAACACTTTTGGCTTCAGCTTCAGTTTCAAAGGCCATAAATTTATCACCGGCACTAGGATTATCAGAAATACCCGTAATTTCTACAGGTGTAGATGGACCTGCTTCTAAGACGTTTTCTCCTAAATCATTTTTCATTGTTCTAACACGACCAAAGTATGTTCCTACAACAATTGGGTCACCTAATCTAAGCGTACCATTTTGAATAAGTAACGATGCTACTCCACCAACATTTTTATCAACTTTTGATTCGATAACAGTACCCATAGCATAACGATTAGGATTAGCCTTATAACCATTAACTTCACTAATAATTTGAATAGTTTCAAGTAAGCGATCTATTCCTTCACCGGTAACGGCTGATACACGAACAAATGGAACATCACCACCCCATTCTTCTGGTGTAATACCATTTTCGCTCATTTCTTGCATGACACGTTCAACATTAATATTTGGTTTATCAATTTTATTTACTGCCACGATTATAGGCACACCAGCACTTTTCGCGTGATCAATTGCTTCTTTTGTTTGAGGCATAACTCCGTCATCAGCGGCAACAATAATAATAACGATATCTGTTACACTAGCCCCACGAGCACGCATCTCAGTAAAAGCAGCATGACCTGGTGTATCAATAAATGTTATTTTCTTACCTTCATGAGTAATTTGATAAGCACCAATATGTTGGGTAATACCACCAAACTCAGTATCGACTACTTTACTATGTCTAATGTAATCTAAAAGTGTTGTTTTACCATGATCAACATGACCCATAATAGTTACAACAGCTGGTCTTAAAACTAAAGACTCTTCATCATCATGAATTTCATATTCTTCAAAATTACTTATATCTTGGGTTTCTTCTTTTTTCAAAGTTTTTTGGTATTCAGACGCAATTAATTCAGAGGTAGCAAAATCGATACCTTGATTAAGCGATAACATCATACCTAGACTCATTAGTTTTTTAATGATTTCCATCCCATTTACTTTTAAGGCCTCAGCAAGAGCACCAACAGTCATATCATTTTTATAAATTACAATATCATCAGCAACTTTATCTTTCATTAGTTTTTCTTTATGTTTATACATTTCTTTTCTTTTTGATAGATATTCTGATTTACTGTTTTCTAGTTCACTGCGTTTCTTTAGTTTTTGTTTTTTAGTTTCAGGATTCATTGTATGCACATTGGTACGCATAACAAGATCTTCTACAACCTCATCCATACTATCTTCATCTTCATAAGTAGATTCACTATCAGAACTAATTAAGTTGGTAGCAAAGTCTAAGTTTATGACATCATCATCTGATAATATATCACTGGCATTTTTGACCTCGATTCCTAAATCCTCACATTTTTTAAGTATTTCTGCTACACTTAAAGAAACACTTTCTGCATATTCTTTTACTGTCATAATAACACATCCTTTCTAATTTTTAGGTATTAATTTTCTAATTAAATTTTCTTCTTCGTAAACTTTTTTTTGGCATCTTTCTAAAACATCCCAGATTGCTTCACCAGCGTATTGTTCTACCTTTACTCCTGCTTTTTTTAGAATATAGTTAGACACTACTACCAATTCTTCTTTTTTATAAGGAGCAAAATAAATAATATTTTTGATACCAGAATTAGCAATTCTTTTAGCACATTCTGGACATGGTGAAAGGGTAATATACATAGTAGAACCTTTTAAAGAACTTTTATTTTCTATACTATCTAAGGCATTAGCTTCGGCATGGACAACAAATGAGTTTTTGATATTCATTAAATCATTATTTGCTTCGCCTAACGAATCCCATGGCATTTCATCATCTGTTATACCTTTACTAGTCCCATTGTAGCCAGTCCCTAAAATACGATTATCGCGGACAATTACTGCCCCGACTTGGGTTTTAGGATCCTTACTTCTTTCTCTAACCATTAAGGCCATCATCATAAAGTAAGTATCAAAACTAATGTAATTGTTTCTTTTACCCGGCATTATGAATTTATAAGTCCTAAAAGTTCTTCATATATATTATCAGGGACAACAGTCTCTAAAGTTCGGTCTAAAACTTTACTTTGACGAGCTTTATTAATAACTGTCTCATCCAACTTTAAATAAGCCCCTTTGCCATTTTGCTTACCAGACTTATCAACTAAAACATTACCTTCTGGAGTTCTAACAACTCTTATAAGTTCATTTTTAGGATATTTTTCTCTGGTAACTACGCATGTGCGCATCGGAATTTTTCTTTGTTTCATCTAAAAACCTCCCTTAAATTTTACAAGTATCTTTTTCGTACAAGCCCTTCAGTTTCGTGGCTTAAATAAGTACTGGCTGACTTAGCGTGTCCCCCACCACCTAGCTCTTCGGCTAAATCGTTAACTGGCACACCACTGATAGATCGAAAAGAAATAGTTTCATTATCAGGTGTTAAATAAATTAAAATATCGATATTATCTTCTCTATCTCTTAAACTATCAGCTACTAAATT
>CAKOMI010000064.1 GCA_934096605.1 uncultured Bacilli bacterium
AATAGATATTATTTTGATGACTTACTAAATATTGCTAAAAAGCATGATATAAATATTATTTTTGAAAAGAAAAATACAGAAAAAGAAAAGACTACTATTAAATAAAAATTTTTAGTAGTCTTTTTATTGTTTTAATACACTTTGAAAATATATTTTCGTTTCTTCATAAATAACTGGTAATATATCTATTTGTTTTTCCTCATCTTTAATAAGTTCTTTTATATAATCTAAGCCATAGTTTTCTAAAACATATATAAAAAGTGTTACATAATTTACATATTTTGCGTTATAAGTCATTATATCTTCCAAAGAGGCATTAATAGAAAGTTTTTCGTATTTAAATTGACCAGCCAAATACATTGCAAGTCCTTCTGTAAACCACATTTTGGCTGAATCTTGAACCATTTTGCCTTCTTTTCTTACAATACTATGTAAAGCGTGGGTATATTCATGCATTAGAACTTTTAAAAAGTCTTCAAAAGTATCATTGCTATGTCCTTTAGTTTTGCTTCTCTCACAAAAGTCTAAGGCATGAACAAAATTAATGCTATGTGTTCGTTTAAAAAACGCATTAACATAATCTTTATCATTTAAACAAACACTTTGAAACTCATTAATACTATCATACAAAACAATTTGGGGTTTATCTTCATTCTTAACTTCACTTATTGCTAAAAAAGACAATATTTGCGGTGATTTAATATCGATATAAGATACAATCTTATCTATATATGATTTTTCAGTTTCATTATAAAATATATTAACGTACTTACTATTTTTAATATAGATTTTATCCTTTACTAAAAATTCACATTTATTATCTCTTATAATATTTATTAATTTAGAGGAATATGGTAAACAATAATTCATTTCTTTTAAAGAAGCAAAATAATAAAATGAGCAACCATCTTCTATGTATCTATTAACAATATCATCTGACATTTCACCTTTAAATAATTCGTATGAACATGTAAAATCTCTATCATTAATAGTTAGTTCATACGCATTATCTGGTTTATCATTTAGTTTTACAGAAAAACCTAATTTTAATAAATCTTCCTTATTAGGTAGTTCAAAATATGTTTTATCTTTTCTTTTAACTAGGAGCACACTTGTTTTTTCTTTATCATATAAAATAATTTTTTGCATTACCATCACCACTTACTAGTAGTATACTATATAAAATTTACGTAAACAACATTTTAAAAACATTAACCATTTCATTTATACCTTTTGACATAAATTCTTCTACTAAACTAGATAAGGCAAAACCTGTTTTAGTTGTTTGATTAGAATAATCCTTATAAGTATCAGTAAGATAATCATTTATATCGACGTTTTTACCATCTCTTACGTCACTTTCAAACTGTTTAATAGCTTCATTAGTAATAGTTGTTTTCTCACTTAATTTAGCCTCATAGTAGCCTGTTTGAATAGCAATTGTAAGTGATATATATAATATAAATAAAATACCTAGTAACCGTAAGAAAAAGGCACCTTTATTTTTCTTCTTATCCATAACATCACCCGATTAAGTCAAGTAAAGATTCACTAATAATATCAACGGTATTAGTAACCTCTCCTAATTTATTGTATGAACCACCCAGTTCTATTAGTAATGTATTACTAGAAAAATCTTGATTATAGATGCCATTGACGCCTTTACCTCCTTTTTTTAAGACTCCTCTTGATAACCCAGGTATTATAGTATTTATCTTCTCACTTAACTTTTCACTAAATTCTAAGTTTTTTTCGAATCCCTCATAATCAGTTCCTACTACAAATAAAACTTTTGCATATTTCTTACCATTATAGTCTAATGTAGACAACTTATAAGAAACTGAATCTCTATGAATATCCAAAAAATATTTTAAAGTTTGATTTTTATCTTTTGCATCACTCATTAATAACTTACTTGCTTTATAACTACTACCATAATTCCAATTATTTATTTTTAAAATCTCACTAATCTTATTAGTTTCTACCATCGTATAAATATTATTTTGATTCAATTTTTCTCTTAGTCTATAACTTGCAAGCATCACGGTTGGAATTACATCATGTTCTTGTAAATTATCACCTACGTATTCCTCTCCTTGATGCGTATTATATATATAAACTACTGGGTATTCATGATTTTCTTTAGGGTCTGGATCACTTATATATTCATTTTTAGAGTTACTGCCGTCATACACATCTTCTTCTATTTCTTGTCTTCCAATTGTATAATCAAGCAAAAAATCTATTATATCCAATCGTTTATTAGTTACACTTTCCCACTTTAAATTAGTATCTAAAAGAAAATAAAGAACACTTTCATTACTAAAAAATGATGCAAAAAAAGATAAGCATAACGAAAAAGTAAATATCAAAATAACTAATAATAGAATTTTAAAGAATCTATTTTTATGTCTTTTTTTACTTTTAAATTTCTTTGCCATAACACCACCTAGCCTAATTATAATAGATCCTAATAAATAAAATTGTCGAATTAATGTCAAAAAATACTTTTTCGAGTAAACTATAATAGAAAGATTAGGAGGTTACGTTATGTATTATTATGGAAATAATGGATACTATGGTGGAAACTATGGTTATCAAAGTCCTTGTTGCATGAATACTGGCTATGCTGGATATACTTCTGGTTATGGTGCTGGTGCTGCAATATGGATTGTATTATTCATACTTTTAGTCATCATCATTGGTGCCGGTTGGACATTCGGCAATAACAATAACTAAAAAGAAGGCAAAACTTCTTTTTTCTTTTGGAAAAATTTGTTATAATAGCCTTGTTTTAGGAGTGATGAATTATGAAGTTACCAAATATCAAAATATTAAACGAAAAAGAAAGAGTATTACATCAAAAAAGTGTTGATGCCGTATTTCCTTTAAAAGATGAAGATAAACAACTAATTACAGATATGATTACTTATTTAACTATGAGTCAAATTGATGAAGAAAGAGAAAAATATGATTTAAGAGCTGGCATGGGCTTATCGGCTGTACAAGTTGGTGTTTTAAAAAGAATATTTGTTGTAGTAGAAGAATTAGAAAAAAATAAATTTAAAAACTATATTGTAATAAACCCTAAAGTTATATCTCATAGTGAAGAAGAAATATTTGTTGGTGAAGGTGAAGGATGTTTATCAGTAGATAGAGATGTTGAAGGAATTGTTCCAAGATATGCTAGAATGACGGTGGAAGCGTATGATGAAAACGGTAAATCTTATCAAATACGTGTCAGAGAAGACATATCAATAGCTTTCCAACATGAAATAGATCACTTAAA
>CAKOMI010000065.1 GCA_934096605.1 uncultured Bacilli bacterium
TCTACTGTATTATCAGATGATATGTTAATGATATGCCCATGCACCTCTTCTAAATCAGGCAAGAACTCTCTTATCATTAAAAAGACACCAATGGTATTAACTTTATAAATTTTAAGGAAACTTTCCACACTTTTAGCCTCTAAGTCACTTGTAATATCAATACCGGCATTATTAATTAAAGTATCTATTTTAATACCCATGTTTTTTAAGTAAAAATGAGCATTTTTAATACTAATCTCACTAGTTACATCTATATTAATAATAATAACATGACTATCATATTCTTTTTTTAGATTTAAAAGATTATTATTACTTTTATTATATCCTAGTATTACTGTATTACCTTGTTCACATAATTTACGGGCTAAAAAACTCCCTAATCCACCATTTGCCCCGGTTATTAAAACAGTTGCCATAAAAGTCCCCCTCTCAAGAAAAAAGATTATAGAAAAACTATAACCATATTATAATAAAAATTAACATATTTTTCTATCTTTTCCAAGCATTTTCTTGAGAAATAGGTGTTAGAGCATTTAAAAAGGCAAGTTCTATTTTAGAGCGGAACGCTATTGAGTACTGTATATCTTCATTTACATCATCTTTATTAATTAAACTCCAAGAAAATTCTAAAGGCCCAAAAGTATAATTCTTGGATTTTTCATTAGCGTATTCTCTAATAAACTCTCTTATGGAACGTCCATTGCCTTCTCGAAAGGGGTGAATATTTAATAGTTCCACATAATATCTTGCTAAATGGCAAGCAAAATCATACTTAGAATGAATATTCTTCTCTTCTACACTCATCAAACTAAGTTCTTCATTCACCCTTTTATCAATCATATCGTAAGCTAAAAATCCATGGTGGTTTCTTTCCATATTAACATTACGATACTGACCAGCGAAATAGTAGATATCTTGAAATAAATATTCATGTATTTGTCTTAGATGAAACGCATCAAAATCACCAACAATAGGATTATCGATAAGTTCCACTAATCTATTAAACGAGCATTCTATTTCTTTTTCTCTTAAATCTTTCTTTTCGGTAATATCAAATTTATTTATTAATACCTCCGTATTTGGATAAAAATACGCCGCCCAACGGATATCCATTTCGTCTTTCATTCTTACTCCTTACTCTTTTAATGGCATTTTCATTTTTGCCAATATTATTAACTATACTATATATTATATTTTCACTAACATCTAAGTCATCAATCAGAAAAGATGCACGTGCTTCACTTATGGCTTTATTTGTCTTTACTTCACTACTACTCATCAAACAATCACCTTATAAATATTATATGAAAATTTTTTCCTCTTTTCAATCTTTTAAAATAGATATTTTTACTTAAAAATTTAAATTCAATTTATTTGTAACCAAAACATATTTATTTTTATAAATTTATTTAAAATCTATGGTTTTAAGGTAGTTAAAGGCACTACATAAATGCCCGTTTCTGAATCAATATAGGCTGCTTGTGTATTACCAGTGATAACACACATAAACTTAGGTTTTGTTTGAACATTATCATAAAATTTTGTAAGGCTTTCAATTGCATCATTTACCCTATCAAAGCCAAGTTTTACCTCAACAGCTGCATATTCACCATCTGGCATTTCAAGAATACAATCAACTTCATCACCAGAAATATTATCCCTAAAATGATATACATTTCCATCAAGATAATTCATATATATATTTAAATCTCTATATACTAATGATTCAAAGATAAAACCAAATGTATTCATGTCTTTTAACAGCTTAGAAGGCGTAAGAAGAAGGGAAGCACACGCAAGGGAGGGGTCTACTAAATGTCTTTTACTAGTCTTTCCTATTCTATTTGATGAGCGATAATTCACATTAAACGCTTTTTGATAATTGGTAAGATATAGGTCATCTAATACGTTTATATAATCAGATATAGTATCAACATTTTTTATTCTTTCTTCTTCACTAGAAAATTCAGCAATATCATTTACAATTGTTTTTAAACTTACAACACTACTTACATTTCTAGACAATGATTTAATAAGCATATCCATTTTTTCTTCGCTTCGTCTTTTATCTTTTCTTTCATGAATATCTTTTTTTAAAATGCTTGTCAAATAACTCATTGGAATAACACCAGCACTTTTTTCATCTTTATTAATATTTTCTGGCCAGCCACCTCTTACAGCGAGTAAAGCAATTTCTTCTAAAGTAACATTTCTTAATTTACTAGATATACTTTTATTATTAAACATATCTCTTATTGATACCTCACCAGTAGAATCACCAGATTCATAAAGACTCATTGGATACATTCTCAAAGTATCAATTCTTCCCGCTCCTGAATGAAAAACCTCACTCTCATCTTCTTTTAATAAAGTAGTAGAACCAGTTAATAAATATTTTCCTGTATTCTTATCTTCATCGCATTTCATTCTGATTTCATCCCACAAAGAAGGGGCTAATTGCCATTCATCTATAAGTTCAGGTCTATCTTCATTCAAGACTGACTTGGGACTACTTTTAGCTAATTCTCTAGTATTTCTATTAGATAAATAAATAGCAGAATTGGCATGATTCAAGCAAGTCCAAGTTTTGCCACACCACTTTGGTCCCTCGATACATACAGCGCCAAAAATTTTAAGATGTTCCTCTATCTTTTTATCAATTAATCTTGTAGTATATCCCTCTTTTTTTAAACTCATTTATATCACTTCCAAGCATAGTATATCATACTACTATGTCATTTTCAAGTGTTTTACTATGCCATTTTCAGGCGATTTACTATGTCATTTTCAGATGTTTTACTATGTCATTTTCAGAATAGCACAAACACAAAACTATAATTATTGTTTTTTCTATTTATTAGTTTCATGGTAATAAGCATATTCTTCTATTTCACGAGCTACTTCATCTAACTCTTCATCATCTACTATATCTTGTAAATAATAAAGAAGATCTCTTGCTGTTTCACATTTACTATAAGGAATATTAAAGTTATCTAAAACATTCATTTGATAGTTAGATAAATAATAAGAATTAATTTTCTTTAGTTTATTATCATTAATAGTTTTATTAAAAATCTCTGTAATATCTTTATCCATATGCACCACCTATTAATAATATAGCATAATTTTATGAAAATAAAATAAATTATTAATAGAAGGTGACATTTATGAAAGAAAAAATTAAAAATTTATTATATATCTTTGGACCATTACTA
>CAKOMI010000066.1 GCA_934096605.1 uncultured Bacilli bacterium
AAAAAAATTTCATATAATTTAGGCATGCGATGAAGAAAGAGTAGTAATAATTAGTCTTTTATAGAGAGTAAAGGGAGCTGGAACTTTACAAAGATGAGTTATGAACTTGCTTTTGGAGCTTTAGGAGAATACTCCTTTATCAAGTAAGAAAGTTAAATTAAGGATGGTACCGTCGTTATGACTCCTTTGGTGCTATCCTTTTTTATATAGTTGGGAGTGGTGTTATGGATATTAGTGATTTATTTTTAAATTTATTGATTTTTTTAGGAGGATTCTTAGTTATTTTTATAGTGACGTATGTTATATATTTTAAAAAACTTTCTTCTAAGAAAAGAAAAAATAAGAATATTACAGAAATTACATATCTTGTTCATAAGTTTAATTTAGATGAAAAGGCATTACCTAAAAAGAAAATGATTTTATGGATAAGTATGCAAAATGCTTTTATTATTTCATTTGTATGGGTGTTTATAAGCTCTTTAAGGATAAAGATTATGTGGCAGTTATTAATTGCTTTTGTAATGATTTTAGCGCTTATTTATGCTTTATATGAAATATATGGAAGACATTTAGTGAAAAAAGGATATCAAAGAGTGAAAGGAAGAAGATAAGATGAATTTTAAAGAAGTAGAGAAAAAATGGCAAAAGTATTGGGAGGATAAACATACATTTGAGGCTAAAAATGGTACTCATGAAAAACATTATTATATTTTAGTTGAGTTTCCATATCCTTCTGGGGCTGGTTTACATGTAGGACATGCTAGAGTTTATACGGCAACTGATGTGCTTGCACGTATGAAAAGAATGCAAGGATATAATGTTTTGTATCCAATGGGATGGGATGCTTTTGGGGCACCAGCTGAACAATATGCGATTAAGATGCATGTTCATCCTAAAGAAGTTGTTAAGAAAAACATTGGCGTTTTTAAAAGTCAAATGCAAGGGTTAGGTTTGTCGTTTGATTGGACAAGAGAATTTTCTACAACTGACCCAGAATACTATAAATGGACTCAGTGGCAATTTATTCAATTTTATAAACATGGTATGGCTTATAAGGCTAAGACTAAAGTTAACTGGTGTCCAACTTGTAAAATGGTTTTATCAAATGAAGATGCTGCTGGTGGTGTTTGTGAAAGATGTGGTAGTTCAGTAATTCAAAAAGAAAAATCACAATGGATGCTTAGAATGAGTGATTATGCTGAAAGACTTATTGATGGGTTAAAAGATACTAACTTTTTAGAAAAAGTAAAATTAGGACAAAAAAATTGGATTGGTAAGTCAACTGGTGTTGAAGTAGATGTAGATATAAAAGATGGGGGTAAATTTTCAATATTTACAACTTGTATAGAAACTATATATGGTATTACTTTCTTTGTTATTGCGCCTGATGGAGAGTTAATCAAAGAATTAATGCCACGTGTTACTAATAAAGAAGAAGTTATGGCATACATTGAAGAAACAAAGGCTAAATCTAATTTAGAAAGAACTGATTTAAATAAGAGTAAAACTGGTTGTGAGGTAAAAGGCGTTAAAGCGATACACCCAATTACTAAAGAAGAAGTACCAATTTTCTTAGGTGATTTTGTTTTAGGAGATTATGGAACAGGGGCTGTTATGGCTGTTCCTAGTCATGATGAAAGAGATTATGAATATGCAGTGGCCCATAATTTACCGAAGATTGTAGTTATTGATGGAGGAGATACAAGTAGTCATGCCTTTGAAAAACAAGATTATTTAGGTAAAGGTTGTACTTTAATTAATAGTGCGGAATTTACAGGTCTTACTGTAGAAGAAGCAAAAGAGGCCATTACCGACAAGTTAGTAGAGCAAAAAATTGCTAGACGTGTTAATAATTATAAGATGCGTGATTGGGTATTTGGTAGACAACGTTTCTGGGGTGAACCTATTCCAATGATTTATTGTGATAATTGTGGTTGGGTACCAGAGAGTGAAGAAAATTTACCAGTAGTTTTACCAGATGTTACAGAGTATGAACCAACTGATACTGGGGAAAGTCCACTTGCTAAAATAGAAGAATTTGTAAATTGTAAATGTCCTAAATGTGGGCGTGATGCTAAAAGAGAAACTGATACAATGCCTCAGTGGGCAGGGTCTAGTTGGTATTTCTTAAGATATATGGATCCGAAAAACAAGGAAGAATTTGCTAGTATGGATGCGATGAAATACTGGGGACAAGTTGATTATTATGATGGTGGTAGTGAACATACGGCAAGACATTTGTTATATGCTAGATTTTGGGTACAAATGCTTTATGATTATGGTTTGACACCAAAAAGTGAAATGATTTGGACACGCGTTGCTCATGGTATGGTATTAGGTTCTAATGGCGAAAAGATGAGTAAAAGTAAAGGTAACGTTATAAACCCAGATGATATGGTAAAAGAATATGGGGCTGATACTTTAAGAACTTATGAAATGTTTATGGGTGACTATCAAATGGACGCTCCTTGGAGTACAGAAACATTAAAGGGTTGTAAACGTTTCTTAGAAAGAGTGGCTAAATTAGGTACTAAATTAAATGAAAAGACTGGTTATACGGATGAGGTATTAGTTAATAAAACTATTAAGAAGGTTACAACTGATAATGAATCATTAAAATATAATACGGCTATTTCAAGTTTAATGAGTATGTTAAATGAATATGATAAATATAAAGACGGAATTACTAAAGATGATTACAGAGTGCTTTTACACTTATTAAATCCGGATGCTCCACATATAACTGAAGAATTAAACGAACAATATAATTTGGGAAAACCATTATGTGAATCACCATGGCCAGTTTATGATGAGGCTAAAACTATTGATAAAGAAATTACAATAGGAGTACAAATAAATGGTAAATTACGTAGTGAGGTTACTTTAGAATTAAATGAAAGTGAAGAGTTAGCTAAAGATAAAGTATTAAATCAAGATAATGTAAAAAAATATACTGATGAAAAGGAAATAGTTAAATTCATTTATATTCCAAATAAAATTATTAATATTATTGTTAAATAAAAAGCAGAGATGAAATATTCTCTGTTTTCTTAAACTTTTGTTTTTTCTTTTTCTTCCTCTTCTATATTTTCTATTGCAAATTTACATGCTTGAATAACAAAGCTAGAAAAGGTTAGTTCAGTACCTGCTAAAATACTTTC
>CAKOMI010000067.1 GCA_934096605.1 uncultured Bacilli bacterium
TCTATCATTCTTGTTTCATTTAAAAAATTATCAAAGTCTGATTTATATAATTTATCTTGTTTAACTTTAAATTTATCATACTCTTTATAAGCTAATTTTTTTGCAACACTAGCCGATATTTTCCCCGCATTGTGTAATATTTCTTTACCATTAAATTGCAAAAATGCATTCAACTTTTCTACCCAATCTTTCATCGTCATAGCATTATGATTTTCTGCTTGTAATTCTGCATAGTCTAAATACATAGTTACAATTCTATTCAAATCTTTTAATTCCTTTTCATTAAGATAGTTTTTGGCAATATCAACATCATACTTATAGATTGGTCCATCAGGAGAATTTTTCCAATTGGTTAGTCCCATATTTTCTTTTTCCGAATCAACTCTGTTATATATTATTTCAGCTGCAGTATTACCAGTTATTGCATAGTGTAATTTATTTTGAACTGTTTTAAAAAATTCTTTTGTTATTTCTGAATCTTTATCATAATCAACACTACAAGAAGAATATATATCGGTTATTTTCTGATAAAATCTTCTCTCGCTTGAACGAATATTTCTAATTCTTTCAAGTGTTTCTTCAAAATAATCCTCGCCAAATATGTAATTAGGATTTTTTAATCTTTCATCATCCATAACTACACCTTTTATCATATATTCTTTTAATATTTTAGTAGCCCAAATTCTAAAGTTGGTTGCTTTTTTTGAATTTACTCTATATCCAACTGCAATAATCATGTCAAGGTTATATATCTTTACAGGTTTTTTAGAATTATCAATGTCGGTTTTTCCGACGGTATTATTTTCATCAAGTTCACCACTATTTAATATATTATTAATATGTTCTGTTATTGTGCTTCTTCCTACACCAAACAATTCTGCAATTAAATTTTGAGTAAGCCATATGTCATTTTTTATTAACATTACACTAACCTTAATATCATTGTTTGAATCTCTATATATTAAAAAGTCATGCTTAGTTATTTGTAAGTTTTTATTGTCCATTTATTATTCTCCTTTCTTTTAAATTTTTTATTTAATATCAATTTTAACATTTTTATTCTTATCAATATAAATACATTTTACTTTATTTTATAATTCTAATCTAGTAATATTAGATAAATTTAATTTTTTATTTATAATTTCAATTAGCTTATTTTCACTAATAGATTCATTATTTTCACAAGTTTTATTTCTATAGTAGTCAGAGCAATAGTAATAAACTCTTTCTTTTGAAGTTCGTTTTATCATATTACCACCACAACATTTGCACTTTAAAAAGCTAGATAAAATGCCTATACTTCCATCTTTATTTACTTTAGCTTGTCTATTTAAAATATCTTGCACTTTATCAAATTTTTCTTTACTTATAATTGCTTCGTGATGATTAGGAGTTATAATCCAATTTTCCTTTTCTAACTCAACTTGTTTGTTAACTCTATAATTTAATTTTCTTCTCTTGCCATGGAGTAATGTTCCTGTATAATTTTCGTTTTTCAATATTGTATTTACCATTTCAGGATTCCATTTTTTCATAACTGATACATCTTTATTCTTATCAATATTTAAATACTAGCTTGGAGTTAATATATCATTATCATTTAAAAAGTCAGTAACTTGTCATCTTAACATTACAACTTCCTATAAAATTTCACAAAGAAGATTTTGTTCTTCTTTTTTTATTTCATTTTTAATTATCCATTTTATATCTTCTATCGATTTATCAATATTAAATATGCCATTACCTACTGGATAATAAACAGGATAAACTTTATATTCGTTTTTATTAATTTGTATTTTGTGACATTTTTTTCTATTTTCAGATACAGATATCTTTTTATTTAAAATAATAGAACTAACTTGGTTTCCAAAAGTAATAATTATTTTTGGTTTAATTATATTTATTTCTTTGAATAATAAATCAAGATATTTTTCTAACACTTCATCAGGCAATGGTCTTGCATCTATTTGTGTACATTTGCCTAAATTAGTAATGAACAATTTATTTTTTTCAATTTCTTCGTAAACATAGTTGCAAAACTCATAATCCCATTCTTTTGGTTTTTTTTCTTGAATTTTGTTAAATGTTTCTTCAATTAATAAATCAACTTTATAGAACAACTTCCATATGTTTTTAGTTCCTAACCATGGAGTCTTTTTACCTTTCCAAGATTTATCACTTTCTATCTTTTATATTTTTTATTTTCTACTTCTTTCAAAACTATTTTATTTTCATAATCAAAATATTCATATTCATAAGTACTATTTTTATAATAAACATACACATTGTGTAATCCATTTTTGTACCACACTGAATAATTATAATTATCATCTTTAAATATTTGGTTTAATTGTGTCTCTATTTCAACATTTCTTTTATCGTATACTTCTTCTATTTTTAATGTTTCAAATTCATTTAATTTTGGGTGATTCGTTAAAGTTTTTAGAATGTTCCAACCATGTTTTTCATTTTTATTTAATATATTAAATCCAAAATCCAAGTATAATTTTGCCGCCAACCATGTTGTAGTTTGCGTGTGCAAAATAACACCTTTTTGCTCTAATTTATTTGCAGTTTCTAATATTTTTGTAATCAATGGCTTTGCTAACCCCTTACCTTGATAATCTTTTTTTATCGCTACCCAATCTACTGCACCATTATACCCAAACTCTTCTTTGCTTAGTAGGGATACAGTTGCAGTACCAACCTTCTCATTTGTTTTATCATCCACTATAAATATACATCTTTTATTTAACTCTTGAATGAATGTATCATAGAAATCATGAAATATCATAATTCCTTCTTCAATAGCACAAAATTCTCCACTCTCAATATGAATATTTATCCAATCATTCATATTCCCGTCTTTATAAAATTCAAAATGAAAACCATCAGGTAATGAATATTTTTTATAAATAGATGTATCTTTATAAT
>CAKOMI010000068.1 GCA_934096605.1 uncultured Bacilli bacterium
CATCATATTCTTTTTCATTTATCATATTCTCAAAGTTATTAATATATTCTAATGCTTCTTTAATATTTTTCCCAATAAGATTTTTAATTAAGATTGAGGTTGATGAAGTACTTATTGCACAGGCTTCCCCATTAAAATAAATATCTTTTATTATGTCATCTTTTATATCAACATAAATATTTAAGTTATCGATACAAGAAGAATTAGCGGTATTAACTGTTTCGTAGCCTTCTTTTACGTCGTCTATTTTATTTAATGGGTGCATATAGTGTTCCATTATTATTGCTCTTTTAGTTTCTTCGTCCATTATAACATCTCTTTTCTAATTTTATCTATATCACTTAAAAGTTCTACTAATGCATCAATGTCTTCTTTAGTGTTATAAAAATATAAACTAACACGTAAGCTGTTTTTAACACCGACTTCATCTTTTAAAATTTTGGCACAATGGTTACCTGCTCTGACACATATTTTATATTTATTTAAGTAGTAAGCAACGTCTTGACTAAAGATACCATCGACATTAAAGGAAATTATCCCACTATCAGACTCAATATTTAAAATATCTAAATGAGGAATCTTAATTAGTTTTTCTATTGCATATTCTCTTAGTTCTCTTTCATAAGTAGCAATGTTTTCCATACCGATGCTCTCTAGGTATTCAATTGCCTTACCAAAACCAATGACTCCAGCAATATTAGGTGTTCCCGCTTCAAAACGGGTTGGTAAGTCTTTTAAGTAAACCGTCTGTGGGCTATCAAAAGATTCATTCATGCCACCACCCAAGTTATAGGCATCCATGCTTTCTAGTAATTCTTTTTTACCATATAAAACACCTACTCCGGTTGGTCCACACATTTTATGAGCTGAAAATGCTAAAAAATCAACATCTAAGTCTTGGACACATGTTTTTCTATGGGGTACACTTTGGGCACCATCTAATACAACGAATATATTATTTTCATGGGCAAACTTGGTTATTTCTTTGATAGGTCTTTCATCGCCTAAAACATTTGTAATACCTGCTAAAGCGATAAGACGCGTTTTTGGTGTAACACTCTTTTTAACATTTTCTAAAGTGACATAGTGGTTATTATCAAGAGGAATATACTTTACTTTAACCCCTATTTCTGTTTCTAATCTAAACCAAGGTAAGACATTACTTGCATGTTCACTTTTGGTAATAAGTATTTCATCGCCTGGTTCTAAATATTTTTTAAAAAATGAAGTAGCAATAATATTTAGACTTTCAGTTGTTCCACTTGTAAATATTATTTCTTCTTTGTATTTAGCATTAATAAATTTTCTTACTAATTCTCTTGTATTCTCATATTCTTTGTCTACTTTATAAGAAATATCATAATCACCACGATGAGCATTAGCAGAATAATTACTATAATAATCTGTTATTTTATCAATTACACACTTTGGTTTTAAGGTTGTAGCTCCATTATCTAAATAAATAATATCTTGGCTCATAATGGGAAAGTCTTCTAATCGCATATAATACCCTCCTTTCTTTTACCAAATTTTAGGAAACTATCACGCATAAGTTCTTTAGCACGACTCTTAGTTAGTCCTCGTGATTCTAAGTAAAAAAGCATTTCGGTATCAAAAGATGCACAAGTCATATTATGGTTTGCAATAACATCATCACTCGCAACTAAAAGTTCTGGTAGGCATACAATTTGGCCTGGATATTCATTTAAATATTTTATATCTTCTAGAAATTCATTATTAGTATAGCCACTTTCCAAAATACCAACTGTTTTTAAATAGGTATAACTATTAGGTTCACTTATTACTCTTACTTTAATTTCACTAGTTATATCACTACCTCTTAAGGTATTTTCGATATGAATGTTATTTTTTTCTGAACCAGATATACCAATATGGGCCTCAAGGCGGCTTTTATCTTCATTAATAATTTGAATTTTACTATTAACACCTTTTAAATAAATAGACGAGGCAATATTTAATTTACACCCTTCTTTTATAAGGATAGTAGCCTTCGAGTTATCACCTATAACCATTTCATTTATACTAGTATCTCTATCAACAATGATCATTATGTCATCAGATATTTTTAAGGTATCACTAGAGTCCGTGCTCATTAGTATTTTATGCATTTTTTTCATCTCCAGGTAGTTTAGATGCCCCAGGAATATCACCAAAGCCATTTTTTAATACTGTGTAAGCTAAAGCAGAGTTACCTTCTTTTACAACAGTTCCATCACTTATAATAGCTACATGATTAGGACTTAAAAGCTCTATTAATTTTTCTTGATGGGTAATAACAATAATTGTTGCATTATATTCTTTTTGATATTCAATTATATTTTCACCAACTATTTTTAAAGCATCAACGTCAAGACCTGAATCAACCTCATCAAAGATAACTAAACTAGGTTCTAAAATCCACATACCAAATAATTCGTTTTTCTTTCTTTCACCACCACTCATGCCTTCATTAACATTACGGTGTAAAAATGATTTAGGTAAATTTAATTTTGCACATATTTGGGTACATTTTTTATTGAAAGCAAATATATCCATGTTTTTACCAGCATCAAGTAAACTAGTTCTTAACATTTCAGCATTAGTTATTCCTTCTATTTCAACAGGACTTTGACTAATTACATATATACCCTTTTTAGCAATTTCTGAGGTTGGTAAGTTAGTAATATCATCACCATTAAAGGTAATGCTACCTTCTGTGATTTGGTAACTAGGATGGTGCATTAAAGCTTTACAAAGGGTGCTTTTGCCAGCCCCATTAGGTCCCATGATAACGTGAGACTCACCACTTGCAAACTCTATATTTAAATTTTTCAAGATTGTTTTATTATCACTTACAACGGTAAGATTATTAATTTTTAACATAAGAAAAACCTCCGTGATTATTTTACCACACGAAGGTTTGTTTTAAAAG
>CAKOMI010000069.1 GCA_934096605.1 uncultured Bacilli bacterium
ATGTAAAAGTGGTTATACCACATAGTTAGGTAAAAGTGATGATAATGAAAAAAAATATCTTATTTTTAATAATATTTCTTGTGGCAATATTTGGTATTAACACAAGTGTTAATGCTAAATCTTTAAAAACAAATATTAACACTTTAAATATCGTTGAATATCGTTTCGATGATGATGACCCAAAAGATGCGACTAACGCTCCCGGTAGCAACATAAGTAATTTAGAAACTGATACAAAGGATTATACTCCGAGTGAGAATAATTGTCCGATATTTGTCAATTCAGATGGAACAACTAATCAATTGTACGAATTAGTTCAAGAAGCGTTCACATTCATTAAAATATTAACACCAATATTAGTAGGCGTTTTATCACTTGTCGATTATATTAAAGCTATAACAAGTTCTAGTGATGATGAGGTAAAAAAAGCAACTCAAAGAACAATTAAAAGACTTGTAATAGGTGTATTATTATTCTTTTTACCATTCTTATTAGACTTATTGTTTGACATTTTTGGTTTAACTGACGTAAGTCGTTGTGGAATTGGTACGTAGGAGGTGTTTATATGTTAACTAGTTGGATAATGTTAGATTGGCTAAATGACACTTTTCATAAAATAATGTTGTTGCTTGATGCAATAATATATTGGGCAGTTTCTGTGTCATATCAACTTTTTATAGTATTAGCAAGAAAATCAGTTTTTAAAGAAGAATTCTTTTCATCTTTTGCTAAAAGAATATATGCTATTTTGGGCGTATTTATGCTATTTTATTTAGCTTATGCCTTATTAAATGCTTTAGTGGATCCAGAAAAATTAACAAAAGGTGATAAAAGCGTATCAAAACTAGCAATAAATTTGGTTGTATCATTAATTCTTCTTGGATTAACACCAACAATTTTTAATTATGCATATCAATTACAAAATTATATTTTATCATCAAATCTGATTGGAGCATTGGTTCTTGGTACAGCAGTTGAAGATGTTGATTCAAATAATGAAAATGTTGAGAAATATGGTAGACAACTGGCTTTTGATGTTATGAATACATTTATAAATCCCGATAATTATAATGTCAAATTTGTAAACACATATACATGGGAAGATTATAAATCTGACGTTTTAGGCAAAGGAGAATTTTTGAATTTGCCTGGTTTGTCAGGAGCAATAGTTTATGGAAGAGTTCAAGCGACAGGTAATGTTTTAGAGGACTTTAGTAATGCCTTTTCAGAAGGAAAAACAGTTTATGTGACATATTATATGTTTATATCAACTGCTGCAGGAATTTTTTTACTATATATGATATTTTCATTCACTTTAGATTTAGGGGAAAGAGTCTTTAAATTTGCATTTTGTCAATTATTGGCACCAATTCCAATAGTGATGCGAGCTATGCCAGGTAAAAAATCTCAATTTGACAAATGGTTAAAGTTAACAATTTCCATTTACTTAGAGGTGTTTATTAGAGTTGGTTTAATGTATTTGGCAATATACTTCATAAATTCCATTAGAGAAAATGTTAATTTCACAGCACTAACTGGAGATGGTTTAATAGGTAAGATAGCTTTTGTTGTGTTAATAATGGGTATTTTTGCATTTGCTAAACAAGTGCCAAAAATGTTAAGTGAAATACTTGGCATAGATTCAGGGAATATTAAGCTTGGTATAACAGATAAATTGAAGGCTAGAGGTCCAGTTGGACAAGTGTTAAATAAAGGCATTGGTGCCGTTTCTGGTTCATTGGGTGGATTGTCGACAGGAATTTTTGATAAAAATATAAATACTTGGGCGGCAATGAGACAAGGTGCTGCAGCTGGTTTTAAAAAAGGCGGAGCACAATATGGCGCACAACGTACCAAAACATTTGAATCCGCATATGGTTACGGCGTTGAGCAAGGAATTTTTGGTGGCAGAAGCATAGGACAACGAATCAATGATGCTAATAAGGATAATGTTGTTCATGCGTTGAACGAATATAGAAATAAAATTGTTACACAATATGAAGATGAATTAAAATTTAGATATGTATTTAGAACGCAATTAGATACTGGAGTAAACTTTGAAACGCTATCAAACTCTATTAAAAATGGAAAATACAAAAGTGATTTTGATAAAGCTAATGACGTGGCTGCAACTTATGCCGCACAGAATCATATCAGTGTTAGTGATGCACGTGCTCAAGCTGTACGAAAAAAATATCTTGAGGATTTAAGTAATGCAACAACAGATGAAAATAAAAAACGTGCAATTAATTCTTCAATGGCTGCTGATGAAATGGCAAAAATGTGGACTCAAAGGATATCAAATGGTAAATTATGGAGTACATATGCTAGAAAAACTGACGCCCAAATTGATGCATATACTAACTTGACAGCTGCAGAAAAATCAGAGATAAAATCTTTGAAAGCAACATGGTTACAAAATGCTAAAAATTATACGGAGAATCTTGCTGATGGCACTTATACAAGAAAAATTGATGGTAATAAAGATGAGTTATATAATAAAGATTATGCAGAAGCTCATAAACCAACAGAGATCAAGAAAGAAAGCGATTCAGACTTATTGCGTAAATTGTTAAATAAATAATTAGAAGGGAAAGTGTGATATGAACGAATATTTAATACCAGCTAATACAAAGAAATCTAAACTTATTTTA
>CAKOMI010000070.1 GCA_934096605.1 uncultured Bacilli bacterium
GCAATCCAGGATTTGTTTATTTAGGTGAAAAACTAGGCACAGAAACCCTTATGAATTCAATTAAAAACTTTGGCTTTGGTTCTAAAACTGGCATTGATTTAAATGGTGAATCAAATGGTATTTTATTTAAGACAGCTAGTATGGGTCCAGTTGAACTTGCAACAACTAGTTTTGGCCAAGGTATAAGTGTAACACCTATTCAACAAGTCGCAGCTGTCAGTGCTGCGGTTAATGGGGGATTCTTATATGAGCCATTTCTTGTTAAAAATATGTTAGAACCAGAGACTAACCAAATAATTTATACTAAAGAACCAGTTATGAAAAGAAACGTAATAAGTGAAGAAACAAGTAAGTTAGTAAGATATGCCTTAGAAAGCGTTGTAGCAAATGGTTCTGGTCGTAATGCCTATATTGAAAACTACCGTGTTGGTGGTAAAACCGGAACCGCCCAAAAAGTAAGTGATGGTCACTACCTAGATGGCAACTATATCTTATCGTTTATTGGTTTTATGCCCGCTGATAATCCTGAAATAGTTGTCTATGTTGCCATCGATAATCCTAAAGGTGTTACCCAGTATGGTGGAGTAGTTGCCGCCCCTATTGCCAAAAGCATATTGGAAACAGCCATTTCTGTTTTAGATATTGCTAGTAGTAGTGAAGGCATGGAAAAAGAATATCGCTGGTTAGATACAAAATATGTTAAAGTTCCTTCAGCTTTAGGCCAAACTAAAGAGGATGCTACTAAAACATTAAAAGGCTTCAAACTAGAATATTCAGGGGTAGGTGATAACATTATCTATCAAAGCCCTAGCGAAGGCACCTTTATAAAGGAAGGTGGAACCGTCAAATTAATGTTAGGATAATGTATAAGTTTTGTAAAATAACCAAAAAATAAAGAAAGAGTAAGGATTTTATTATATAATAAATAAAAAAGAGGTGGAGTATATGCTAATTTTAGCCAAAACAGCCTTAGCAATGATGCTTGGTTTTATCTTTGCTATTATATGTGGAATTATTTGTATCCCTTTTTTAAAGAAAATTAACTTTCGACAACACGTTAGTGAAATGGTTGGCGAAAGACACTTAAAAAAAGAAGGTACACCAACAATGGGAGGTATAATATTTATCTTTCCTGTTATTATAACCATTTTATTATTATATATAAGAGGTTCTATATCATTGAATCATAATTTAATAATTGTGGTTTTTGTCTTCTTATCGTATGGTCTTTTAGGTTTTATCGATGACTGGTTAAAAGTAAGATATCATAATAATGAAGGTTTAAGAATATCAACTAAATTTCTTTTACAAATGTTAATTGCCGTTGTTTTCTTCTATATCTTTATGAAAAATGGTGGTGAACCAGTTCTTGAAATTACTTCATTAGGTCTTGTTTTGCCACTTGGATGGACATTTGGTTTATTTATCTTGTTCTTACTAGTAGGTACAAGTAATGCTGTAAATATTACCGATGGTTTAGATGGCTTATGCGGTGGTCTATGTGTAATAGCCTATTTTGCTTTTGGTATTCTTTCTTGGAATGCCACTTGGATGGAAGGTTATCAAGAGGTCGCCATATTCTGTTTTGTTTTAATCGGTGCTTTACTAGGCTTCTTATTATTTAATAGTCATCCTGCCAAAGTATTTATGGGTGACTTAGGTAGTTTAGCCTTAGGCGGGGCAATGGCTTCTATTGCTATTGTTACGCGTCATGAATTATCACTTGCTCTAATTGGTGGTGTTTTCGTTGTTGAGACATTGTCTAGTATGATTCAAATAATAGCGATTCGTAAATTTCATCGTAAAGTATTTCTAATGGCCCCCCTTCATCATCATTTTGAACAACTTGGATGGAGTGAGCAAGACATAGTTAAAGCCTTCTATGTAGTCGGTCTTTTACTTGCCATGGCAGCTATTACTTATGGTGTTTGGTTGTAACAATGTTACAATCTTTTTTTATAAAAAAAACTATTTAATTAGTATTAAATTAAATAGTCAAGATAATATTCAGTAATAATTAATTTTTAAATGTTCTTTTATAAACATATGGAATACTATTTTCTTGTTCTTCAGTATTTGTAAGAAAAAAATCATCACCACAAATTTTCTTGTATAATTCTAGCATCACTTCTAATTCTTTTCTTGATTTTTCCTCTAAAAATTTAGCAAATCCATCAGCATCATAGTTATCTATAAAAGCAAAATATTTATCTGTTTCACAACCACTTATAATTACAGGAGCTTTATTTTGTTTGCATAAATTGTAATTAGTTAAAATACGGGCTGTTCTTTTATTACCATCTTCAAAAGGTTGAGCACGCACAAGTTCTATATGAAGCATTGCTTCTTTTAAATAAATAGGTAATTCATTCCAAACATTATAATAGTTATTTATAATATTATACATTTGGGGTATAACCATATAGGCAGGTATTGGAAAGAAATTTTTAGCCTTTCTAACTGTAACAGTGGTTCTTCTAAATCCATCGAATATGTGATCATTTATTATATTGGCACATTTCTTTATATCATC
>CAKOMI010000071.1 GCA_934096605.1 uncultured Bacilli bacterium
ATTTAAAAAGCTCCTTAAAGCCTTATAAATAAAGGCCTAGGGAGCTTTTAGTCTCTAAAAAGTGTTTAAGTTGAGAATATATGTAATCATTATAACCCCCCCCCCGAAACAATTGTCAAGAAAAAAATTGTAGAATGACGAATTATTTTACATAGATAAGGCATAAAAAAAAGAATAAATTATCTCATCTATTCTTTATTTTCTTCATTTAATTTAACTAGAACTTCACGTGGTTTAGAACCATTTTGCGGGCCAATAATACCACGTTCTTCTAATAAATCAATTACACGAGCTGCCCTATTATAACCAAATCTAAATCTTCTTTGGATTAAAGATGCACTTATCTTACCAGTTTGTACGGCAAATTCAACTATCTCATTATACATTGGTTCATCATGATCAGCGTCCATTCCAGATGTTGTGCTAGTTTCTGCTGGCTCTTCAGTACTCGCATGCATCAATGTTTCATCATAACTTGCTTGTTGCTCTTTGCAAACGTATTCAATTACTCTTCTTATTTCATCATCAGAAATAAAGCAACCTTGGATTCTTATTGGGACATTTTCACCCATTGGTAAGAAAAGCATGTCACCTTTACCAAGTAATTTTTCTGCTCCTGAAGCATCAAGAATTGTTCTTGAATCAATTGCACTAGCAACTGAGAAGGCTATACGAGAAGGAATATTTGTTTTAACAACACCGGTAATAACATCTGTACTAGGTCTTTGGGTTGCTACGATTAAATGTATTCCTGCTGCTCTTGCAAGTTGCGTAATACGCATGATAGAGTCTTCTACTTCTTTTCTTGCCGCAATCATTAAGTCAGCCATTTCATCAACAAGAACAACTATATAAGGCATTCTTTTAATTGGGGTATCTGGGTGACGCCTATTTTCTTCATCAATCATTTTATTATAATCATCAATTTTTTTAGCCCCTTTATCCGCAAATATATGATACCGTTTATCCATTTCAGTTACTACTTTTTGTAATACTAAACTAGCTTTTTTAGGGTCTGTTACAACTGGACATAATAAATGTGGTACCCCATTATAATTAGATAACTCTACTTGTTTTGGATCAACAAGCACTAATTTTACCTCATCAGGTCTATAACGCATTAATAAAGAAGCAATAATACTATTTGAACACACTGATTTACCAGAACCAGTAGAACCTGCAATAAGTAAATGAGGCATCTTTGTTAAATCAGTAAATCTTGGTACACCCATAATATCTTTACCAAGAGCTACTTGTAAACCGCCTGTTTTATTAACCATTTCTTTACTATTTAAAATTTCTTTTATTTTAACGGCCGCAACGGCTTGATTAGGTATTTCTATACCAATTGTACTTTTACCAGGGATAGGCGCTTCAATTCTTACGTCTTTGGCTGCAAGAGCAAGAGCAATCTCTTTATTAATTGAACTAATTCGGCTAACTTTTGTACCACTTGGCACTACTAATTCAAACTGGGTAACAGTAGGACCCATATGAATATCAACCACTTTGCCTTCAATTTGAAAATCTCTTAATACTCTCTCTAAATTTTGTTTATTGTTAAGTAAAAATTGATTAGAGTTTGTTTTCTTTGGTTTTAATGGGTCATCTAAAATACTCATTGGTGGTAATTTATAATTTGAATTTTCCGTTACTATAGGTGATGCCACTGCAGGTACTTGCATTTCTTTTGGTGATTCATCTACCTTTGGTTTTTCATATTGTCTTAATTCTTCCATACTATTTAATATTACTTGTTTTTGTGGGGACTCTTCTACGCCTTCACGTAAACGCTTCTCAAGTTCACTACCTCTTTTATCTACTTCACTAGCCATATTTTCTTCAGCATTATCTTCTTTTACTTTTTTCTTTAATCCTTTAAATTTATTTATTATATCATTTAATAAATTAGATAAATTAACATTAAATAATAGTACTATACCAAATAAACCTACAAAAGAAAGAACAATATATGTCCCATTAACACCAAACAAACTAGCAATAGCAAAAGAGAAAAATGCCCCTATAATACCACCACCAATAACAATTGAGGCTTGTCCAGAACTTTGTAAAGCATTATTAGCCCCAATACTAGCAACCCTACTCATGTAGTTATTTAATGTTGCTTCAAATATCTTACTAGGACTTTCTACACTTGTTACAAATGTTAAATGACTAAGAACTAATATAACTATTATTACTAAATATAAACCAATATACCTGGCACTAAAAAAGTTAGGCAACTTTCTTTTAATTAGCATATAAAAGCCAATAACTAAAACAAATATTAAAATGACTGGCCACCATTCTCCTAAAAGAAACATTGCAAACTTTTTAAGTAAGGCTCCAACCGGCCCAAACCCAAAACCTATAAGACCAATAAGGATTAAAATTAACCCTGTAAGTTCTACACTGTAACCATTATTATTTTTATTTTCACTTGTCGTTTTCTTTTTCTTTGCCATATACTATTCACCAATATCATTATAAATTAGAAATTAAAATAATGCAAAGTATCTTTGCATTA
>CAKOMI010000072.1 GCA_934096605.1 uncultured Bacilli bacterium
ATAAAACTGTAACTTACACCGTTTATAGAGAATGTTCTAAAACAACTAAAGGTTACACAGCTGGTTGGAGTGGCTGTACTGCTAAGTGTGGTGGTGGAACTCAAACAAGAGCATACGCTTATAAAGATAATTACACGGGTAAAACTTGTTCAACTGGCAATGATACTCAAAAATGTAATACAATGGATTGCTGTAGCAGTGTTAGATATGTTGATGGTTCTAGTTGTTCAGCTTCATGTGGCGGTGGCACCAAAAATAGATTAGCTTACTCAAATTACAATGGTCAAAGGTGTTCTAATAAAGACCAAAGTTCTGGTGGTTCCTCATGTAATACCCAAGGATGCGAAAAGATTCTTTATAGTCCTAGCAAAGGTATTAATGAACTAGGTAGTTCAGCTGGTGATAATTGGGACCAATGGAAAAAAAGACATGTTTATAGAAGTTGGAGTAATGGTAAAAACCAAGGCTGTATGGATCTTACAAGTGAATATTTAGGCGTTAAAGCTCAATATGAAAATAGATGTGGTGGTAAAAAATATAAAGGATATGGTGCCCACGTCTATGCCTTTTCAAGGGAATTTAACACCGGAAACTACCAATACTTATATTTAATTGTCAATGTACGAGGTGCTTCCTCTTCTGTAAGACTTGTAAGAGGTAAAGAACAACATAATAGTAACTTAGCTTACAGTGACCCAATTATCTCAAGAGGTAGCAATGGTTCAGACACAGTTATGGTTCGAGTTGGTATTCCACAAAACGTTAGCAATGCATCTATTGAACTTTATGCCTATGCAGATTCTTCTCCTAAAAACGCCTGGTCAAGAATTTACAAAGCTGTCTTATCAAATAATCCAAATCTTACTCAATCACAACTAGAAAATAATTATTAGGAGGTTAACAATGAATAAAAAGAAAAAAGTTATAATTTATACCAGTGTAATACTAGCAATTTGTCTAGTCGCTGCACTTATAATATTTATAAGTATTAATAAAACTAAAAAAGACTTAGCGAGTAAAGATGGCATTGACACCACTGACATATCAGAAAAACTAGAGTCATTTCTAAATATTTATGGTAATGAAGAAAAGACTCTTGCTGATTACCTTGCCGATGGCAAAATCTATGTTGATAATAATTGTAAAACTACTTTAAATCCCGTTGCAAATGATAAATATGTTACATGGGAATTGAGTAGTGATTGCCAAAATGAAAATATCGCCTTAAACATAGTAAGTCTTAAAGAAAACAAAATTATAATGAGTTTTATTAAAGATAATGATTCATATATAATAGCTTATAAAGATAATAAAGTGTCTTCTAAAATAACAATTGCTAGTGTTAATAAAAATGGTACTGAAAACTGGACTTTACCTTATGAACTAGAAAATGAAGAAAGCAATATTGAAATAACAGATATTAAAAAAGACAATGATTTATATTATCTTCTTGGTTATATTGGCGGTGAAGATAATAGTAATTCAATTCTTTTAGAATTAAAAAATGATGGTACTTTAAATAAAGAATATGATTTAAATAAACTAGCCAGTAAAGAGTTAGCTACTTACTATAAAATAGGCGCAATTAAAAATGAAAGCATCTATTTACTAGGGGAAACAAGCATGTCTTCTATAACAAATGGAAGCATTACTGAAATAAACATATCAAATGAAAATTTAACTTTAGAAGGATATGCCGCAAACAAATATTATGGCATTGAAACTGATGAAAATGGGATTAACTACTTTTTACAATATGATGAAGCTGGTAATTTGCTAACTAAAACAAATATTAATGATTTAGTCGAAGACGATGGTTCTAATTACAATATCAAAAAAATAACTAAAATTAATAATAACTACCTTTTAGTATTTAATAAAAGCATTTTAATACTTAATGAATCAGGTGAATTAGTAAAACTAATCGACTATAACAACATGGAATTTCTAGGTAGTAAAGCGTCTTACTCTAATATTGAAAATGTCATTGTAGATGGTAATGAATTCTATACTTTAATTTATCCTAATAGTAATTACTTAGTAATCGAGTCATTTGATGCATCTGGAAAATCATTAAATAAAAAAACATATAATAATGTTTCGACTTACCCAATTTATACTGATAGTGATGATATAATTTATAGCTATGAGAATAATACGATTAATGCTGATTATCTTCTAGCGTATACTTTTCAAACAATTATATCCATTAACTATAAAAATTAATAACTCTCCAAATAGAGTTATTTTTCTTTTATTTGTAACCTAGTCATGATAAAATAAATATGAAAGTAGGATTGGTTATGAAAAAAGGGTTTACATTAGTTGAATTATTAGCCGTAATAGCTATATTAGGAATAATA
>CAKOMI010000073.1 GCA_934096605.1 uncultured Bacilli bacterium
CTTAATATAATTTGGCACCGGCTGGAATACTGTTATCAACCATTAAAAGGTGTAATTTTTCTTCACCATTTTCTTCGTGAACTGCTGATAGAAGCATACCACAAGAATCTATCCCCATCATAGCGCGTGGTGGCAAGTTAGTAATGGCAATTAAAGTCTTTCCGATTAATTCTTCTGGTTCATAGTAAGCATGAATACCACTTAGAATAGTTCTATTTTTTTCTGTACCATCATTTAAAGTGAATTGTAATAATTTTTTGCTTTTTGGTACAGCTACACAGTCTATAACCTTAACAGCACGGAAATCAGATTTACTAAATGTTTCAAAATCAACATAATCAGTAAATAAAGGTTCTATTTTTACGTTTGAAAAATCTATTTCTTCTTTATTGGTTATTTCTTCTTTTGTAACTTTATTTTTTGTATCTTTTTTCATAGTTGGGAATAGGACAACATCACGAATAGACTCTTGGTTATAAATAAGCATCATTAAACGATCAACACCAAAACCAAGACCAGAGATTGGTGGCATACCTTGTTCCATAGCTCCCATAAAGTCTTCATCAAGTTCCATTGTTTCATCATCGCCTTGACTTTTAGCTTTAGCTTGCATCTCAAAGTTTTCTCTTTGAATTTCTGGGTCTACTAATTCGGAATAGGCTTTACATAATTCAGTACCTGCTGCAACTACTTGGAAAACATCGATTCTTCTAGGATCTTCATCATTTTTTCTAGCAAGTGGTATTAAAACTGCTGGATAATTATACATAATTGTTGGATCTACTATATTAGCACGAATTTTCTTTTTGTAAACAAAATCAATTATTTGGCTTACTGATTTATAATCTGAAAGTTCTGCATCGCTAAATAATCCTTTTTCAACTATTTTTTTCTTTAATTCAATTGGGTCATCAATATCTAAGAAATCAAATCCAAAAATTTTTTTCATTGATTCACAATAATCTATTCTATCCCAATTTTCCTTACCAAAATCTAATGTTAACCCTTGATAAGAAACTGTTGTTTTACCAGTCAATTCCATCAATAATTCTCTTATAAACTCTGTATAAAATTTAATGTTATCTTCAAAGTTCCAATAAGACGCATACCATTCTACTTGAGTAAATTCTTGTAAATGTTCTGTATCCATGCCTTCGTTTCTAAAGCATCTAGCAAGTTCATATACACGATCAAAGCCAGCTGCGATACATTGTTTTAAATAAGTTTCAGGAGCAATTCTTAAATTCATATCTAAGTTTAAAGCATTGTGATGAGTAAAAAATGGTTTAGCAGCAGCACCACATACAGCAGTTTGCATAATAGGCGTTTCAACTTCTAAGAAACCATGACTTCCTAAGTATCGGTGTAAGAATGCATAGAATTTGCTTCTTCCTAAGAATACATTTCTTGATTCTTCATTAGTGATTAAATCAACATAACGATTACGATATTTTAATTCTGTGTCAGTTAAGCCATGGAATTTTTCTGGTAGTGGTTTTAGGGCTTTACCTAGGAATGTATAACTTTTTACTCGCAATGTTTTTTCACCAGTTTGTGTAGTAAAGATTTCCCCTGTGGCACCAAAGAAGTCACCAGTATCAATTAACTTTTTAAAGTTACTATAACTTTCTTCACCAACTTCATCGACTTTTAATTCTAGTTGTAAAGACCCTTCTAAATCTCTAATTTTAATAAAACTTAATTTCCCCATTTTACGCATAAAAACAATACGTCCGGCAACACTTACATTTTCTGTTTTATCCGGTAAAGTACTTGCTTCTTTTAGGGTATGAGTCCTATCAAAGTGATCAGGATATGGATTACAAATATTTTTTAATTCATTCAATTTTTCTCTTCTTACTTTTTCTTGTTCTGTAAGTTCTTTCATTTTTTAACCTTCTTTCTATAAATAAAAAAACAGTTAATTATCCATTAAGGACGAATTAACTGTAAAATCCGCGGTACCACCTTAGTTCATACAATGTATGCTCTTTACTAGTTTTTATTGGAACAACCCGTAAACGCTCATATATCTTTTTTCATTATAGCTTCTTTAATAGTTTGCACCACCACTATCTCTCTTTAAAAGAATTGATATAATTACTCATATAATCATCGCGATTTATGAAAATAATATACTCTTTATTTAAGGGTTTGTCAATTTTTTATTTAATAAGATAGTGTAACAAAGTGTCGGAATTAAGATAAGGCACGTAGAGCTAAAGCAAGGTTCGTAGAACTATTTAAAGCA
>CAKOMI010000074.1 GCA_934096605.1 uncultured Bacilli bacterium
GTTTCATTATCAGGTGTTAAATAAATTAAAATATCGATATTATCTTCTCTATCTCTTAAACTATCAGCTACTAAATTTCTTAGTAAATATGGCCCATAAACTGTGGCAAAAGTGAGACCATCAACTTGTTTAACTACTAATCTATTTAAAATATCTTTTATTTTTTCTTGTTCTTCTTTATTTTGATAAATTAGCCATCTTTCTTCTTCTTTATTAAAGAAAACGTTATCGTTTTTTAAACACTTGTCCCGAAAATAATAGTAATACCCATAAGCACCTAAATAATGGTAGATACTTTCAAGATCTAAAGATTTAGTTACATTTTCTTCTTTCCATAACCAAGTATCATGCATTCTTGTTAGATAGACCAGTGTGTTTAAAGTGTCATTTGCAAACACAACTTTTAAATCATCATACAAAAGACTAGTTGCGCACTCATGATTAGAAGCCTCAATATGGACAAAAGAATAACTTTCCGTTTCTTTAGAAGATGTTAAGTGATGATCATATACCACAAAGGGATTACTAGTTAAACTAGCCATTTTCTTTAAAAGAACATTATTGGGACATAAATCGGCAATATATATTTTATCGTAATTAAGATATTCTTTATTACTTAAAAACTCTACTAGCCTTTCATCTAACTCTCTATTATTAGGAAATACCTCAAAGGAAGTGTTTTGATACGCTAGTGAAACAACGATAACAGAACCAATACCATCAGGGTCACTTTTATGGGAAAATATTTTTACTTTCATTATTTATTAGCCTGTTCATTTATTTTAGCAAGAGTTGTAACCTCAATTTTATAATGAGTAAGTTTACTTGCTAATTTAATGTTTGTACCTTTCTTACCAATGGCAAGTGATAGACAATCATCTGGCACGATAGCTAAAGCTTCTTTTTTTACTGGGTCGATAATATTTACAGTTACGTCTTTAGCAGGTGATAAGGCACTGGCAATAAATTCTTCGGGATTTTCTGAATATCTTACAATATCAATTTTTTCACCATTTAATTCTTTTAAAATATTAGCTATTCTAGAACCATGTTCCCCAATACAAGCACCAACTGGGTCGACACGATCATCGGTTGAATAAACTGCTACTTTACTTCTTATGCCAGCTTCTCTTACACATGAATAAAGCATAACGGTGCCATCAACAAGTTCAGGGATCTCAGTTTCAAATAGTCTTCTTACAAAGCCATAGTGTTTACGTGAACATAAGATAAGTGGTCCTTTTGGTGTACTTTCAACCTTAGTTATATAAACACGAATACTAGTACCCATTTTTAATGTTTCACCAGGTATCATTTCGCTTTTTGGTAAGATACCTCTTGATTTACCTAAATCAATATAATAATTTCTTTGATCTTCCATGGCAAGCATACCCATCATCATTTCGCCTTCTTTATCTTGGAATTCACCCATGATAACTTCACGTTCAGCTTCTCTTATTTTTTGGGTTAAAACTTGTTTAGCAGTTCCTGCAGCAACACGACCAAAGTCTTTTGGTGTAACCTCTTTTTCAATAGTTTCTCCCACATTTATAGTAGGGTCTATTTCTCTTGCTTCTTCTAAAAGCATTTGGGCATCAATGTTAATCTCTGGTGGAATATGAACTTCATTTCCTTCTTCATCCACTGTGTCAATACCATCATCATAATCATCAACAACAACATAGTAAGAGTAAACTTTAATATCGCCAGTTTCTCTATCCATTTTAACTAAAACATTAGTTTTTGAACCAAAGTTCTTTTTATACGCTGTTGCAAGAGCAGCTTCTAAGCCATCAAAAACAACGTCTTTGCTTATACCCTTTTCTTCAATAATATGGTTTAGGGCTTTAATAAATTCTTTTTTATCCATTTTACTCGCCTCTTTCTTTACTTAATACATCTAATATGTAAGATTCTTCATATGGATCTAACTCATCAATAATTGGATTAATAATATGGGTTGCTTCAACAATTGCATCCATGTCTATTCCTCCAACTTTATCTAAGACTATTCTTAAAAAGTAATAAGAACCTTCTTTTACAAAAGAAATATCATCAACAACCATTTCTATTTCTTTTAATGGCCCTTCAATAGCCTTTTTAATCATTTCTAGTTTTTCCATAACCACCCAACCTTTCAATAATAAAAGTGGGAATTTCTGCCCACTTAAATCTGATAAGTTCATTCTATCATTTTTTTCTTCGTTTGTAAAACATTT
>CAKOMI010000075.1 GCA_934096605.1 uncultured Bacilli bacterium
ATATTCATCATAAGTAATATTTTTATCATGCACTTTAGTAGCAATGTCTCTACCTAAGTATCTAATATGCCATGGTTCCTCTTTATAACCAGTTATTTTGGAGTTATCTTTTGGATATCTTACAATGAAACCATATTTATAAGAATTATTAAGCATCCAATCATAATCATTATCAGTTAAACTATACCAGTGGCTACTGCTTCTAATATCAATGGCAAGTCCAGTTTGATGTTCTGAGTGTCCTGGTCTTGCTGAGTAAGTATCAACCACCTCTTGTGAGTCTTCTTTTAAATATTTTTCATATAATCCCTTTTGATAATCATAAGAACGATAGGTACTATAAGGTATTAAATAAACATTATCAAGTTTAGCTGCCGCTAAAAGATTCTCAAAATCATCAATAGCTACTTGTCTTAAAAGAAGATTAGGAAATGATGGTATAGAAACTAAATCACTTGGTACATAATCACTTTTAAGAGCATGATTTTTATTAACTAAAACTAAAATACTACTAGGGTCTTTAATATCATTAACTGTTTTATAAAACTCTTCATCTAAATTAAGATTTACCCTTGTAACAGCATCACTAACACTTATATTTTCTTTTGCCATATAAGCTTTATAACGGTCTAGTTTATCTAATGATAAATTAGGTATACTCATAAATTCAGTTATATCTGTATAAGGCATAGTAAGTAAAATACTAATATTTCTTTCACTTAAATTATCATATATATCATTTATAGTACTAGCAGAATAACCTTTTTCTAATAACGTGTTTGCGTCATCTACAAAACTACCAGTAGCGCGTACATTAACACCTTGTTCTTCTAATATTTGTTCTGCCGTCTTGCTCACGTTTTCTGTTTTTTGGGGCATCTTTTTATACATAGTAAAACCTAATATCATTAAAATTAAAATTATTAAAAGTACAACCAATAAAACAATTTCCTTTTTCTTCTTCATAATGCCACCTTCTTTATATAATTATATGATAAATAAAGATTTAAAAAAAGACTTAAATTAATAAAATACATAAAGTAGCATAATATTAACTAGGTGATTTTGTGAAAAAAGTATGGTTAATAATATGTTTATTTCTTTTTATACCGGGGGTTTTTGCCGAAACAAAGGCTGATTTAGCCCCTAATAGTAAAAGTGCTATTTTAATGGATTTTGATACTGGTGAAATTTTGTATAGTAAAAATGCTAGCGAAGTCTTACCACCGGCTAGTATGACAAAAATTATGAGTATGTTACTAATTATGGAAAGAATTGATAATAAAACTCTTTCTTTAACTGATGAAGTAACTATTAGTGAAAATGCAGCTAATATGGGCGGCAGCCAAGTTTTCTTACAAGCTAATGAAACTTATAAAGTAGAGGAATTATTAAAAGGGATTGCCATTGCCTCTGGTAATGATGCCGTTGTTGCGATGGCTGAGAAAGTATCAGGTTCCGTAAGTGATTTTGTTGCTTTAATGAATGAAAAAGCTAAAAGTTTAGGGCTTACTAATACCAAATTTTTAAATCCCCATGGCCTTGATACAGAAGGACACGTTACTACTGCCCATGATATGGCCATTATAGCTAGAGAACTTATAAAACATACTAGTATTTTAAAGTTTACAAGTATTTATGAAGACTATTTAAAAAAGAATGATGGTTCCAGTATCTGGCTTGTAAATACCAATAAATTAGTAAGATTTTATGATGGTGTTGATGGCTTAAAAACAGGCTTTACTAAAAATGCTGGTTATTGTCTTACAAGTACGGCTAAGAAAAACAATACTAGATTTATAACAGTTGTTATGGGGTCCGAAACAAGTGACAAACGTAGTAGTGATACAGTCAATATGTTAAACTATGGCTTTAATACTTATGAAACAAAAATTCTTTTAAAATCTAGTGATTCTCTTGGTAAAAAAAGAGTAATGTTAAGTAATATTGAAGAGGTAGATTTAAATTTAAAAAATGACTATGTAAAACTTTTAAAAAAAGATGAACAAATGCCAAAGTATTCATATAGCATTGCCACTGACTCTTTAGTAGCGCCTATAAAAAAAGG
>CAKOMI010000076.1 GCA_934096605.1 uncultured Bacilli bacterium
CCCTAGTTTGACAGTTGTTAAATAAAATTTGCTACTAGATACGATAAAATCTAGTTTTTTTAATTATTTTATATTGCGTACTATTGTGGAGTGTTGTATAATATTAGCATATAATGCAGATAGGTGTGATAAGAGTGAGGCTTAAAATTTCAAAATCAAAAAACTCTACTTTGTTTTATATCATTAAAGATTATACCAAAAATAAAAAAAGATCCACTAAAATAGTTAAGCGTATTGGTAATCTTGAAGAAGTTAAAATAATGGCTGGCAATAAAGATTATAAAGAATGGCTTAAAGATTATGTAAAAAAATATAATGAGGAACATTGCAAAAGTGAAACTATAATCATCAAAAAGAATAACCAAAAAATTATCAATATGGATAACAAAACCTCTTTTAATGTTGGATATTTATTTTTAAAAAGCATTTATAGTAAATTAAATTTAAGCGATATTTGTAACCAAATTCAAGAACAATATAAATTTGAATTTGATTTAAATGAGGTTTTATCTTATTTAGTTTTTGCTAGAATCATTTATCCTTCATCTAAATTAGAAACATTTAAACAATGTCAAAATTTTATTGAACAACCCAAATTTAAACTACATGATGAATATAGAGCTTTAAACTATATTGCTGAAAATATGGATTTCATTCAAGAGCAATTATTTAATAATAGTAAAAATATTATTAAAAGAAATTCTAAAATTATTTATTATGATTGTACTAATTATTTCTTTGAAATTGATGAGGAAGATGATTTAAAAAAATATGGTATTTCTAAAGAACATAGACCTAATCCACTTGTTGGTATGGGGTTGTTTATGGATGGTGATGGTATTCCTTTATCATTTAATATTTATCCTGGTAATCAAAATGAACAAAAAACTTTAATACCTGAAGAATCTAAAATTATTAACGATTTTAAATTAGATGATACTAAAGTTATTCTTTGTACAGATGCTGGACTGGCTTCAGATGAAATCAAAAAATATAATATTAAAGATGGTCGTGGTTTTGTTATTACTCAGTCTTTAAAAAAGATTAAAGAAGAATATAAAGAACAAATATTGGATAAAAAAGGATGGAGACTTCCGGGAGATTTAAAAAAATTTTATGATTTAGAAGAAATTGAAGAGAACGATGAAATGAAAGAAAAATATTACGATTCTTTATTTTATAAAATAATTCAAACTGAAACTAAATCAGTTAAACAAGATACCATTGTTACTTTTTGTTTTAAATATTTTGACTACAGTAGAAATATTAGAAATAATCAAATTGAAAGAGCTAAAAAAAGTATAAATTCAAACAATGTGATTAGAAAAGGTAAAAATCAAAATGATCCTAATAGATTTATTGAAGAAATAAATTCTACTTCTAACGGTGAAGTAGCTTGTGAAAAAATATATTCCATAAACGCAGACTTAATTAAAGAAGAAGAAAAATACGATGGATATTATGCTTTATCTACTAATCTCATTGGAAACATTGATGACATATTAAAAATAACTAAAGGTAGATGGGAAATTGAAGAATCATTCAGAATAATGAAATCTGATTTTCTAGCTAGACCTGTTAATCTATCTCGTGAAGATAGAATTAAAGCTCATTTTATGACTTGTTTTATCGCTTTATTAATATATAGAATATTAGAAAAAGAACTTAGCTATAAATATACCACTTCTCAAATTTTAAAAACTTTGCGAACTATGAATGTTTTAGAAAGTAAAGGAGATGGCTATATTCCAGAATATATAAGAACTAATTTAACAGATGATTTGCATAATGTATTCGATTTTAGAACTGACTACGAAATCAATACTTATAAAGATCTTAAAAAAATTTTTGATTCATTAAATTAATTCTTCATGGTACGCATGTTTTTTAGTAAGAAAAAACTCTCTAAACCCTTATGAACAGGGGCTTAGGGAGTTTTTAACTTCTTACAACTGTCAAAGTCAGGAATATACCATATGTTTTTACTCTTGGCAAGAACTTTTTTACATTTTTGTGGAATTAATCAACATTTTTTTCGATAAA
>CAKOMI010000077.1 GCA_934096605.1 uncultured Bacilli bacterium
CTATTATATATCATTAAATGTGCGTATCTTGTCGAAACAAGTACTTTTTAACATTTTTTATTATTTTTTTCTATAAACTTGGGCTTACAACTGGACAGTTTTTGAAATCCTTAAAAATAGAGTAAATATACCACCTTACTCATATTGTGTCTTAAAATTGATAAAACAACCACTTTTTGCTATCATTATTTTAGGAACATAGATAGGTGGTTGTTTATGAGAAAAGTATATAATACTCAAAAAGATATGGCAAGTGGTTTTGAAAAATTTCTAAAAGAAGTTTTTCCGAACATTAGAAAAACTCAATTGAAAATTATTCCATATATTCTTCACGGCATGATTATTTCAGAATCACTTGTGCCATCAGATATTGCTAAAGTTCTTAAAGACGACTTTTCTCTTGTTCAAATAGATTCAGTTATTAAAAGAATCAAAAGATTATTTACTAATAAACATTTTGATGCCTATAGCTTTTATGACCAAATTATAAGGCACGTTATATCCAACTACAAAAAGAAGCATAAAGATAAAAGGGTTCACATTATTTTTGACCATATGTTTTCTAGAAACAATTACACGGTTTTCATGATTACAATGCGGATTGGTAAGCAAGGCATTCCTCTTTGGTTTCGTTGTTTTGAAGGCAATGAATGCCCTGAAGCTTTCCAAGAAGAACTTATAAAAACAGGCATATCTTATGTTTCCAAATTATTTAATAATAATTTTGATTTAATTTTTCTTGCCGACAGATGGTTTAATTCTACCGGCATCATGGAACATATTAATTCTCTCGGACACACCTATGTTTTGAGATTGAAAAAGAACATAAAAGCACTACACTTTGATAAAAAAGAAGGACATAAAATTTGGAAATTTCTATCAGATTTACCTAAATATAAATATCATTCTATTGCCTATTCTAATATAGAATTTACAGATAAAAAATATATTACAAATATTGTTATAAGTGATGCTGTTGATACAGATGACCCTTGGATTTTAGCTACAAATGGTGATAAAAATTATGCTATTAAAGATTATAGTTATCGCTTCGGGGGAATTGAATCTGTCTTTAAAAATCAAAAATCGAATGGCTTCTTCATTGAAAATACAACGAATGCATCTTTAGATTATTTTAAGTCTATGTACTGTTTTGCTAGTATTGGTATTTTATTTCTCACTATTTTAGGAGCAGATTATTCCAAAAACAAAAGATGTTACAAAGATATCAAAATCAGTACTCATACCAAGTCACACAATTCAAAAATCAGAATTAAATCTTTATTTAAAACTGGTTTAACCATTTTTCATCGTGCTTTTAATTCTTTAAAATATATCAGAATTAGTTTTAAATTTATGCTTTATGACATTTAGTAATTATTTTAACCTTTTTAAAACTCCTCTTTAAAGTGGAGAGCGTTGCTGTGCCTAAAAAGCACATATTTTGTACAGTTACCTTGATATACTGAAAAAAGTTGACAACTGGGCCAACTTTTTTGCTTAATAAATTCAATGATTATCGGTGTTTAATGAAAACTGTCCACTAATCAGAAACTTGGGATATACGGGTTATTTTTTGTGCCATCACCCGTAAATTTTAATGTGTTCTTTAAATTTATTACTGGACGCAGCCCAAGGGTACTAAAAGTACCATTGTCATCGATAGAACCCGACGCGTACACAGCGAATACATAAGAATTCCAGCGAGAACTGCCAAACGGGTTATAATAACCAGCTGGTGTCATAGTCAAAAAATGTTGGCCAATTGTTAAGTAAGCATTAGGTGTAGATTTCTGATAATTATAAGCTCCATCAAAGACGCCACCACTTGAACCAGCAAGTAATACTTCATCTGCTGTTATTAAGCCTATTGGATAAGTTAGAGCTTTATTACCACTTGATGCACTACTTACTGTATAATAATCACTAGAATTTTCACATTTCAAGCTTGGTGTATTAGTACTCACTCTTAAATAACCTTT
>CAKOMI010000078.1 GCA_934096605.1 uncultured Bacilli bacterium
AAGAAAGATAATTTTGCCGGCTTTAAATTATCCTTCTACTTATATATACAAGAAAAATCTCTGATTTCCTTTTTTTTCGGTGTAATTTCTCAAAAAAATTTTAATAAACAAAAAAATAAGCACATTTAAGGCTTACTTTTCGTGAGTTTACATATTATTTTTAAGGTTTAAAATTTCTTCTTCAGATAACTTTGATATCTTTATAATATCCTTCATAGGCATGTTACTTTTTAACATTTCTTTTAAAATGTACCCTTTGTCAAGGACAAAATTAACATTTATGAAGAAGGGTTTTTACTTTTACCTATTTTTAATGGATATTCACCAGTTTTAACATACTGGTAATATTCTAATGGTGATAGTTTTGCCAAATTCCACTGGTATCTATCATTATTATAATATTCAATCCAATCATCTATGATATCTTTTACATCATTAAAGGTCTTACATTTAGACAAATCAATTTCGTCTTTCATATGTCCAAAAAAACTTTCTTGAGGGGCATTATCCCAACAATTTCCTTTTCTTGACATAGATTGTCTTAATTGTTTGTCTTTTAATATTTGAATAAAGCTATAACTTGTATAATGACAGCCCTGATCACTATGAACTAGTGTTTCAGAACTTAGGGATATTCCATGTTTTTCAACAAGGATATTAACTGTTTCTAAAACAAAATCGATTTCCAATGATGCACTTAAAACATATGACAATGCTTCTTTAGTAAATGCATCTAATATTACTGATAAATAACATCTTGTGCTATTATATGCAATATAAGTTATGTCTGTAAGAAGTACCATTCTTGGTCCATGCAGTTTGAATTCTCTATTTAGTATATTATCAGCAACATTATTCGTTTTTAAAGCCTTTACCATTCTTCTATAAGGATTAGCTCGCCTAATTGGACAAAACAAATTATACTTTTTCATCAATCTTCTTATTTTTTTAATATTCATTATAACAGGAGGATCCATATGAATTAGTCTCATATAAATTCCTCTCGCTCCTTTGTCGTAGCCTCTATACTGATAAGCCTGCAATATAAGTTCAAAACTTTTTTGATCATGACTTTCTTTTTTATTACGTATATATTCAGAATTTACCCAATTATAATATCCTGATCTAGAAACATGTGCTATTTCACACAACATCGATACAGTTAATAAATTGTTTTCTTTCTTAGTTATTTCATAAATAATCTTAAATTTGTAACTAGTGTCATTACTTAATGCTAAGGATCCTGTTCCGCTTTTAATACTTTTTTTAAGAAATCAACTTCTTGCCTTAAATATAATAATTCATTTTGCATTTGTTTGATGTTTTGTGGAGTAATATCACCTGACGGTTCTTTTACTTTCATTCTATTATATCTGGAATACCCTTCTGTAAATTCACCAACCAGTGCTTCTTTTTTTATTCTTTGAACAATACTATCTATTTGTTTTTGGCCAAAATTATCTAAATTGTAATTTAACTCTTTGAGTATTACTCGGGGACTCATTCCTGCTTGATATTTCGTCCAAAACGCTTTTTTAAATTCTATTGTAAAAAATATTCTTTGATCATCAACTTTTAAAGTATATGGATTTGATTTTAATTCTTTAATTTGTTTTTGTGTATATTTTTTCAATTTTACCTCCTATATTGGTACTTTAATTATATCAATATAAGACTATAATTAAAAATACCCTTTTCATATGTTCATTTATAAGGACTTAATCCCTTTTTCAAGTGTCCACTTATAAGAATATTAGTCCTTCTTATATTGTCCATTTTATAGGATACCTTCTTCTTTAAATGTCCATACTTATGGGTACATTATAATAGTAGCCTCTTGTTTACCTTTTTCATATCCTTTTTCATAGCAAGCATTTTCAAACATCTTATCTCTATCATAATAAAGCATTTCATCAAAGTC
>CAKOMI010000079.1 GCA_934096605.1 uncultured Bacilli bacterium
TTATTAAATGAAGAGGGAGTACAAAGATTATCAAACTTTGATACAGTAGAGGCTACTTTAAAAAATATAAGTATTTCCAAAGAACTATATAAAGGTGGTATAGGAGCAGGGGAAACCAATAACTATAAATTAAGATTATGGTTAAGTGAAGATGTGGGACCAGAAGATACTGATGCAATGAACAAATTGTTTACTGCTAAAGTAACAATAACTGCCAGTGCAGGAATATATGATCCGTTAAAACAAGGATATGACAAACTAAGTGATGCCATACTTGCTAATGAATATCAAACAAGTCCTGAAATATCAAAACAAAAAATTGCTTCTAAACAAAGTCCAGACTTTACTAAGACAGCCCCATTAATCATATGGAACGAAAATATAAATGATTCTTTAAAGACCGTTACAGCCACGATGCCACATCCTGATTTGGTAGCCTTAAAAGACACTGATGAAAGATTTAAAAATTTAACTGATGAAAATGTTTTACTTCCAATAGGTTCTAGTTATACTTTTAACAAAGATACAGGAAAATATACCATTACTAATGTTCAACAAGTTGATCCAACAACTTTAAAATATGGCGGGGCTACGAAGTATTATTATTGTGATGCAACTTATGGTACTAATTCTTCAGATGTCATTGACATTTATAAAAGTACCTCAGGTTGTTCAAATATATATGAAATTACGGGTGCGAGTATTACAGATGGTACGGGAATTGGTACGGGCGGAACTTCTTTCAAAACGAGAAGATATAATTTAAAAGGATATTTGATGAACCAAACAGAAAATGAAAGCGATAAATCAGATAAAGGACTTTATCAAATGGCAGATGACGATGGCGTAAGTTATTACTATCGCGGTTCAGTAAATAACAACTATGTAAAATATGCTGGTGCTTACTGGCGAATTATTCGTATAAATGGTGATGGCAGTGTCAGGCTTTTATATGCGGGAACAACAGCCAATGCCAGTGGCTCTGGTTTAAATATGAAATCAGCTGCCTTTAATAGTAAAAAAGATAATCCGGCCTATGTAGGCTATATGTATGGCAGTACTTTAAATACAAGTTATGAAAAAACAAATGCCAACGAAAACGACAGTAATATCAAAAAAGAACTAGACAATTGGTATAAAACACATATTTTAGGAACAAGTAACGAATCAGTCATCGTTGATGCCGGTTTCTGTAATGATAGAAGTTTAGATTCGGGAAATGGATATTCTACAACAGGTTCTAATACTAGCTATGGACCTTATCGTAGATATTATCAAACAAAACAACCAACATTGAAATGTGCTCAAACAAACGATTTATTTACCTTAAGTACAAATACTAAAGGAAATAAAGCCTTAACTTATCCAATTGGTTTGATAACTGTTGATGAATTAATGCTTTCAGGCTATGCCGATGGTTATATTAATAAATCTGCCTATACGTACAGTACAAGTTATTATTGGACTTTGTCTCCGAGTGCCCTCTTTGTCTCGAATATGGCGGCGTATGAGTTCGTCTTGAGCAGCGGAGGCTATTCTAACCTCAACTGGGTGACCTACAGCTTTGGTGTGCGAGCGGTTGTCAATCTCTCATCAGATGCTAAGATAAGTGGAGGAATTGGTACAGCCGATAATCCATTTTTAATTAATGTATCATAATAAACTAAAAGACTTAATTAGTCTTTTTTATTTAATTTAGTGTGTGGTATTTTTTTCTTGACAAATACCTTGGGGGGGGGGTATACTATTATTATAGTATGGATAATAGTATATAGTCCAAAATATGAAT
>CAKOMI010000080.1 GCA_934096605.1 uncultured Bacilli bacterium
AAATATTATTAAAAATAAGATATTTTTTTTCATTATCATCACTTTTACCTAACTATGTGGTATAACCACTTTTACATTAAACATTATACAATAAATTCTTTTCAACTACAAATCAAATTCATTATAAATCTTTATTTTCCCATATGGCTGTAACACCGCATGGTAATATTATAGATGAGTCTTGCATCATAACCCCTATTTCATCACTTGAAATAAGGCCTTCTTTTTGTTTATTTACAGTAAGATACAAAATATTTTCAAGTACTGTTTTAGATAAACCAGTACTATAGGAATTAATTAAAAATAATTTAAAATCATCACTCATAAGTTCACTGGCACAACTAACTAATTCATATAAATTGTTTTCGATATTCCAGACCTCATTTTTACTGCCACGGCCAAAACTTGGTGGGTCCATTAATATTATATCGTATTTGTTGCCTCTTCTAATTTCTCTTTTAACAAATTTTAGACAATCATCTACCAAAAATCTTATTGGTTTGTCTTCAAGATGATTAACAGCTACATTTTCTTTAGCCCAATCGACCATACCACGTGATGAATCAACATGAACAACACTAGCACCAGCCTTTAAAGCTACAACACTAGCCGCTCCTGTATAAGCAAAAAGGTTTAATACTTTTAATGGCCTTTTAGAATTTTTAATTATATTAGATACTTTTACCCAATTTGTTGCTTGCTCAGGAAATAAGCCCGTATGCTTAAAGCCCATAAGTTTTAATCTAAAAGTGGTATCTAAATATTTAACCTCAAAAACTTTAGGAACGTTCTTATTTTCTTCCCAGTAGCCACCACCAGTATTACTCCTATGATATGTAGCACTGGCTTTATTCCATAATTCTGGATGAGTTTCTTCTGGCCATATTATTTGAGGGTCTGGTCTTCTTAAAATAATACCATTCCAACTTTCTAATTTTTCACCATGGGCCATATCTAAAATTTGATATTCTTTAAAGTCATTAACTAATCTCATTTTATTTTTCCTTTCGTCAAATATAAAACAAAAGATTCACTTGTTTCAATAGCACCACTTATAATAGTAAAATAACCAAGGATTAAAGCTATATCGGTAGAATGCAAAAATTGGAAACAAGTTAAAACGCCACTAAATAGAAATAATAATAGTAATGTAAGTTCAATACTCCATACTCTACTTTTTCTATCATGATAATAATCTGCTTTTTTAAGTTTGGCTAAAGCAAACACACCAACAAATAAAAGTAGTGTTAATGACGTTACTCTTGGTACAGCTAAATCATATACAAAGCTTGCAATAAACAATATAGCACTAATAGCAAAAACAAAAAAGTTAGTATAATCTTTCTTTTCATATAAGACAACGAATTGTCCTAATTCTATTAAACCATATATTCCTAAGAATAAACGATATATTAAGGTACTATCGCTCACTGAAAACATTGGTAATAGTAAAAATAGACACCCTAATGTGAAGGCAAGAACACTAAGACCAATAGAATAAACAAATTTATTTTTTTGCATAATAATCACTTCTTTCTTTTGTTTTATTATATCATGATTGTTTTTATAAAACAAAAGAAACTAGATCTTTATTTCTAGTTTCCATTTATATTACATTCACCAATATCTAAAATACATTTTTCACAATTAGTAAATTCACTTTGATATTCACTACTAGAGGCAATAATATTATTTGCTATATCAAAAACAAAGTTAATAAGACCTGGAAGTAAGAATATTATTACGCCAATTATAA
>CAKOMI010000081.1 GCA_934096605.1 uncultured Bacilli bacterium
TTATCCATACCATAATTTATCATATCATTTGCAATTAATTTATTTATTGTTAATTTCATTATCATAACCTCCTTGTTTAATCATTTCTAAATATCCCATTTCTAAAAGTTGTATCATCATTTTTGATGTATAAACTTTATAATGTTTAGCCATTAAATTTATTCTATTAAATAAATCTATTGGCAGCCAAAAATCAAATCTTCTCATAAGACCTCCAATCTATAAATAGGATGAAAACACCTTAAAATATGAGATATAGAAAAAAGCAGGATAAGAAACTTACACATTAACACTAAACATTTCCTTATTTCATAAGGGTTTAGTGTTGTGTAAGACTTATTTCGTACTTACGAAATTCATCCTACTTTGTAGGTTCATCTAAAGGATGATATTAAATATTTTCTATATTCTTTAAGGTATTTTTGTTTTGCGTTTTCATCCTAAAATTTTATTTTCTTTAATTTTTATAGGATGGTAAGTTAGAATCTGGTAATTTAAAGTCTGGAGAATAATTAGAGTTTTCATAAGTAAAATCTACTAAACTCATACCATCAATAACTTGTCCATCTAATGAAACTTGATAATGTAAATGGTTACCAGTAGAATAACCAGTTGTACCAACTCCTGCAATTTGTTGTCCTTTAGTTACTTGCTGTCCCTCGCTAACTTTTGAACTGTTAGGAAATAAATGTCCATACAAAACCGTGTATTTTTTATCACCAACTTCGCAACTAAGTTTAATAATATTTCCACCTTGTTTGTCATTAGTATCTATTGAATTACTAGAGTACGGAAAAGAAACTTTTTCTATTGTTCCATCACAGGTTGAATAAACTGGACTTTGAGCTGGCGATGCAATATCCCAAGCCTTATGAACATTCGCTTTACCATAAACAACTCTTTCTTCCATAAAAAAACTAGTTATAGTTGAACTAGCAAAATTTATTGGTGGAGCAAACGGTTTGGCTTGTTCTTCATCGATTTGCACACTAGTAGAAATATTATTACTTTTACAAACATCTAAAACTTTATATTTTGATATTTCACATACTTGACTAATTGGAATTAATTTTTTAGATTCTTTATCTAAATTATCATTATATATTTCATCAAAAGAAAGTGAAGTATCAGCCAGATAGAAATATAAAATTCTTTCTAAAGATACATAACCACTTTTTGACTTAATATACTTATTAGCAACTGTTCTATATTGTTCTGCATATTCACTATTATTTTCTATATAACCATCAGTAATATTAGCACCAAAGAAATCCATTATCATTAATACTGGTACTAATATAATTAAAAATAAAATTATAATACTAACAGTAGAAGAAAGAAGAAGTTTAATTATTTTTTTCATTATAAATCAACTTCTTTTGTTTCTTCTTTTTCTAATACTTTTAAATGTTGGTTAAGTTTATTAATTAGATTAAATGCTTGTTTAGATAAATCAGCCATATTCTTATCAGACAAATCTTTTTCAGTAGCCATTATATTAATATCATTACTTAACCAATCAATCATATTACTTGTATCTTTACTC